>JAWXTN010000006.1:0-59834 GCA_044433515.1 Rikenellaceae bacterium | reverse complement strand
TACGAGTGGTATGAGGGATATGAGGGATATGAGGGATATGAGGGATATGAGGGATATGAGGGATATGAGGGATACGAGGGATACGAGGGATACGAGGGATACGAGGGATACGAGGGATACGAGGGGTATGAGGGGTATGAGGGGAGAAGGAAAGGAAGTGTTACGCCCCTTAAATTTCTCGATTCTTCGCCTTTCTAGAGATTTCTTCTAACTCCTCTTTCGAGAGCGAGGGCAATTTTTCGAGCTTATCGAGCAGTTCTAAAGTAAACTCCCCACGTCTAGCCTTCTTATACTCCGAAACGTAAGAAATTATAACAGCAGGAACAAACGCCACAATAAGGATACCATAAAGCGACACCACAACCGTAACTATTCGCCCCAAAAGGGTAACTGCCACAAAGTCGCCATAACCAATAGTTGTAAACGACGCAAAGAGATACCACAGTGCATCGCCATAACTCTCAATCCCTGGCTCAAAAAATTTAATCACAAAGGTCGAGGCAGCCATAAAAACCAGAAAACCGTTAATAGCAGCGATCATCCCCGTCACCTTGAGGATGCTGTAAAGTAGTTTAAGTCTTTTCATAATGAGAAATGAATTTTAGGGTGTTCTTTTCAGGGTGTATTAAAGGGGTGATTTAAAGGGAAATTTCAAAGGGGTGTTCTAAGCTATTTTTTGAGGAGATGTAGGCGCAGATAATTTAGCGCAGCAGAAGTAAGCCTCTCCACAAAGACGTGGCGAGGAGCTCCGAAATTACGGAAATAAGTCTCAGTTAAGATTTGTTGGGTATCTTTAGCCCTAACGGACAAGGCGATATATACGTCGCCAATAGCTTTAGTGGCAGTAGCGCCAGTAGGACCAGCAATACCGCTAGTGGCAATAGCATAGTCGCAGTCCATAAGTAATAGGCAGCCCTCTGCCATTTCTTTGACAGTCTCGGCACTTACCGCTCCGTATGTTTCGAGTGTTATAGATTCTACACCTAACGCCTTAGATTTCGCATAATTACTGTACGAGACAACTCCGCCTTTGAACCACACAGATGCACCGCTTAGTGAGGTACACTTACTCGCTATTGCTCCACCGCTGCAACTCTCTGCAACAGACAGGCTCTCGCCCCTTTCGCTCAATAGGCGTGCTACCTCACCCACGACACTCGTTCCCTCGTCACCCAGATAATACTCAGGGATTATAGATTGTAGCTCTTTGAACTTCGAGAGTATATATCCTAGAATCACATCCCTATCGCCCGAAGCCCTACAACTCAGGCGCAGGCGTATGCCACTTGGATTTGGCAGATAGGCTAAAGAGTAGTCACATCCGAGTGACTCCTCCCACTGAGCTATCTTTGCAGCTAGTTCACTCTCTGGTATGCCAAAGACCATAACCGTATGGCGGACAACTTCGCTTAGTTCAAAGTGCGAAGATATAAGGGGTAAAACCTCTTGGGTAAAGAGTTGTTTCATCTCAAAGGGCACACCTGGCAAACAGAACAATAGTTTGCCGGCATTATCATAGAAAAGACCTGGTGCAGTGCCAATCGGGTTGCGTAGCGCCGTAAAACCAGAAGGAATATCTGCCTGCGACTCGTTAAGCGAATTAAACTCTACACCTCGCTTCTCCAACATCCTTTCCACGCACTCATAAGTCGGCATATCTCGCCTTAAACCCATATCAAAGTACTGGCACAGTGCCGTCTTTGTAATATCGTCCTTTGTAGGGCCTAGTCCCCCCGTCACAATTACAATATCGCTAAGCGAAAACGCCTCGTCAAGTGTTCTTGTTATCTCAGAGAGGGAATCACTAATCGAGACAATAGCCCGAATACGCACACCACTATCAGCAGCCTGTGAGCCTATAAAGGCGGAATTAGTATCCACCACCTGCCCGATAAGAATCTCATCGCCTATCGTTATGATTGTTGCGTTTGGTTGCATCTCTCTTGTGTATATTTATTTGTGCTAATCTATGACATCAGACACATAGCTAAACTTTACGCCTCTTGTTTGTTTGCTTCAGCTCTTTTGACAATAGCCTTACAAATCTTCTTAGGGAAGCTAGGACCATTGTAGATAAGACCCGTAAAGACTTGGATAAGCGAAGCTCCTGCATCCAGCATTTCGAGAGCCTGCTCAGGGGTCATAATTCCCCCAACACCGATTATCGGCATCTTACCCTCTGTCTTCGTATGAATTGTGCGCACCATCTCCACGCTGCGTTTCCATATAGGTGCACCGCTTAGCCCTCCATTGCCTATCGTTTCGAGGTTACTAGCTTGCAGCCCCTCACGGCTAGTGGTCGTATTTGTGGCGATAATTCCATCGACTCTATACTCCTTGGCTACACTTATCATATCGTCTACCTGACTCTCGCTCAAATCTGGCGAAATTTTTAGAAGTATAGGGCGATACTCATTTTGACCCTTACGAAATTCTTTAAGTCCTTCTAGGATTGTGGCAGTACCCTCACGGCTCTGAAGTGCTGTAAGCTTTGCCACATTAGGGCAGCTCACATTCACTGCGAAATAATCCACATAGTCATACAGTGCCCTAAAAGCTGCCAAATAATCCTTAGGCGCATCTTCGTTAAGAGTAACGGTATTCTTACCGATATTCCCCCCAACGATTAGCCCTCTACGACGATACTTTTGGAGATTCTTCACAGCACTCTGCTTGCCATTATTATTAAAGCCCATACGGTTTATCAGAGCCTTATCTTTTTTAAGTCTAAAACAGCGTGGCTTTGGATTACCGCTCTGTCCCTTAGGGGTAACTGTCCCAACCTCTACAAAGCCAAAACCTAGCTCACCCAGCATATCGTAACACTCCGCATTCTTATCAAACCCTGCTGCCATACCCACAGGATTTTTGAAGTGGAGTCCAAAGAGCTTACGAGAAAGCTCAGGCTTACTTCTCTTATACATAGCCCCGATAATAAGGCGTGCAAAAGGGAAGTAACGGAAAAAGCGAAGTGCTCTTACCGTCAAGTGGTGAATACGTTCTGGCGACAGCAAAAATAGTAGCGGTCGTATTAGATGTTTATACATAGTTTCTTATTCATTAGAACCCCAAAAAAAGTTTAGCTAGAATCTGCGAGCTCTATCCAATTCTCGTTTTGTGTCCTGCTCTTTAATATACTCTCGTTTGTCGTAATTCTTGCGTCCTCTACCCAGACCTATTAGGATTTTGGCAAGTCCATTTTCGTTGATGTAGAGCTTAAGCCCCACAACCGTTGTACCCTTATCCATCATTGCACGGAAGATTTTAGTAAGTTCCCTGCGGTTAAGCAACAGCTTTCTATCTCTTTTGGGCTCGTGATTATTATACGTGCCCCAATTGTACTCTGAAATATTTACTCCACGCACAAAAAGCTCCCCAAAGCTCTCATAACAATAACAGTCCACAAGGGATGCCTTGCCCGAGCGTAGCGACTTAATCTCTGTGCCTCTAAGCACAATACCAGCAGTCCACGTCTCAGATATCTCATAATCGAAACGTGCACGCCTATTTTTTATTTCTACTTTTTGTTGTTGCATTATTAGCTTTTAGTTTGTTTTTAAGATAATCTCTCTACAAACACAAACAGGGGGAGGAGTACTCAAAAAAATTACTTACAGCGGAAGTTAAACTCGATGTGTCCGAGTTCTTCGTTAGCTGCTGTAATTTTTCCCTTCATATCTTCTTTAAAGTCGATTATCTTTTGTTGTATTTCACTATCTGCCACCCCAAGGATTTGAGTAGCTAGGATAGCTGCGTTCTTAGCTCCATCGAGCGCAACGGTTGCAACAGGGATGCCAGAGGGCATTTGTAGTATCGAAAGGATTGAGTCTAGCCCTTGGATAGAGTTGCTCGATTTTACAGGCACGCCTACCACTGGAAGTGGCGTTAGTGCTGCTATAACACCAGGAAGATGGGCTGCTCCACCCGCTCCTGCAATAATTACTTTAATGCCACGAGTGTGCGCCTCACGAGCAAATTCCAGAACCATATCTGGGGTGCGGTGAGCCGATAAAGCATTGAGTTCAAATGGTATCTCCATAGAGTCAAAAAAGTTCGCTGCCTCTGCCATAACCTTCATATCTGAGGTCGATCCCATAATTATTGATACAATTGGTGTCATATTTTCTTGATTAAAGTTAAATTTTACGGTAAAAATTATTAAATTTGCGCACAAATATAACACATTTTTATGAATCAATTAATAACAGTGGGCGATAAAGATTTCGCACCCTACATTTCAGCTAGCCAAATTGAGGAATCAGTGAAGGCTATTGCACAGAGTATCAATGAATCTTACAGCGAGTCTAAGACTCCTGTGTTGATGCTCGTTACACTTAGTGGCGCAATGATGTTTGCTGCCGAACTAAGCAAATATGTAACAGTCCCACTAGAGTGGGCTTTCGTGAAGTGTTCGTCTTATGGAGTTGGTATGACCAGCTCTGGAACTGTACGTTTCACAGTTCAGCCTACTGTATCAGTAGAGGGTCGGGATGTCCTTGTTATCGAAGATATCGTAGACACGGGCAATACGTGGGTAGCACTTCACAGCAATTTACTAGAGGCGAAGGCTGCTAGTGTTAAGATTGCTACTATGTGTATTAAGCGTGAGGTGTACGACAAGCCGCTACCAGTGGATTTCGTAGCTTTGGAGATTGAGAATAAATTTATTGTAGGCTATGGTCTTGACTATGGCGAAATTGGACGTAATATAAATGGAATCTATGTTCTTGCCACTAGTTGAGGATTTTTACACACTTCAGGGCGAGGGTAGATATACAGGTCAGGCGGCATATTTCATTCGTCTAGGCGGCTGTGATGTGGGGTGCAAGTGGTGCGATGCTAAGGTTACTTGGAACGCTGCTAATGCTCCTATGACTTCGGTCGATGAAATAGTCAAAAGAGCGACAAGCTGTCCTGCTAAGAATATTGTTATCACAGGAGGCGAGCCTACCCTATACGACCTTAGCGAGCTTACAGAGAAGCTACACGAAAAGGGTATGAAAATCTTTATCGAGACAAGCGGCACGAATCCACTTGTTGGGCACTTCGACTGGGTGTGCCTTTCGCCAAAGAGACAAGAAGAGCCACTCGAAGAGGTCTTCGGAAGGGCTAGCGAACTAAAAGTTATTATAAGCAGTAGAGAGGATATAGATTTTGCCGAGAGGTGTGCTCAGAGAGTACCTAGTTCAACGCTGCTATACCTCCAAAATGAATGGAGCGTAAGAAAGGAGATGATGCCTATAATAGCTCAATACATTATGGATAACCCGAAGTGGAGAATGTCACTACAAAGCCATAAGTATGTAGGTATTCCATAAGGGGAGTTCTAATAACTTAAATTGTATAATAATCGAAGCTATTTATACGTTTTGAAACAGTAAAATTGTATAAGGAGTTTTTTTAAGAGCTATCCCCTTAGTAGAGGGTGTGATACCAGATGAAACTCCCCTTAAATTATTGATAAAAATATTATGAAGAAAATTTCGCTAGTTCTAGCTTCTATTTTAATGACGCTTTCGGTAGCAAATGCTGCTACGAGTGAAGACAACGGGCAAGTTATTGACACACTAGGAGGAGGGATAACCCTTTCTCTAGAGGAGGAAAAGAGTGATGCAGCAAGCGAGAGTCTCACAGGTGTAGTAGATCTATGGGAGAGTGCGAACACGAGTTATAGGGAGGGCGACTACGACGCTGCCATAGCTGCCTATTCAGCGATGATAGATGCTGAGCAGATAAGCTGGGAGGTGTACTATAACCTTGGAGCTGCATATTTCAAAGATGGGCAGATAGGGCGTGCTATTCTCAACACAGAGAGGGCAGCTAGACTTGAGCCTGCAAATAGAGATATCGCAGATAACCTTGAGGTATTACGTACGCATACTCAGGACAGAATAGAGTCTTTGCCTCAGTTCTTTCTGGTCGATTGGGCTACTACTATTCGAGATAGCCTAAGCCCTAATAGCTGGACTGTGATACTCTTTGTATTTTTAGCTTTTACAGTCATCTTTTTTGTGGCGTGGTTTAGATTAAAGAGAGGGGGGCTATTAGCTCTCACTATTATAATGGGTGTTTTCACACTCAGCGGCTGGGGTTTTGCACACAGCTCTTATGCAGCAATAGAGGGAGGCGATAGCGCTATTGTCCTCAATAGTGCTGCAGTTGTGCGTTCTTCGCCCGATGCAGCAGGCAAGGAGCTATTTATCCTTCATCAAGGCACTAAGGTCGAGATAGAGGACAGCTACGGCATATATAGCGAGGTCGTTGTAGCCTCAGGTAACAAAGGTTGGATTGCAACGAAAGACATCGAGAAGATATAATTACAAGAAAGATATAAGAGCTTAGGGCTATAACCTCCCCCTTATAGACTCGGAAACTCTTGGGGGTGAGCGTGCGAGGGAGTAAGGACTTAAAACAAGGTACATACACATTAAAGTTAAAAGCACAATAGTGAATACTGATACAGATTTTTTGGTTATCGGCAGTGGCGTAGCAGCGTTAAGCTATGCTCTCCAAGTTGCCGATTATGGCAAAGTAGTAATTATTACCAAAGACACTCTTGGCAATACAAATACGAGCAAGGCACAGGGCGGTATAGCAGCGGTTGTAGGAGGGGGCGAAGAGAAGATTCTTAGCCACATAGAGGACACTATGGTGTGCGGCTCACAGCGCAGCGACAGAGAGGTCGTAGAGATGGTTATTCGGGGCGCAGAGAGTGCTATCGAACGGCTTGTGGACTGGGGCGTAGGTTTTAACAAAGGAGAGAAGGGAGACTACACTCTTGCAAGAGAGGGAGGTCACAGCGAGCATAGGATTCTACATAACGAGGACCTCACAGGTCTAGAGATTCAAAATAGACTTATCGAGAGGGTTCTCTCTCACAAGAATATAGAGGTTCGAGAACATCACTTCGCAGTGGATTTACTTACCCAGCACCACTTGGGCAAGCTAGTTAAGCGTTCACTTCCTGGCACTGAGTGTTACGGTGCTTATGTTCTTGACAAGAACACAGAGGAGGTATATACCCTTCGGGCTAAGCGCACAGTTGTAGCGACTGGCGGCATTGGCAATATCTATCACACTAGCACAAACCCAATGGTCGCAACGGGCGATGGCGTAGCAATGGTACATAGGGCAAAGGGAAGGATTACCGATATGGAGTTTGTACAATTCCACCCGACGGCACTTTACGAACCAGGGGTACGTCCTTCGTTTTTGATATCTGAGGCGGTGCGTGGATTTGGTGCAGTTTTGCGTGACAAACGTGGTGTAGAATTTATGGCTAAGTATCACCCTATGGGGGCACTCGCTCCTAGGGATGTAGTGGCTCGCAGTATAGACAATGAGCTTAAGATTAGCGGCGACGAGTATGTCTATCTCGATATAACCCATAAGCCTGCCAAAGAGATTATAGCACATTTCCCGAATATTTATAAGAAGTGTATGTCCATAGGTCTGGATATAACCAAGGAGATGATACCAGTACGTCCTGCTGCTCACTATTTGTGTGGTGGGGTCGATGTAGATAAGAACTCTCAGAGTTCGATAAAGAGGCTCTATGCAATTGGCGAGGTAGCACGCACGGGGTTGCACGGTGCTAATAGGCTTGCTAGTAACTCACTACTCGAAGCGGTTGTCTTTGCGAGGATGGCAGCAGAACATTCGGTGTGCGATTTGGCTGGGGCGAAGATGCCAGAGATTCCCGACTGGGATTTTAGGGGCACTACCCATACCGAGGAGATGGTTCTTATCACTCAGTCGATTAAGGAGATGCAGCAGATTATGAGCTACTATGTCGGCATCGTGCGTTCGAACATACGCCTAGAGAGGGCTATGCACAGACTCCAAACTATTTATGAGGAGACAGAGCACCTTTATAGAAGTTCGGTTGTGAGTGTACCGCTATGCGAGCTTCGAAATATGGTCGAGGTCAGCTACCTTGTCATTAAGCAGGCAACTGAGCGCAGGGAGAGTGTCGGGCTTCACTATTCGCTAGACCTCCTTTAAATTTAGAATAAACAAAAAAACGCATAATCACAGAGAGAGGGCAAGAGGGTGAGAGGGCGAGTTTGAGAGAAGGGAATTTGAGAGAAGGGAATTTGAGAGAAGGGAATTTGAGAGATAGGATTTAAGAGAAGGAAAGAGAGGACAAGAAAGAGCATTATGCTATTTTAAGTACAATAACCTAAACACCTTTAAATTCCAATGAAGAACCTTCACCCTAAAAACGTTCTTAGACTTTTAGCAGGAAGTCTATTACTTACAGCATTTGCAGTACTCAGCATCAGTTGTAGCACAAGCGGAAACACAACAGTTACTTCGCCTGACGGCACTCTTTCGTTGACTTTCGAGATTGACGAGAGTGGCGCAATCTTTTATAATCTATCCAAAGGGGATAGAGTCGTACTAAACCGCTCACGTCTGGGCTTTGTCTTGGGAGACGGCGATTTCTCTAGCGGCTTCACACTTAAGGGCATTCAGCGCAATATTGTCAGTGAAACGTGGCAGCCAGTATGGGGCGAGGAGTCTGAGATTTTGGATTCTCACAACGAGATGCGTGTGTCTCTAAGCCACAGTTCAGATAACTCAGAGAGGTATATGGATATAGTCTTTAGACTCTTTAATGATGGGCTAGGATTCAGGTATGAGTTCCCAGAGCAGGAGAATTTGGGCGATTTTGTCATTATGGACGAGCTTACCGAATTTGCAATGAGCGACAACCACACCTCTTGGTCGATACCAGTCGAGGGGATACGTTTCTACGAGGGTGCATTTACTCGTCAGCCACTCTCTGAGATGGGATGGGTTAGCACGCCTGTTACCTTCGAGACAAGGGATAGCCTATTTCTTACAATCCACGAGGCGAACCTTACAGATTATGCAGCTATGAACTTACTATCAGATAGCACTTCTACGGTACTGAGAGCTTCGCTTACGCCTTGGATGTCGGGCGAGAAGGTCTTTGTAACAGATACTAGAGTAAGCCCTTGGCGCACTATTATTGTAGCAGAGAGCGCAGGGGATTTGCTACTCTCTCGCTTGATGCTTAACCTTAATGAGCCTTGTAAGATTGAGGACACATCTTGGATTACTCCTATGCGCTACATCGGTGTGTGGTGGTCGTACCATATGGGCAAACAGACGTGGTATATAGGAGATAAGCACGGAGCTACTACCGAAAATGTGATGCGGCATATAGACTTCGCTGCCGACAATGGTTTTAGCGGAGTTCTAGTAGAGGGTTGGAATGAAGATTGGGCGACTTGGGAGTTTAACTTTACGAAGGCTTACCCCGATTTTGATATGAAGAAGATTACGGATTATGGACGTGAGAAGGGTGTGGCACTTATCGGACACCACGAAACTGGCGGTAATGTATCGAACTATGTGGCGCAGATGGAGGATGGCTTTAAGCTCTATGAAGCAAATGGTGTGCATAGCGTAAAGACTGGCTATGTGGGCGATTTACTAGACGGCAAGGAGCGTCATAGCAGCCAGTATGGAGTACGTCATTATAGGGACGTTATAGAGACGGCTGCTAAGTATAAAATTTCGATAGACAACCACGAGCCTATAATCCCTACGGGTTTGCAGCGCACCTATCCGAACCTTATGACCCAAGAGGGAGTGCAGGGTCAGGAGTGGGATGCTTGGGATGTAGGGGGTGGGAACACACCTGCTCATACGACTATCATTCCTTTCACTCGTGGACTTGCAGGACCTATGGATTTCACTCCAGTGACCTTTGATTTCAGCGATGCAGTTGTTCCAGGGACACGTGTCAAGACAACTATCTCAAAGCAGTTGGCGTTATTTCTGGTACTCTATTCGCCTTTACAGATGGCATCGGATATGATAGAGAATTACGAGGCTAATCCCGAACCGCTAAAATTTGTTAGCAGCTGCCCAGTTGATTGGGCGCAGACGGTAGTATTGGAGGCTAAAATCGGTGAGTACCTAACAATGGCACGCAAGGACAAGCATTCAGAGAATTGGTATGTAGGAGGCATAACAAACGAGAACGAGCGAACTGCCACCATAGATTTATCATTTCTCAGCGAGGGGGCTACATACCTAGCCACAATTTATAGAGACACGCAAGAGAGCAGCTACGAGACGAATCCGACAGCCATAGCCATAGAGCAAAGAGAGGTAACCTCTCTTGATGTATTAACTATCAAAGAGGCAACGAGCGGCGGTGTAGCAATCTCTTTAGAGCAAGTCACACGATAGTTCTACGATAGTAAGGTTATAGATAATTTATACATCCTAACAGTCGGATTCTTTGACACAACTATCTAACAATCTGGCAGCACCAGTTTTATCCAGAGACAAGAACCACATTAGAACAAACAGAGGCAAGAACCACATTAGAACAAACAGAGACAAGAACCACATTAGAACAAACAGAGACGCTAAAAAACTAAAATGCAGGAAGTTTTTTTGGCATCTTTTTTTTCAAAAAAAGTGCGATGGCGGGCGGCTCGCATACGGCTCGCACTGGCTTAGAGCGGTTAGCGGTGGGGGGATAACATCCCCAAGAATTCTCTGCTAAGAGAATTCCCCCCCACCGCCCAAAAATCCAAAGCTAGAGCCCCTCACAAAAAAAAGGGCAGCTCCAAGACACCCATCTCAAAGCCACCCTCCTAGTACAATAATCTTTACTCCTTATTGTAAAGGTCATCTATATTGCATCATATTAGAATCAGTTACGCTATTTGACTGCACCTATCTTATGACGATAAGCTTCATTCTCTTTATATAACCCTACTGCTAGTAATACAAAAGCAGCTGGATATAATACAGTTCTCAGAATATAAAAAGAAAGATTTATAATAGTGTACATAATATTATGAGAAATAACCCAATCAAAATAATACCTACTAATATAAAACAAATAGTCTATCAAATAAATAGCAAAATAAGAAAGCAGAACGATTGCTCCAAATTTTAAAATTTTACTACCATAGGTCATTAAAGGAAGACACATACATAATCCAAGCATAACACTCATATTGATAAACCACTTAAAATGAATTATTGTGTAGCTATTAGGATCTGTAAATTCTAACACAAGCCTACCAAAATCGGGGCTATAGAATATTTGCATTAAAAAATTAATCATAAATAAAAGTCGAGGCACAATTAACAATAAAACAAACAGCCTTAACTTGGAAGACGATTTAACTATTAACGCCATCCATACCAATAGGATCATAGACAAAACAATCTGTATAATGAAAATAGACTCAAAAATCTGAATAATCGACTCTTGATCAGTAATAAGAGCTGGAATTAAGAAATCACCCAACATTACTAGCACACTAACAGCTGCTAATATTATAGCTGGGTAAAATTCTTTTATAGCAGGTTTTAGCGATTTTTTCACCTCCTCTAATATTGGTCTATCAGGTTCAGATACAGTAGGTGGTACATCGGGAATAATAGGAGCTACAGAATTAACTATACCCTCAATATCAATTTCTGCATTGTCCCCTTCCGCAGATTTCTTTTCCAACACAATATTTAGCACTGCAACATAAGTAGCACCAAGATACTGATTAGTCGCAATTGAATCTAGTTCTCTTTTTGTTTGAGAGCTAAGGTCAATCGCATACTTTTCAACAGTTGCTCTAAGTTCATCATTTTTATTTACAGATACACCTTCAGTCGGCGCACCATACTTAGCAGCCTTAATTTGATCCGCTTTTTCTTTGGTCACACACACCTTGTTTACAGGATTAAAAACAGAAGCTAGCATCCTAAAATAGACAAGTCCACAAGGAATAGTAATGATACCGATAAAACTGCATAGGGTCGTACCGAGGAATCCCATAACAGTAAATAAGTTTGGGATAAAAAACAACACCCTATTTACAACATTGAAAAATTCCATACCAGTTGAAGAGGTATAACTAGGGTCTACATATTTAAAATCACTGCGACTCACTAATACAGAATTGAAGGGATTAAACATAAAGATACCCATTTGGATATAACCCAACCCAACAGGTATAAATAACAATGTGCATATAAAAAATATTCCCGTAAGAATAAAGAAGATTGCTTGCATAAACCCAAAGAATGGGAAATGCCAAACAATAGATAAAAAGGTTTTCATTTTTTTGTTGTTTAATTAGTTTAATATCTTCTTGCAAATGTAGCACATTATTTTTATTCAAACAAATTTTACAACCATTTATTACTCACCTCATTTCATAAGAAACGGCAAGGCGAATCTTACTTCACCTTACCGTTTCCCAGCTTCTTTAATATGGACTTGATACCGCTATTTGCTAGTATCTATTAGGGGTTCGGGCTATTTGCCTACTTATCTTATTTCGACTATCCCAGACCCTCTCTTCTCTGCCACCAAACACAGAATAATCATCGTCAGCAGCACAACCACTCACTCCTAGCACCAAGGCAGTAAGGCTAAAAAATACTAATAAATTTTTCATAATTTATTTTATCTTATTATCGGCACATTATAAAAATAAATATCACCATACTCTCCAGTGGTTATTTCCTTATAAGAGTAAAGTTTAATCGATGTAAATTTAGTAGCATTTACATCAATGTTCATTAACCTAAGGCTTCCCTTAAATTTAGTTCCTGGCGTAATATCTTCTAAGTTAACAGAATCTTTAAAGTCTCCTCCGCCAAGAGACACAGCTTTATCTCCGATACCAGGAGCATAGACATTACCGAGGTCATCATTAGCTATTATATTATTACTATAGCCTATAACGGAATAATAATTAATCTTACTTGTTCCATTCCAAGTTGCAAGATACTCTAAATAGAAATAGTCTCCTAGCATATAAACATCAGTAATTTCGAAATCCATATCCTTAAATGGCGATGAAACCGTACCGTAGCTTACGTCGCTACCGTTTCCTCCGCCAGAGCTAGCCTTTGAGGCTGACACGCCGACTTGTTTAGAGCCGCCTGCGGCATTGACAATAAAATATGTGAGCTTATCTTCTGTCACATAATCCCTATCAATACTAACGATAACAGCACTCTGCTGCCCGAGACTAATAGTGCCCGAAGAGGGTGACACCGACAACCAGTCAGCATCAACCCCCGAAATAGTCCACGACGTAGCACTTGAACTACTATTGTTTGTAATTGTAAAGGTCAGTGCAGAATATGTACTACCAAAGGCTAACATCTCTGTCGAAAGAGAAAAACCAGTAATTTCAGACTCAGGAGTCAAAGTTATATCCCCCGATATATTTTGCCCTGGAAGAACTGTCACCTGACGAGAGTTAAAGAGATATCCGCTCTTTGTCACAGTCATACTGTACTGTTGACTTTCGAGATTCTGGAACTCAAAAATCCCGTCAGACCCCGTTACTGTCGAAACATTGGTAGGCGAAAGCACTACATTTGCACTCTGAATAGGCTGCCCAGTCTCGGCATCAATGACAGTGCCATACAAGCCACCATAGATAGAATATTCATCCTCGGCAGCACAACTACTCATCCCCACTAGCACAAAGGCAGTAAGGCTAAAAAATACTAATAAATTTTTCATAATTTGTTTTTAAAAATTTAGATTCAAAGACATAGCCAAAGCTCCCTCTTGCGAAACAGATGGACTAAAACCATAGTTCACATATCGTTCTTGCGAGGAACCTTTCCTACTTATTTTTATTCTGCGAGCACCAGGGGCAACCACTGCATCAATAATATTATAGAGATACAGCGCACAGGCTGCACCAATGCTAACATTACGAGCAACAACAAACTGGTCACCCTTTGTTTTGTAGCTACGAATAGCATCTGTGTCATAGGTCTGAGACATCTTCGAATAGTAATCCGCTGCCATATTATCGGTATATACCGCCGCAATAGCACTAAGAGCCACACCACCCAAGATGAGCCCCCCTTTAAGTTTACTACCCTTATACATCTGCCCCCATCCAGGCACTAAAGCAGAACGCCACAGCCCCCGACAACCATACATTGCAGTTACAGATATATCATCAATTGAGTTAGTGCTATAACTATTATTTGCCACAGCATAGAGTGTGCTACATAAATATTCACCATTATTATACACCCAATACTCATCAACAACCTTTGCCCTAACTTCAATTACTTTCCCGTGCTCCTTATACACAACATTAAACACTCGCTTAGCATCATAATTGACTCCACTATTTTTCCTTGTCATTGTTGATGTAGCATCTAGTGTACTGCTAATTTCCAGTCCTCTTTCTGCTTCTAGACGAGTAGTCATATTGGCGAATGTGCTTTGCTTAGATGCGCCAAGAGATTCTCCCTTGCCCTCTGCTACAATTAGACTATACGCAGTATTATCCTGCCAATTATCATATTTAGTAAGCCACTGAGGGGGAATAGAACTTGATTTTCGTTGAGATATTGCAGGCTGTATAGTTATTGCCAAAATAACAAAACTAATTAACAACTGAATAGTACGAACTCTCATTACTTCATTGCACGGAATCTAGTGAGACCTTCTTGGTACGATTGAATGAACTTGTCTCTATTAAAAGCAACCCTTAATTGTTCATCCTTAGATATTGCATCTTCTGCAACCTTCTCTGCTCCATCTACCATACCAATACAAACCTCATATCTATAGCTACCATCAGAGACACGATAAATAGCACTCTTTAAAACAGTTGAATAAGAGACTAGATTCTCGGCAACTGTTTGTATATGCTGAGATGTCTGTTTTTCTGAAGCATTGTTACTTTGCACACCTACCTTTGCACGATAAATATCGATCACATTAGTAACTAGAGATTTTATATCAGATGCCATCTGGCCACGAGCAGATGCTATTGATAATTGGCGTGCAAAGTCACGATCCATATCTGTTGCTGTACCATAAGCACGAAGTTTACCGTCAATAATTTCCAAGGACATTTGCTCGCACTCACTGATTGGGATTTCTTCTTCCGTAAGATAATTTGGTTCATTATTCTGAGATACAGTCTTGGAAGAACTACAAGAAGAGAAACCTATTACTAAAATAAAAATTAGAATGATATTAAATTGTTTCATTTTTTCGGTTTTTTTAAGTTTTATATAAATGTGTCCCAAGGAAAAATTTGGCACAAAAAAAACGTGGGACAGTACTTTTATTTGTCTTATGAGGTCTTAGGATACCGTGCAGTCAAATAAGGAGTAAAGCCCACGGTATAACCGTGAGCGTCTACACTTTACTCTTGACTGCTTGTGAAAGTTCCTAAGTTTCATAAGACAAGGTTAAAGCTAACGCTTTTTATGTGAGTCAGCCTTTTTTCTGATTAGCTATTAGCTAATCTGGCTGAGAATTGTTTTTTAAATTTAGTTTCGTTGTTTTTTAATCATAGGCAGTTTGGGTGCTTTATTAGGTTAATATCTTTCTGCAAATGTAGCACATTATTTTTATTCAAGCAAATTTTACAACCATTTATTACTCACCTCATTTCATAAGAAACGGCAAGGCGAATCTTACTTCACCTTACCGTTTCCCAGCTTCTTTAATATGGACTTGATACCGCTATTTGCTAGTATCTATTAGGGGTTCGGGCTATTTGCCTACTTATCTTATTTCGACTATCCCAGACCCTCCCTTCTCTGCTACTCTACTACTAGCGTTACGTTGGTATTATTGCCTGCCGAAGAATCGAAAACTGCTGCTGCGTTTTGTGACGATGTCATCGTTAAGGTTAAATTCTGATCTGCTCCGCTCAGCGAAGTCTGGTTTCCGCAATAAACCGAATACATACTAGGAGAATCTGTTATATCTAACTCACTGAGATGATTCGAATAACACCAAAGAGTCGTTAGCTTTAAATTCTGAGTCAAATCTAACTCCTCTAAATCGTTATACTGACAGTAAAGTTCACTCAACAATGTATTATGAGATATATCCAACCCTCCAAGCTTATTGTCATCGACCCACAACGCAGTAAGCGCAACATTCTTCGACACGTCAAGCGTCGTCAACTGATTCTTATTACAATACAAAGACACTAAAGCCGTATTGCCCGTAACATCCAACTCACTGAGGTTATTCCCATCGGCTATCAAATACTCCAACGAATAATTCGCACTAACATCTAAACTCGCCAAACTATTGCTATAACTATATAGATACAACAAATCTAAATTCTTAGACAAATCAATAGAGGTAAGCGAATTCTCCCCCACATTCAATAACATTAACTGACGATTGTTTGTAACATCTAGGCTGCTAAGTGAATTAGTATAACAATAAAGGCTCTTCAAAGAGACAAGTGCCGACAAATCTAACGCCGTAAGGCTATTGCCACTACAATTCAGAGACTCCAGCTTCGAAGCCCTAGAGACATCTATGGTTGTGAGCGCATTGTTATAACAAGTTACATACTTTAAATTCGTACTCTGAGACATATCAAGACTCTTTATCTGATTGTTATAGCAATAAAGCGTATCAAGAGCCACATTTGCCGACAAGTCTAGCTCCGTCAATACACCGTCCACACACAACAATTTAGTCAGTGCCGCACACCCAGTTAAATCAAGCGAAGTAAGGCTAGTGAGACCACAGCTCAAAAAAGTCATAACGCTATTCTTTGTCACATCCAACTCCGTAAGCGGATTCTCATAACAATAAACCTTCTGCAAAAGAGTATTTGCCGACAAATCAAGTTCGCTAAGCAAATTCTCGCTACAACTCAAATATGTAAGCTGAGTATTAGCACTCAAATCTAGCTCCGATATGTTATTCTCCTGACAATCCAACCAGTCCATCAGCGGATTACCGCTCAAATCCAACTCACTAAGAGACATACCCGCAGCACTCAAATAATTCAACGACCCATTACGTGTAATATCCAACTCCGTGATTGGGTTATAATGGCAATAAAGTGTCTCCAATGCCGTGAAATACTTAAGCTCCGCCATCGAAGATATACTCTGGCTATAAGCCACAATACGTGTCACCTCTGCCGCCTCACCATAGGATATCTCACCGTCATAATTCGTATCTATTCGGGTAGGGATATGATAGTTAGAAGCACTAAGGAGAACCGACTTAAATTTATCGTCCTCAAACTCTATGATAGCATCAGGGTCAACACCACCCTCCTGCTCCACAGTTATCTCTATCTCTTCCAGACCGCTAGTGTCGCCCTCCTCATAAACTCCCGTAGTTCTAAGAACCAAAGTAGCAGTCTTAATATCCGAACTTTCATTCGTCACAACCGTAAAGACAACATCGAGGCTATCGCTACCTTCGGTAGGCTCAACTGTCAGCCACTCTACATCGCCCCCCTGGCACTCAATACCCCAAGCCACATTGCTCAGTACTTTAATAGTTTTACTATCGCCCTCTGCACCAAAACTCAGCTCAGTGGTGCTAGCTGCCAAGTGATACACAACATCTGCGTTTGGATCATCGGGATCGTCAGGGTCAGGCGTAATTGTAGACTCCTCACACGAGAAGCTAATAAACGCTACCATACAAAATAGAAGCGACGAAAAAAGGTAATTTTTATTCATAATCTTTTTAAAATTTGTGGGAAAAATATTTGGGGAGTCTATTTTTTGTGACTCCCCCTTATTTAATTAATTCTATACTAAGATTTTTAGCGCACTACTTCACTACTACATCCACATCAGCGTTACCGCTATATGTACTGTCAAAGACTCCTTTACTATTCTGTGCCGAAGTCATTGTAAGGGTAAGAGTTCTAGTGGCACTACTAGCATCCATTTGGTTACCGCAATAGACATTCGTAATGCTTGAGTTAGCAGTAATATCCAACTCTGACATCCTATTAGAATAGCAATACAGACGTTGTAGCGTGCTATTTGAGCTAATATCTAGCGACTCAATCTTATTATACCCACAGCTGAAATAAACTATTGAAGAACACTGAGAAACATCTACACCCACTAGGTCATTGGCAGCGCAGTCAAACGAGCTGAGATCCGCACAGCCAGAAAGGTCGATAGAGGTTATATCGTTGTAGTGACACCACAACTGCATAATCTTGCTATTGTTCGACATATCGAGCGAAGTTATATCATTTGCCACACACAACAGCACTTGCAGATTCGAAAGGTTCGAAGTATTTAGCTCCGTTAGGTCGTTATACTGGCAGTATATATAGGTCATCAAAGGGTTGTTCGAGAAGTCCAACTCTGTAAGGTCGTTTTGGTCTACATCCACACCCATAAGGGTTGCATTACCGCTAAAGTCAATGGTCTTAAAATTATTGGCAATAGCCCAGAACTCCAAAAGCGAACTGTTACCAGAAAGGTCGATATCCTCTAGCTCGTTATTACCGCAGTCTATAAGGATAAGTTCAGGACACTCTGTAACGTTTAGCTCCACAAGGGAATTATACGAGCAGTCCAACTTCGTAAGTGCAGTATTTGCCGACAGGTCAATTGTCGCTAGGTTATTACTTCCGCAGTGCAGTTTCTCTAGAGCCGTAAAGTGCTCAATACCGCTCAAATCAGTAATACTTTTAGAAGTCACACCTATGCTCGTAACAGCAGCAGCCTCATCATACGAAATCATACCATCGCCATTCGCATCAATGCTCTGAGGCAAGTGACCCGTATAATTCGAGTTAGAGGCATCGCCTGTGGCAACCTCCAAAAGTGCAGCCTCGAAAGCAGCATCAGCAAACGGGACAGGCTGCGTGCCGTCAAACTTTGACTCTGCTGCATCTTGAGTTAGCGTTATCTCTATATCTTCGATATCCTCCTCGCCATCTACTCCCTCGGTTGCAAGAGCCTTAAGGGCAAGTTTAATAACCTTCACTTCTTCATCTTCATTTACAAGAAGACTTATCACGACTGTGGTATCGCTATTTCCGCTAGAAGGGTTTATCTCAACCCCCTGAACGTCCTCGGTAATAAATTCAATTGCCCATTCTACATTAGCGGTGAGGGCTATATCCTTAGCCTCACCATCTGCTACAAAGCTAAGCTCTGTTTCGTCAACCGAAAGCACAGCTGTGGGGTTAGAGTCTGGATCTGGATCTGGGTCAGGATTAGGCGTTACTGTTGTGTCCTCACAAGCGAAGCTAAATAGAGCGACTGCGCCTAGCAGTAATAAATTTGAGATGTAACTTTTTTTCATATTTTTTAAAACCTTTAAATTAAATAATTGTTCATTCGTTTTATGTGGGAGAGAAGCGTCAGGCTATTCGACCATTAGTACATTTGAAGCCTTCGCCACAGAATCCTGCACTTCATTTGTCGGTGCACTTTCGTCTATTACCAGACGTACGCTATTACCTGTTCTCTCTTGTAGCCATTTCTTAAGTTTCTTTGCTCCTTCTGCACTCATCGTTGCCCCCTCTTTTAGTTGCAAAAGACACACGACCTTGCCACCCACATAGTCGCCACTAGCCGATATAACCTGCGCACGGCTAAGTTCTACACTCTCTATCTCGCTCCACAGCGCACCCAGCTCCCTGGCTATTGCTCTTTTGGGGAGCGTGTCGTTATCATAGGTCTTTAGCTTAGCTTCTAGCTCTTTGATAACGCTATTCTTTTCGTCAATTATGAGTGCGTTACTCTTTAGTACGCTTGTCATTGTCGCCTGGTCTATTTCGTCACCACTTTCCGCCTGACGGACAAATAGCTGCGTGCCTTCAAGCGAGAAGAATTTGAGCTGATTTTTGGCAGCCTGAATAGCGTCACTCGAAAGAGGCTCGCCCACCATTACGACTTCTATGACATTGCCATTCTCTGGTGTCTTATATCGAACAGTCGAGTTAACAACTTCGCTGCCCTCAAATATAAAGACCTTTGAAAGATATTCCTGCGCTGCGCTTTCGTAGATAGTTCTCTGCACAATGCTATACCCCATAAGGATACTGGGAATAACTGTCACAACAAGGACTGTTGCCATAATCCTATTCACTCGTTTTGTATTTAACACACCCTCTTGTTTTACACGCTTGTACTTAAGGAATCTAACGATAAAGAATGTAGCAAAGGCTATACACACAGCATTAATAAAGAAGAGGTATAACGCCCCGATAAAGTACTGAATATCGCCCGAAGCAAGTCCAAAACCTGCCGTACAGAGCGGCGGCATCAAAGCCGTTGCGATAGCCACACCTGGAATAACCGTTGAGGTTCTATCCTTGCGAGACTGCGCCACAATACCTGCAAGTCCCCCGAATGTCGCAATAAGCACATCCCATATCGTAGGAGTCGTACGAGCTAGCAGTTCGCTTTGCACAAGGGTAAGAGGAGAGGTCATAAAGTACAGAGTCGAAACGATAAGCGACACCGTCACCGCAAAGGCGAAGTTCCTAAGCGAACGTTTAAAGAGGTCAAGGTCATTAATACCCAGCGACAAGCCTATACCCATAATTGGGCCCATAAGAGGCGAAATAAGCATCGCTCCGATAATCACAGCCGTAGAGTTAACATTCAGCCCTACACTCGCCACAACAATGGCAAACATCAAAATCCAGAGGTTCGTACCCCTAAACTCAACACTCTTACAGATATTGCCGACAACTTCGTCCTGCTCAGCCTTATCTTCGTTAAGGTCGAAGCGGTGTCTTAGAAAGACAATAAAGCCCGAAATCGTAAGGTCTAGCCACCTCTTTTTCTTTTCTTTTTGAGGCTTCAATCCTTGGGGTTGTGGGCTTTGAGTTTCGATTTTATTCGTATTTTCCTTACTCTGCTGCATACTACTTTTCTCTTATCTGGTTTGGTTTTTTTCGGCTTTGAATTCTTTTTTCGATTTTGGGGCGACGACCATTACAATTTCGCCCTTTAGGGGTTTTTGCGTAACTATCTCTATGACCTCCTCTATTGTGCCACGGATTGTTTGTTCGAATTTTTTTGAAATCTCACGGCTTATCGAGCACTGTCTCTGTGGGGTGCAGTGTTCAGCGAGCTGTTCCAGAGTTTTGAGAACTCTGTGTGGTGACTCGTAGAGCACAAAGGTAGAGGTAAGTTCGCTTAACTCCTTAAGCTTTGTTTGTCGACCTTTTTTAGGAGGAAGGAAGCCCACAAAGGTAAATGTATCACACGGCAATGCGCTACATACAAGGGCAGGAACAAATGCCGTAGCACCAGGCAAACACTCAACATCTAGCCCACGCCTCACACACTCTCTCACCAACAGAAAGCCAGGATCAGAGATAGCAGGCGTTCCTGCATCGCTTATAAGAGCTACACTTTCGCCTCCCTCTATTCTCTCAGCTATTCTCTCCACAGCACTATGTTCGTTGAACTTGTGAAAGGAGTGCATCGGTTTTTTGATTTCGAGATGCGAGAGCAGCACCGAGCTTGTACGAGTATCTTCGGCAACGATAAAGTCTACACTTCCCAGCACCTTGATAGCCCGAAGGGTGATATCCTCCAGATTGCCTATCGGTGTTGGAACTACATATAATTTCATAACTTATTTTTTAGCGGGTTATTTCATTGCATCTTCTCTTATTTTAAGATTTAAAGAGCTGAAACAATATTGGGGGCTTGTGTGAGTATATTTAAAATTTTCGAGCGTATGTGTCGACAAATGACTGAGCGGCTTCGCTCGTCGAGCTCCAATTAAAGTTCTCGCTCACGTAAAAAAGTACATCTTCGAACGATTCCATAGCCTCTAGCTCGCTTAGTGCCTTTTCGTAGCGTTGTCTATCTCCTCCAAAGAGGTTATTGATATAGTGGAGTCTTTTCACTTGCTGAGGGTCTACCCTCTCCTGCTGTGAATCTTCGTCCTCAGAGTATGGGTCGCTCACTGCGTTGGTTTCGCCAATAGACGAAGGCTTACTTTGCCGAGACGGCTCAGTTATTTGTTCAACAACAGGCTCGGTTTCCTCCTCGGTAGAATCTTCCTCGGTATTGTCTATTGGGGCAACTTCTGAGAACTGTTCTACCACGGGGCTATCCATTTGTCCTTCGAACTCTTTTAGCTCTGGCGTTCTATTTATAGCTTCATTTTCTAAAGCCTCTGTTTTTAGAGCTTCGTTTACCTCGTCTTGTGTCTCAGTTGGAGTTTGCACTACGGGAGGTTCAGCCTTTGGGGTATTGCATATCGAAGGCTGCCCACTATATTGCCCACTGGCACCTAAAAACATCAAATAAAGATTTTGAAGTTTTTGTTTAGCGATATCAATTTCGATTTGGGGAGCGTCTTCTAATGCTTCCCATCCCTCGGTAAGTTCTAAAATAGCGTTTATTTCGTCTTTAATTCTCTCGATTTTCATAACTGTGCGGTTTTTTAGTATTTGTAATCCATAGCCAAAGTAAGACTAGTGAGCAAAATCTAGACAAAGTTAACTTTTTTTTTCGAATAAAGGTGTATATATAGTGTCAAAATAGCTGAAATAAACTTTTTTGAAAAAAAGTGGAGAAAAAATTTGGAGGGAAAGAATTTTTTCGTACCTTTGCACTCGCTTTAAGGGGGATATGTTTAGGGTTTTAGCCCTCTTAGTTAAAAGCAAAGGTTGGTTAATTGTAAGATTCCGTAGCTCAGCTGGTAGAGCACAACACTTTTAATGTTGGGGTCCTGGGTTCGAGCCCCAGCGGGATCACTTAAAGAAAAGTAGATCTATACATTCTTTAAGTACTAAAAGAGCTAAGTCAGGGGTGGCTTAGCTCTTTTTCTTTATACCTATACCAAGCAGACCCCCCACTACTTTTAATGGGTCAAGCGATAATTCTGGTGGAGCGTTAAAATTATGTTTGTTTTAGGTTTGGATTTTGAGGTTCGATTTTTGGGGGTTGGTGTCTGCGGAATCTTTGATTCCTTTTTTGGTGTCATTCTGACACCAACCCCCCGCTAGCTCTACACAGCCTCTCATCCGTTTTTCATCCGTGTGAAAGCCGCCTGCCATCGCCCTAACGCCGGGCTGGCGGTCTCTCCCGAGACACGGTTGCAGTGCCGAAAAGCCTAGGAAAATATAGAAACAGAACAAATAATAACAGATACTTATTCCACTAAAATTATTGCTTGTCCCGAAATAAGAAATAGGTATTAGGGGCTAGGGGCTAGGGGCTAGGGGGTTAAAGATTGAGGGACTAGGGGTTGGAAAGGTTAAGCGATAATTATAATTTGAGCCGATATAATTCATACAAGCACAAAAAATAAGGGGGAAAGCTATAAAGCTAACCCCCTCTTGGCAATTAATAATTAATATTAATAATTAATCACTAAATTAACGTGCTCTTTCTTTAATACGTGCTTTCTTACCTGTAAGTGCACGTAGATAGAAGATACGAGCTCTGCGAACTACACCACGTTTGTTTACTTCGATTTTAACGATAGTAGGCGAGTTAACTGGGAAAATACGCTCCACGCCAACGTTATCAGACATTTTGCGGATTGTAAATGTTTCAGTTGTACCAGCACCACGACGTTGAATCACAACACCACGGAAGTTCTGCATACGCTCTTTGTTACCTTCACGAATACGGATTGTAACTGTAATAGTATCACCTGCTTTGAAGTCTGGTGTACCATTTTCTCTTGGTTCTACTGCAAATGCTTCTTCAGCAATTGCCATAAGGTTTTTATTACTCATCTTATGATATTCTGCCAATATAAACGGTTTGTTTGGCTCCGTCAGAGATTGGTCAGCCCACTTTAGGGGAGCACAAAGTTAAAAAGTTTTTTTTATTTAACAATACTTTTTTGCAACTTTTTCACTCTCCAAAAGGAAATTCCCAAAAACCACACCAAAATACCCCTACTCAGCTGCCCCCTAATACTTTATCCATCGAAGCATCTCCCGAAGTGTAGGCTTCTTACCGTACATAAATATGCCCACTCGATAAATCTTTGCCGCAAAATAGGTTATCGCCACAAATGTAGAATACAACAGCCCAACACTTAGAATAAACTCCCACCACTCGACACCATAGGCAAGCCTTGCCATCATAACAATAGGCGAGGTAAAGGGTATAAACGAACACCAAAAAGCTAGTGGTGAGTTAGGGTCTTGCATTGCACTCATCATCACAAAGAGAGCAGCTATAAGAGGTATAGTAACAGGCATTTGCAACTGTTGACCATCGGCTGCACTCTCCACCGCCGAACCGATAGCTGCATACATAGAAGCATAAAGAAGATACCCTCCCACAAAATAGATAATAAACCCTCCCAAAATACGACCTATAAAGCTAGGGTCTCCCAAGGTCGAAAGGACAGCCGACAACTCACCAGAGACCATACCCTGAGCCTGCAAAGCCACACCAGAGTCCATAACCCCCGAAGCCGCCACATCACCAGCAGCCCCCACTCCTCCAAGTGCCGAGACGACCATAACACCCACGAAGCCCAGCACAATCCATATAGTAAACTGCAAAATCGCCACACAAGCAATCCCCAGAATCTTACCCATCATCAGCTCAAAGGGTTTGACAGAGCTTACCATAATCTCCATTATACGGTTCGATTTCTCCTCAATAACGCCATTAAAGACCATCATTCCGTACATAAGCACAAACATATAGATTATAAAGCTAGCAGCATAAGCCACCCCCATACTCACACCCGACGAGCTAGCCTTCTGCGATATCTCCCCCTCTTTACTCTTGACTATCGAGAAGGTAGAGATAGGAATATTAGCCTCAACACTATGAATCAGTGAATCGAGATTAGCCACTCCCGACTCCTCAATCCTCTTTTGAGTAATAATCCTCTCGATTTGTCTTTTGATTGTCGACTCATCCGAAAGGGTAGAACTCCCAGAGGTATAGAACGCCACGCCCCTTTCGCTCTCAGCCACATCAGAGCCAATCACAAGATAGCCATACGCACCTGGATACTCCTCCACCACTTCGGGATATGTAGACTCCACCGCCATAAATTTCAGCTGCTCAGTATCGCTAAAATTATCAGCCACCAGCCCACTGCTGTCCACAACCACAATACGCTTCTCGCTAGTGTCTCCTCCGTACATCTGCACAAGAACAGGCACAGCTATCAGCCCCACCATAAGCAGCGGCATCAAAATAGTAAGGAGTATAAAACTTTTCTTACGGACACGAACATTAAACTCACGTCCTATTATTATTCCTATTTTACTCATAACTTTTGTTTTTATATTTTTAAGGAAAGTCCTAGAAACTCACCGTAACAGAACGCCAAATTAATTTTTGCCCACAACCGAAATAAATATCTCGTTCATCGAAGGGATTTTACGATTAACGCTCACAAGCTCAACGCTCCTATTCGCCACTTCGATAAGCTCACGTGCCCCCTCGAACTGCGCAAGGCGAACCTCTATCTCGCCACGCCCCACCTCTGTGCACTGCCCCATAGCTCCGATTGCCGATATAAGGGTTTCATTCTCGCCACTAAAGCCAAGCGTATAGGTATTATTTCCATAGCTATTTCGCACATCCTCGACCCTGCCACTGAGCACATCCTTACTCCTATTTATAAGTGTAATATATTCGCACACCTGCTCGACAGACTCCATATTGTGTGTCGAAAAGATAATCGTCGCCCCAGCCTTTGCCCTTTCGAGCATTTCGTTCTTAAGAATTTCGGCATTCACAGGGTCGAAGCCACTAAACGGCTCATCGAAGATAAGCAGCTCAGGGTTATGAATAACCGTTATGATAAACTGTATCTTCTGGGCCATACCTTTTGATAGTTCCTCTACTTTTTTATCCCACCAGCCGAGAATCTCAAACTTCTCGAACCACCGCCTAAGCGAAGCATAAGCATCACTGCGGCTCATACCCTTCAAACGGCTAAGATATAGTGCCTGCTCACCGACCTTCATCTTCTTGTAAAGCCCCCTCTCTTCTGGCAAGTATCCGATTCTTGCCACATCTTTTTGCGTCATTTCCCTGCCGTCGAATTTCAGAGTGCCACTATCGGGCATCGTTATCCTATTGACAATACGCATAAGAGTACTTTTACCTGCGCCATTCGGGCCCAAGAGACCATAGATAGAACCCCTTGGCACAGAGAGATTGACTCCGTCCAAAGCCCTATGAAAAGCATACTGCTTCACGACATCTTTAACTTCTATAATCATAATTTTTGAGCTATTGTTTTATTTGTTCTATATTTTTAATTAACTTTGTGGGCATAACTTTTGCGAATATATAACTTTAGATACAGATAACGACAGATATCTTTTTTATATTGTACAACAAAGGTATCTATTAAAAACCTAAAAAGCAAAACCTATGCAACAATTATCCGACTTCCTAACCCTCATAGACTCTTATATCGGCAGCTCACAGTGGTTCGTGTATCTACTCCTTGGCACTGGTCTATTCTTCACCGTTTATTTAGGTTTTCCACAGATACGTTATTTCCGCCACGCTATGGGTGTGACTATGGGCAAGTTCGATAAGAAGGGAGAAAAGGGCGACACCTCTCACTTCGGAGCGTTAACCACAGCCCTAAGCGGCACAATCGGCACAGGCAATATAGCAGGGGTAGCCCTAGCCATTCACCTAGGAGGTCCTCCTGCACTTTTCTGGATGCTTATGACCGCAGCCCTGGGTATGGCTACAAAGATGGTAGAGGTTACCCTTTCGACAAAGTACCGTGAAATAGCAGCTGACGGCACTGTTAGCGGGGGACCTATGTACTATATGAAAAATAGACTTGGAGCAAAGTGGCTAGCGGTTATCTTTGCCGTAGCGACAATATTTTCGAGCTTCGGCACAGGCTCACTCCCTCAGATAAACTCGATAGCCAATTCATTCGAAGCGATATGGGGCATCGATAAACTATGGGTCGGCATTGTGCTAGCACTTCTGTTAGGTCTCATCGTTATAGGCGGCATTAAGCGCATAGCGAAGGTAGCCGAAAGAATCGTCCCTGCAATGTCTATAATCTACTTTACGGCAGGGCTTTTCGTACTTATATATAACTACGACAATATACTCCCTTCCTTAGGCTCGATATTTTCAGGACTATGGAACGGCACGGCTGCCACTGGCGGATTCCTTGGCGCAGGTGTAGCGTGGGCATTCAATAGAGGGGTAAATCGTGGACTATTTTCGAACGAGGCAGGGCAAGGTAGCGCACCGATAGCCCACAGCGCAGCACGTACCTCTGAGCCAGTGAGCGAAGGCTTAGTTTCACTCCTAGAGCCCTTTATCGACACAATTATTATATGCTTCACAACGGGGCTTATACTCCTAAGCTCTGGGGTGTGGAACGAAAAGTTCGATAACACATTCCAAAGTGCCGATACCTATATCCTAGAGAGCGCCGATTTCCAGAATAGCACACCGCAAAACGCTGCCCTTCTAAGCGAATTCATAACCGCAGGCACAAGCACAGAGCAGGTAAAGACCCTAAGCGGCACTCTAACAGTAGAGAGTGGCACGATAAAAACCCCTTGCACAATCCTACACAGCCGCTCAGTAGCCGAAGATATAATAGTGAGAGCAAAGACAGGCGAGCTATATAGCGGCACAGTAGAGGTTAAAGAAGGCAAACTCGCAGGTGCATACACCCTAAGCGGCAAGTCACTACTACACTCTGCCCCACTTACAACCGAAGCCTTTAAGAAAAGTCACCTAGGATTTCTAGGGGGTTATGTCATACCTCTAAGCCTTCTTCTTTTCGCCTTCTCCACGGCTCTCGCCTGGAGCTATTATGGCGATAGGGCTATGACCTTTTTATTTGGCGTACGTTCTGTTCCTTACTTTAGGATTGTTTACGTCGTTATGTTCGCCATCGGGGCATTTGTCGACACTACAATTATATGGATATTCTCGGGCGTAACCATCGCACTTATGGCACTGCCAAACCTTATAGGAATTTTGATTCTACACAAGGACGTTAAAGGTATGCTCAAAGACTACACAAAAAGAGTAATCAAAAAGTGACGACACCAAAGAACAATCATAGGCAGCACAACAAAAACCTGAGCACTCAAGAGAGAGTTGTACGCCCTACATCTCGACAGATAAGGGGCTACACCGTCCTTGTCGTCATATCACTTATGGTTTTAGTTATAACTATCTCCAGACACAGCGACACACCTAGCGTGCCAACTGCTTCGCTATTAGAGCAGCTAGACCGCCTCTACCCTATCGACACGCTCTCAAGCCCACAGCCAACTAGTCCAGTCATAAGGGAATACAAGCTACTGAGCCTAGATTTGAACAAAGCGAGCCAGAGCGATTTACAAAGGGTCTACGGCATAGGCGAAGCATACAGCAGGCGCATAGTCGAATATCGAGAATCACTAGGCGGTTTCCACTCAATTGAGCAGCTAAAAGAGGTACGAGGAATCGACAACCAGGTGTACACAAAGATTTTTCGCAATTTTTTCATATCCGATAGTTCATATTCAAAAATAAATATTAACTTTGCAACCCAAAGTCAGCTTCAGGAGCATCCCTACATCAGTGCATCAATGGCACGTAGGATTGTGGAAGCACGAAAGAGAGGAGGTTATTTTAACAACACAAGAGAACTAATAGACAAAGACATATTACTTCCAGGCGAGGCACTAAGAGTGGCTCCCTACTGTTGTTATACGGCGCAGTAGTCTAGGCGCAGTTCAAAAAATTTCTAGCTACACTTTTAGCTATGCTTATAGCTACACATTAAAAAAAATAAAAACAAATTTAAAAAAAGATACGACTATGCTTATTATGCAAATCAAAGAGGGAGATAACATCGAAAAGAACCTCAAAAAATTCAAACGTAAAGTAGAAAAAACTGGTGTAATCAAACAACTAAGAGCACGCCAATACTTCGTTAAACCATCGGTAGCAAACCGTCTTAAGAGACAAAAAGCTATCTACGTTACAGCAATGCGCAGAGAACAAGAATAAGTCTCTTCTATAGCATAAAAGAACAACAAAACAGCCGCCTGAAACATCTAGTTTCGAGCGGCTGTTTTCTATTACATACACTTCAAAAGATAATACACCTACACCCCCACTAGAAGTTATAGCGCATAAGCAGATTCAGACGTAGCCCCATTCCGCTATTAGCCGTGTCATTATAGAGCACCTTTGTACCGTAGACTATCTCAGCTCCGAGCACCATATCCTTCTCGATTGTCGCAAGATAATTTGCCGAAGCACCAAACAAGTGCTCTGGTATATCAGTGCGGTAGAAGCTCGAACCAGAACTAACCATCCAATCGCATATATTTAGATACGAGGCAACAAAATTACACTCCGAGAAGCTATTTATCTGCAAGCGATAACCACCCACTACACCCCATATAGATGTAGGCACAAGCGACACAACCTGCCCACTAGACGAAACCGTAGCCAATAAATTTATATTATGCCCACTGATGCCCCCAAAACACTCGCTCACACCCACACCCACAGAACCGCCCAGATAAAGCGTATGAAGACCACCTGCTAGCTTCAACTGATGAGAGGTCGTAAGTGCATACCCGACCTTAGAACTAGCAGTCGTATCTACTAAACCGCTAAGGTCAGCCTCCATAACCCTAAACATACCAGCGACCTGCCCCACATAAACCCCACTAGGGCTTTTATACACAAGCTTCGCATCCAAATCAGGCATAAGGTCAGCGATATAATACTCATCGCCATTATAGTTATACGTAAGTGTAGGGAACTCCAACGAGAAATTCAGTTCCAAAGATTTCGTAGCATTAAAGCTATACCGTATCTGAGGGACTTTATATCCAAATTTTGCCACAGGGTCTGCCCCATCCAGAACCGTTGGGAACGAATATGTATCAGCTGTAACCGACCAGTCCTGCCCCACCAAAAAATTACCGAAGCGAATATAAGCACGACTCAAATACATAGTATAGCTATCGCTCTGAAAGCCCGTCTCAAAGGTAGCCTCCAGAACCCCGAACTTTGTATTGCCCAGCATCTTAAAAATGAGTTTCGAGCCTGCCGCCCCAAAGCCCATTTTATTTGGAGCAGACGAGCTATAAGGCACTGCCAAATCATAGAGATAAAGCCCATCAGAGCCCACCCCCGTAAAATCATAAAAACCCTTAGCCTCGACATAACCCCCGATACCAAACAAATAGTTCTGGTCTTTACTAGCCATCACAAACCGTGGCGCACGAGGGTCATCAAAGATATTTGTCTGACCTGTTTGCCATATCTGTTGAGCCTTATCGCTGAGTGAATCCTGGCGAAATATACCCATCTGAGAGTATGCCTCCACTGCCGAAAACAGCAATACAAAAAAGAGTAGAAATTTCCTCATAGTTCTCCCTAAAATTTAAGTTCATAATTAAAGAGTAGTGCCCCGTGACTCACATCTGGAGCGTCCAAATATGTTACCCTCCACACATAGTCAATCCTAAAGAGCGACAGTATATTATCTATACCCACGCCAAGTTCGATATAAGGCACATCCCCAATAGCCGAAGAGCCCTCTGGAAGAGGGAGTAGCGACGTATTGACACTAGGGTTATTCCTATCAGAGAGTCTGCCATAGAGTCCTCTAAAGGTAAATATCTCCCGCAAATTCAAATGCTTTATCCACGGCAAACGACTAAAGATAAGCCCATCCAAATTATAGTCAAATCCCAGATAGACGTACTGGTCATATAGATATTCAAGCGGCATCATCATTGAAAAATACTCAGTCGAACCACTCATATAACTCATATTCGTCTTAGGATGTGGAAGCAGCATATAGGGCACTGTGTTCCACTCATAGCCAACCGAGCCATACATATCAATAAAACCCAGCGGCTGCACATCTATATACCCAAAAGCAGAAAGAGTACTCAAATTACGAGAGTAGTCACCATCAAAAAGCCCTTTAATAGCAGTTGTATGCGAGAACTCCATATCGAGGGTGTAGAGGTTCAAATTACGACGTGTACGGCGTGTCTGATATATCTTCTCACCAGGGGCATAGCGATAGCGCAGTTCAAATTCGCTCACGCTATAATCTGGTAAAATCCCAGCCAGAGAGCCAAAAATCATAGACGAGGTCTCATAAATCGTATAGTTCCGAGCATAGAGGTTCAGTCCCATATGATTTTCCCACTCCTTCGAGTATCTAAACTGGTAGAGTTCCAGATATGTTAGCTTCGTATCGTCAGTTCGTGAAGCCCACGTAAAGATGTTATTATTATTTATCCTATCGAAGCCATCCGAGAAAGAGTGTATATCATAACTATGCGTAAAGCGAACAGAGTGCATCGGAAACTCTTTATAAGTCATTTTCTTAGGTGTAAAGCTCCACTCCAAAGACACATCATACTTTATCTTCTCATCATCAAAGCCATAGCCCACAAGCCCGTCTAAGAAAACATACTTCGAGAGATTTGGCGAAGTCGTTCCACCAAAAGAGACCCTAGTCCCCTCTACAACGTTACCTGTCAGAAATTGTTCGATAGGTCCTATATCAAAGTAGCTCGTCTTCCCCGTCTGCAAATAGCCATCCACACACACCATCATAACTTCTTCGAAAATTTTCCACCAGACATTCTTCCTAAATCTCTGGGAGAGAGCCTCAACTTTCTTTTCTTCTTCTGTGGGGACAAAATTTTCTGGCAGCACAAAGTCTAACCGTGCGCTATCTACATCCTTACGCTTTCGCTTCTCATCCGAAAATTCAAACGACGAATAGATATTCGTACGAATAAAATTAAGAGCATCTGTTTGCTTAAGTGGAGAAAGGTCAAAACTCAGTTCATCGGATGCAGTCAACAAGAACCCATTAGAATCCAGCTCAAAGGTCTGCTCCAAGTGCATACCCGAGACAAAGTTAATATCTGCCGTTCGAGGAATGCTAATCTCCGCTTTACGAAGGTAAGGACTTCCAGGGCTTAACGTGTCGACATCGACAGTCAGTGTACCCCTCAGTGACAAAGAGTTCTTAGAGACAGGAAAGAACTCCAACTCCACACACCTCGCCCCCTGATATGTTATCGTATCACCCGAAAGGTAGAATCTATAATAACTATGCGCCCCACGGCTCAGCGGAGAGATAAATTTCCGACGAGCCAAATAGATATGGTCATCCGAAAGGTTAATCTCTGGAAGCATTTCATTTACGAAGGCTAGTATGGTCGTTTCAGAAAACCTATCGTCTATACCGCTAGATGTGTTATAGACCACCGTATCATAGGGAAGTGTCATCTCCCTCCCCCTAGAGGACAAATAAACCTTCTCACGCAGCGACACTGGGAGAATAGTCTTACCCGAATGGGGATTTATCATAGCGTGTTCATTAAGATAGCTTAGCTTCTTTGACGAGTCAATATTCTGGAAGTCGTCTATTGAAATTAGAACCTTCTCGTACCTCTGAAAATCCACATAATCGCTGTGCTTCATTGGGTCGATACTGTCCCTCTTCGCCACAAGCTCTTTAAGGAGTTGCACCGCTGGGCTATCCTTATCATACTTTATACGCTTTGCCCTAACCTCTATCTTCTCGACATCGACAGGCTTCTCTCCAAACTCAACTGTGTCTTTCTTCTGAGGCTTTTTCTCATAGACTCGTGCAACAGATGTTGGCAATAATGACAGAGCCAACAATAAAACCACACTTAAGAATATGAATCTATCTTTTCGCATTCTCTCTCTTCTTTAAAACCACTCTTCTAGAGCTACTCCTATGAATTACCCCCTAAGAACTACACGTTAAGAACTTCACATTAAAACCTATACGTTAAGGCTATTTTTTGAGCACTACACTGTACTCGCCTGCCTCAACCTTACCAGCAGCCATTAAGTAGCCTACGGCACGCTTAAAGCCCTTTTTACTTAGCCCTGTATAGAGCTGAATATCTACAGCCTCGCTCTTATCTCCAACTTCGATTTCGCCACCCTGCTCCTCCAACAATTGGATAAGCGCATCACTAGCGACCTTCACTTGGTCAAAGCCCCTTTGCTGCAAGCTTATATCTACTCTATTTTCTTCGGTAATTCTTGTTACCCATCCTTCGGTCTTGTCGCCTAGGTTTATCTCAGAGAAAATTTGCGAGTCATATATCATACCCCAGTGCAGACCATTGACCACAACCCTATAACCGATTTCACGACGCTGAGCCACAGTAATAGAAACCTTGTCACCTACTCTAATCGTAAGGTTCTCATTATTGAAGTACTTATTAATCTTTGTAGCTCCAACGATACGCCCAGTAGCTCTATCCTCATAGGCATAGACCATAACCTTCTCGCCCTCCACAAGTGGACGCAGCTGATTAGCGTGAGGCACGAGCAAGTCTTTAGGCAGACCCCAGTCCATAAACGCCCCTATACGTGTTGCAGCAGCGACCTCTAACATAGCGACCTCGCCGACCATAAGCTTAGGAGTTTCGGTTGTAGCGACCATTCTGTCTTCGGAGTCCATATATAAAAAGACATCTACACTACTACCTATTTCCCACCCCTCAGTTTCCTCTTCGGGTATATATCTATTTGGAAGAAGCACCTCCTCCTCTGAGCTACTATCTATAAGATAGAGACCTTGTGGTGTTTGACGAGCTATTTCCAGAGTATTAATTTTTCCTATATTCATTATTCAAAAGTTGTTTTATGCTGTTTTTTAATATATCTTTGTGAAAAGATACGGATATCAAATCGGCTACAAAGATACCTCTTTTTTCCGATATATTGTAATCTATATCTCTTTAGGGGACATCTAATAATTCCCTAATTTTAATTTTTAAAAAGTTTTTATTCTTTTTTGACTTTTCCAAAATGGCTTGTAGTGGCTTCTACTTGACTTTTTGGGAAAGTCGGAAGGGGGTGAGAAATTTTCGAAAAGTATTTTAGGGAATTTTTAGAAGTCCCCTTTAAACCACATAAAGACACGAGAAAAACAATATGACACAAACTCAGACTTTAAAAGTAGCAGCCATACAGTGCGACATAGAATGGGAAAGCATAGCCCTAAATATACAGCGAGCAGAGGACTTAGTACGCCTCAGCGATGCTGAGCTAGTGATTTTCCCCGAGATGTTTGCCACAGGCTTTTCGATGTCATCATCAAAGATATCTCAGCGTGAAGACCAGAGCATTGTCACCGCTATGCACTCATTAGCAGTGAGCGAAGGTAAGGCTATTATCTTTTCGGCAGCTATCCAAGAGGGCGAGAAGTTCTTTAATAGACTATACTTTATCACCCCTGAGGGCGAGATTCACCGCTACGATAAGCGACACCTCTTCCGTATGGCAGGCGAGCACGAAAATTACAGCGCAGGCACTCAGCGTCTAATCGTCGAGTACAAGGGCTTTAGAATATGCCCACTTGTATGCTACGACCTTAGATTCCCAGTATTCTCACGTGGGGCAGACACCTACGACCTTCTGATATATATAGCCTCGTGGCCAGATGCCAGGAGCTACGCTTGGAACACCCTTCTACGTGCACGTGCCATCGAAAACCAGAGCTATACAATAGGAGTCAATCGAATAGGTGACGACCCAAAGAACCACTACGACGGCAACACCGTAATACTCGACTTCCTAGGAAAGCCAATAGTAGAGGCACTCCGAGACACCGAGCACACAATAACCGCAGAACTTTCGCTTGAACAGCTACGCACTTTTAGGGAGAATTTCGCAGCACACAAAGACGCTGACAAATTCACTATAACATCCCTCTAAAAAGATTATGAGTATAGGCATAGCATTAATACTTATAGCCACAGGCATTATTGTAGGAGTAATAAACACCTTTGCAGGAGCAGGGGCGAGTATTTCTTTTGCCCTGTTCTCGTTTTTGGGTATGCCTCTTTCGGTAGCCAATGCTACTAATCGCATTTCGGTTCTTTTCCAGACCGCCACAATGTCGTTAGAGTTTGGCAGACAAGGCAAGCTCGACTGGCGGCTAGGGCTACTGCTCTCCGCCCCTACAATATTGGGTTCAGTCATAGGGAGTCACTGTGTCACACTACTAAACCAGAGGCTCTTTGCAATACTACTTTGCGCCATACTACTCCTTATGCTCGTAATGCTTATATGCAACCCCACACGTGCAATTAAAGGAGCAGCAAAGCGCATTGCGCCACGCTGGTATCATTACATAATCCTTGTGTGTATCGGCTTTTACGGAGGGGCATTTCATATTGGCGTAGGCTATCTATTCCTTATCCTCTTTATTATGGGGCTAGGCTATGACCTACTTGGGGCGAACGCCCTTAAGGGCTTTGTCGTTTTGCTCTACACTATTTTTTCTCTTGCAGTCTTCGCTCTGAACGGAGAGGTTGAGTGGAGTTACGGTCTAGTGCACAGCATCGGTAATGTTATAGGAGCATACACCGCAACACATTATTCGAAATACATCCCTATCAAAGCACTTCGCATTGCGCTGATTTGCTTCATCACTTTTGCTACAACTTATATAATAATAACAAAAATATGCTAAACAAACTTTCTTTAATACTCATTTTTCTCACATCACTTGTGTGCTGCGCCTCAAATCCGAATACTCATAAATATGCCGAGCAGCAGAGCACTCCAGCAGATGTATATTATGCTCCTCTACCCTCTTCGCTTGACTTTGCAGGTGAGAGTGTACCGCTACACTATCCCGACGTACAGGAGGCTCTACAAAGAGAAATAAGTGTAACAATGTTTATGCACTCTCGCTCTCTGCTGACCCTTCGCAGTATGGAGCGATACTTCGCCATAATAGAGCCTATGCTCAAAGAGGCAGGGATACCCTCAGATTTCAAATATCTAGCAATGGCAGAGAGCGGACTTAGCCCTGAAGCTATATCAACGGCTAAAGCAGGGGGGCTATGGCAAATAATGAAAGGTACAGCGAAGCACTACGATGTAGAGACTGGCGACAATATAGACTTACGCTTCAATATCGAGGTATCGACAAAGGCAGCCATAAAATACCTAAAGGAAGCATACTCTAAGTTCGGCAACTGGACAATGGTAGCAGCATCCTACAACCTCGGTATGGCAGGGGTTCAGCGCAGAATAACAGCCCAGAAAGTCAACGATTATTATAGCCTATTCCTACCTGAGGAGACGGCTAGATATGTGTACCGAATACTAGCTATGAAACTTGTGGGCGAGAATCCACAGCAGTACGGCTTCAAACTACAAGAGGGAGATTATCTAAAACCCTTTGAGAACTACACCCTAGAGGAGATAAACTCTCAAAATATCGTATGGAGCGATTTCGCATTAGAGCGAGGCACAAACTATAAAATGTTACGCCTTCTAAACCCTTGGATACGCTCATACGAGTACGCCAATAAACCTGGCACAACTTACACCGTAAAAGTTCCGAACAAAAATTTTAGAGATAAAGGTTATTAGAATTTTATAGTCTCAAAGAATTTATATAGCTTTGCAAAATTCTTTAATCCCTAGAGGATGAAGGAACAACTATTTATAACACACTAAAAAAGAGGAGGGGCGATATCCTTAGACTCCTCACTTGGAAACACTTCAAAAAAATGGCAGTAAAATCAATGACTGGCTACGGCAGTGCAAAATGCGCAGTAGCACTTGGAACTATAAACATAGAGCTACGCTCACTCAACGGCAAATCACTAGACTTATCTCTACGCTGTCCGTCGTGGTGCCGTCCATTCGAGGCGCAGATACGTTCGATGGTCACTTCGGGTGTTTTGCGTGGCAAAACAGAGATGTCTATCTCTCTAAGCTCTGAGGGCAAGAAGGAAGTAGCACAGATTAACAAAGAGGCATTCAAGGCATATTATGAAGAGCTACGAGAGGTCGCTCAATATGCTTCTATGCCACTAGAGAGCGAACGGCTTCTAAACACTATAATGCGTATGCCAGATGTAATGGGCGAGCAGAAGCTAGAGCTTAGCGAGGGCGACGACGCTATTATACTTGCAGCCACTTTAGAGGCTATCGAGAGTCACGCAGCCTTCCGTCTAAAGGAAGGGGAGGTTCTTCTTGCCGACATCCTTTCTCACATTAACAAAATTGGCGAACTTCTAGAGGTTGTTCCTACCTTCGAGGGCGAGAGAATCGAAACAGTACGCACACGCCTCGCTGAGAACCTAGCCAAAGCAGAGGTTACGGTCGATGCCAATAGATTCGAGTCAGAGATTATCTATTATCTAGAAAAGTACGACGTTACCGAGGAGAAGGTACGCCTAGCACAACACCTGACCTACTTCAAAGAGATAGCAACCGAAGGGGCAGAGATAGGTCGTAAACTTGGCTTTATAGCCCAAGAGATAGGGCGAGAGGTAAATACCCTTGGCAGCAAGGCAAACCACAGCGAGATGCAGAAGCTAGTTATCCAGATGAAGGACGAGCTAGAGAAAATCAAGGAACAACTCCTAAATATTCTATAAAGGCAAGTTCTAAAACTCGCCTTAAGAAGAATATAACTTAAAAGCATATACATAAATCCTAAAAAAGATGAGAAGACTTTACATTACAATGGCAGCAGTGGCATTAGTAGCTTGTGCTAGCTGCGCCACATCTCAGAGCACAAAAAGCAGCGAGCAGAGCACAGGAATATACCTAAGCAATCTCGACACAACGGCAAATCCAGGAGCTGACTTTTACCAGTTTGCTTGTGGCGGATGGATGGCAAACAATCCTCTGACTGACGAGTATGCTAGCTACGGCAGTTTTGATGTCCTTACAGAGACAAACAAAGAGCAAATCAAAGGTCTAGTAGAGGAGCTAGCAGCCAAAGAGCAGCCAAGCGGCACAAACGCACAAAAGATTGGGGAGCTTTACAAAATTGCGCTCGACAGCGTACGTCTTAACGAGGAGGGTTACACCCCTATCAAAGCGGAGCTAGAGAGAATCGCAGCTATTTCCTCTACCTCAGAGATTATGCCTTATGCGGCTGCTTCAATTCTATCGCCATACTTCCAGTATTACGTCGATGCCGATATGAAGGAGAGTAGCACAAACCTATTCCAGCTTTATCAAGGCGGCACGAGCCTAGGAGAGAAGGAATATTATCTAGACACTGACGAGGAGACAACAGCCATAAGAAAGGCTTATAGAGCGCATATCATTAAGATGTTCGAACTCGCAGGATTCAGCACAGAAGTTGCAACCGAGAATATGGAGGCTGTTCTAGAAATCGAAACACGCATAGCCAAGGCATCTTTCAGTGCCACAGAGCAGCGTGACCCAGAGTCAAACTATCACAAAATGACAGTAGAGGAGCTTCAAGCACTAATCCCTACAATCGACTGGAAGGGTTATCTCAGCGCACTTGGACTAGAGAACACAAAGGAACTTAGCGTATCACAGATTGAGCCAATCCAGGAGGTAGCAAAACTCCTAGAAGAAGTAGAGCTTAAGAAGCACATCGCCTATTTGCAGTGGAATTTAATTGACTCAGCAGCGTCATCTCTTAGTGACGATTTTTCAAGTGCGAACTTTGCCTTTTATGGCACAGTAATGTCAGGTGTACAGGTACAGCAGCCACGTTGGAAGCGAGCAATCAGCGCAGTGAACGGCACACTTGGCGAAGCAGTAGGTCAATTATACGTAGAGAAGTACTTCCCAGCGGCAGCCAAAGAGCGTATGCTAAAACTTGTTAAGAATCTACAAGTAGCCCTTAGCGAGCGCATCGCAACGACTGAGTGGATGAGCGACGAGACCAAAGCTAAGGCACAAGAGAAGCTATCAGCCTTCTATGTAAAGATTGGCTATCCTGACAAGTGGAAAGACTACTCTGAGCTAGAGATTAACAACGAAGATTCATACTGGACTAACCTTGTGCGTGCTTCTGAGTTCTCAAAGGAGGATATGCTAGCTAAGGCAGGCAAACCAGTAGATATAGACGAGTGGGGTATGACACCACAGACTGTTAATGCTTATTACAATCCTTCGACAAACGAGATATGTTTCCCAGCGGCAATTCTACAGTATCCATTCTTTGATATGGAGGCAGACGATGCCTTTAACTATGGGGCTATCGGTGTAGTTATCGGTCACGAGATGACTCACGGTTTCGACGACCAGGGCAGTCAGTTCGACAAAGAAGGCAACTTCTCGAACTGGTGGACAGCCGAAGACAGAGAGAAGTTTGAGGCACGCACACAGGTAATGGTCGATTTCTTCAACAAAATTGAGGTACTTCCAGGTCTTTACGCCAATGGTTCACTTACACTAGGCGAGAATTTGGCAGACAACGGTGGACTACAAGTGTCTTACCAAGCATTCTTGAACGCCACAAAAGACTCACCACTAGAGACTGTTAACGGCTTCACACCTACCCAGAGATTCTTCTTAGCCTATGCAGGCGTATGGGGAGAGAACGTAAGGGAAGAGCAGCTTCGTTCTCAAGTAAAATCCGACCCTCACTCAGCAGCTAGATGGCGTGTCAATGCCGCACTGCCACAAGTAGAGGCGTGGTATCAGGCATTTGGCATAACAGAGAGCGACTCTTTGTATGTAGCACCAGAGAGCAGGGTATCTGTTTGGTAGAGCTATTTTTCGGATAGCTTTTACCCGAAAACACATAAGAAACATTAGAGGGGAGCGCTGTAAGATTTTACAGAACTCCCCTCTTTGTATATACATTTCTTTCAGACCCCCTTTCAGACCCCCTTTCAGACCTTCACCGTGATAATATCCTCCCATTTCGTTGTGTACTTCGGAGAGAGATGTTCTCTATTCAAATTACCCTCGACAGAGGTCTCAGAAGCCAATTTAACGCTATGAAGTCCCATCTTAGCATTCACTCTATCCATTGTAGACATTAGTGCACTGTGTTTAGGATTTTCAGGGCAATCAAAAAGGCTTGGCTGCACAGCACCCTTTGGCGACAAACGCCCCAGAATAACCCCTGCCTTCTTATAGCCATAGCCCTCCACAAAGACCTCAGAAAGAAGCCTATGGGCTATATGTGCAATCTCTATGGTACTGTCAGTTGGAGTTTCTAGATTAACTATTCGAGCATCGGCATATTGAGGCTCATCTATTTTAAAACGATTTGTCGCCACAAAGACTTGCACTTGTGCCGTGAGCGAATGTTGTTTACGCACCTTTCTGAGCGCAGAGGCGACAAACGAGGAGAGGAGTCCTGCAAGGGTTTCTCTCTCATATATCTCCTTAGCAAAGGAGCGGGACACCGTTATAGACTGCCTATCGGGCGTAGTCATTTGAAAGTCGATAGAGGGCATTCCCTTTAGTTCGTTATAGGTTCTTAGCCCCACAACACTCATTTTAGAGCGCACCCACTCGCTATCGAGACTTAGAAACTCTTTGACAGTCTTTATAGAATAGCTCTCCAGCATTTTGGAGTATCTCCTGCCTACGCCCCACACCTCGGCTATTGGATAGTTAGCCAAGACTTTAGCGACATCTTCGGGGCGATACATAAGACATGCCCCCCGAAGTCGTGGGTACTGTTTAGCTAGTTTACTAGAGATTTTAGCCAAAGTTTTAGTCTGAGCGACCCCTATACTCACAGGTATTCCCGTTGAGCGTTTAATCTTACGAGATATATCCCTAGCGAGCTCATCTAGCTCCGAGAGTTCCACACCCTCGAAGTCGATAAATGCCTCGTCAATTGAGTAGACCTCGATTGAGGGCACAAGTGAACGCAACAGCGAAAATACCCTTTCGGACATATCCCCATAGAGTTCGTAGTTACTCGAAAAGACTCTTACTCCACACCTCGCCACTAGCCCTTTGATTTGGAACAGCGGCTGCGCCATTTTAATGCCTAGGGCTTTAGCTTCGTTACTGCGTGCAATAACACACCCATCGTTATTGCTAAGCACAACGACAGGCCTCCTCTCTAGACTAGGGTCAAAGACCCTTTGACACGAGACAAAGAAGTTATTACAATCACACAGTCCTATCATATTTTCCGCCTCCTACATTTTCTTTATGATATAGGTTACAACGCCCCAGACCTGGAACTCATTATCGGCAGTAACGACAATAGGTTCAAAGTTTTTATTTGCAGGGATAAGCAGCGCACCGTCACTTGTTAGCTGCAATCTTTTGAGTGTAAATTCCCCATCGAGGAAACAGACCGCCAGACAGTTATCCGAGGGTTCGATACTCTTGTCTACAACCAGCAGGTCGCCATCGTCAATATTCTCGTCGACCATAGAAAGACCGCTAACCCTTGCATAGAATGTAGATGCAGGGTTATGAATAAGCTCACGGTTCAAATCTAGCTTCACATCCTCGTAGTCAGCAGCAGGCGAAGGGAAGCCAGCCGCCACATCACTGGCAGCCATTGGGATATCGAGTTTAGATTTCGTCTCAGGGCTAAATATCGAGAGCCCCATATCTTTGAGTGTATCGTTCATAGGCTTACAATTTAAAAAGAGCTAGACAACGTTATATTGCCTAGCTCTACAGTATTATTATTAATTTGACAGCTCAGCGAATAAATCTAAAGAGCGGTGCAATTATTCAGCCATTGTTATATAGAAAGTGTATGAGTAACCACTTTCAAGTGTAAAGTCAGTTGAGACTTCGTCTGTTAGTGTTGTTGAGCCAGAGACCACCTTTACGAATGTAGTAGAGCTTGCAAGGGTTTGTGAAGGCACAATAGCACTATAAGTACCGTTCTGGTTGTTAAGGGCTTTAATTTCGACAGCCTCACCAGTAGCGGTATATTGACCCGCAGCGATATCTGCATCGACTGTTGAGAGGGCGTAGATACTTACCTCAGCATCAGTGATTGCACTACCTGAGCTATCTTTAAGAATTACACTAACCTTTGAGAGGACACGAGAGAAGCTCAAGTTAACTTCGGTAGCAGCAGTTGTAACTGTTTGTGCAACCATCAAATCGCTTTGAGTATATCCACTAGCAGTACTTTGATCTTCATTGACAGCAAAGGTAAATTGTTCAGCTACATCACTTTGGTAAGGATAAACAGCACGGAAGGCAGCCACACCACTTTCAGATATTGATATAGGGGTTTCGCTATCGAACACCGAACCAGAGTATGTATAGCAAACTGCTTCATCGAATATGTCAGTGTACGAGTCGCTAGTATATGCAGATACAGCGATTTGGTCGCCAACCTCGAAGCTTGAATCGGTGGCTTTAACAAGTGTGCCGTCAATTTCAGAAGTAAAGGTATAGCTTATCGAAGCTGGTTCAACAGGTTCACTTGTTTTCTCGCTACACGAAGCAAACATAAATGCTCCACAGAGAATTAGCAGGCTAAGTTTTTTCATTTTTAATTTCATTTAATTTGTGGGAAGTCCAAAGGTAGGACTTATAATTATTTCAGAGGAGTTCTAAACCTTCTCTTTTCAGAGCATAAAAGTACGAACAAAAATTCATACTGCCAAACAAAACCTCTAAAAAAAGAGATTCCACCTCAATACTACAAGAGATGGAATCTTCATTTTAGAATTAAAGGACTGTAACCTTATTCCACAACCAGGATTGGCTCACCGAGGTGTGGCATATCAGAGGCAGCAGCTCCCAGATATGGAGCAGAGGCAGCATAAGGGTCAGACTTTATAATATCTTTTGCGATAAAATCGTCGATATTAAATGTAGAGCCCGAAGTGCTAAAGATACGTCTAACCATTGCCTCACGAGAAGGGGCATTATAGTATCCTCTATTGTCCTCCATACAGCTAATAGTCTCTGGTCTCCAAACGTCGTAGTAGTATAGGTATCCTCCTTCGATTAGGTCAACTGCTCCATAACCGTCACGGCTAAAGTAGTCTTTCCAGTGCACCTCAGAAGTACTACCTGTTAGGTCGATATTATAACCGAAATATGTGTCATATTTTCTAAAGGTTGTAATAGTCGATATACTGCTACTAGGCAGCGAGCTGCTATAATAGCGGTACTCATCTAGGAGTCTACCGAATCCGTGCCCACCTGCCTCGTGTTGCACGATTGCAGAGAATGTAGAGCCAACAGGACACATCGAAACCGATTTACCATCGCTGCTCATCATACACGTACCAGCATATACTTCGAGGTTAATCATCACAATAATAGTAGTACCTTGTATTTGTGTAAGTCCCACACCAGGCACTTTATAGGCGTACTCATAAACTGCGTCATAGTCGCACGAGATACCAGTACTGCTACCCCCTGCAAGGATAGACGAGAAGACAGTATTTTTGTCCTGAGCAGGCACATTATCGTAGGTTGTAGTTGTTTGGACAGTAGCACCACGCTCTTCTGAGAAAGCTGCCACGGTCGAGACTCTAAAGTAGTCTTTATATGTAGCATAAGGTTCAAGAGCGAAGAAAGAATTGATAGCAGTCTGGGCGTCTTGGTCGAATGCACCTCCCACAGCGTAGTCTTCTTCGATATAACCGTCCCCGACAATAATAAGGTGAACAGGACTAGAAGCACCAGCCGATTCGGTCATCCACTGTACTACATCGCCATCAGCGTAATATTCTACGACTACTTCTTCTACAATTGTGATATCTACGTTATAGCTACTACCACTCTCAAGGGTCATACCGCTTGGAAGTTCTTTAGTAGTAACTGTACCGTCTGACTCGATAACTTCGATAAATATATCACCTGCCTCGTAGCTTTGTGCAGGAAGAACTACCTTGTAGCTACCGTTACCATTGTCGGCAGCTGTAATTCCTTGAGCTGAGCCGCTAGGGGCAAGGTCTCCTGTATTAAGGTTAACATCGACTGATGTCATACCATAGACAATAACCTTAGCATCGTCAATAACCGTTCCGTCTTGGTCACGCACATCCACCACGATTTGAGTAAGGAGGCGAGAGAAGCTAAGTACTGGTTTGACAGAGGTTGTAGCTTCGGTTTGGGCAATCATAAGGTCACTAAACATATAGTTATCACCTTCGGATTGGTCACTAAAGACAGAGAATGCAAACTCGCTGTCGAATTGGGTTTGAGACGGATAGATAGCTCTAAAGGTAAGAGCGTCTATATCGTCGAATAGGTTGTAGAGAATGGGGTCTTCGCTACTAAAAATACCATTTGAATATTCGTACTCGACATTATCGGCATATAGCACGCTGAGTGCTTCATCCGAGAATGCGCTAACGCTAATTAGGTCGCCACTTTCGAAAACACTCCCTGCCACACGGCTATCAATTGCCGTTGCAAACGACACACCTTGAGTAGATGCTACCTCCTCTTCGACAGAGGCGATTTGTGTTTGACAAGCAGTTGCAAGGAAAAGAGCTCCTAAAACTAGTGGGTAAAATTTTTGCATAATTTTCTTTATAAAAAGTAAAAAAAGTGAGTGCAACCCAGAACAGACCATTCGATCAACAACAGAGCAACCCAAAGTTCGGAGGCGCACTCACCTTATTTAGATTATGATTTTTCTTGCGGCAAAAAAGTTATTATATTACTAGGGGAGCAAATAAAGCTCCCCCTTGTAAAATTGAATACTCTTTTTTACCAAAAGATATTTAAGAAATTTCTCTCAAAATTAAAGAGCAATTGTAGACACTGTACAGTTCAAACCATTAGAGATAGAAGCTGCCTCAGTAAGTGTAAAGTCTACTGGTCCAGGAAGAGTTGATTTAGCCGAGCTAGGAAGTGTAGTACTATCAGAAACCTTCGACAAAGTAAAAGGTCCTACCAGCACATCTGATTGATCGACATCAAAACTTTCTGTATCACTATACCAATTATACGTACTAGAACTATATGTGAAGTTCAACAATACTGTAGCAACAGTAAACGCATAACCACCCGTTATAGCACCAGTATAACAAGCTACAGAAGCTGATTCTTTGTCTGCATTCATAGTAGCTGTAAGAGCATCAAACGTACCTGTGATGAAATAATAAGCACCATAAGGAGGCTCTATATACGCATAAGCACTATAATTAACAGGACAAACAGTACCATCAGTGTTAGTATAAGTTCCCACGCCGCTGTTTGTACCTGCTATTGTCCAACCTTCTGTAGTGGAATTAAAAGTTGCTGGCACAGCATAATCGTATCTCATTGCCGTTAGGTCTAAACCATAGATGTCATACATACCAGATGTAGCACTTTCAGTAATAATCACATCAATAGTAATAGGAGTAGCTGAAACTGACAAGCTACTAGAAGTAAGATTCCAAGTACCCAACCACTCATCATAAGCTTCAGTAACTTCGATTTCTTCTGCTTCAGCAGTTGTAAATGCTGTATAGTATGCTCCACCTACGATAGGAGTGCCATCAGCGTCAATTGCAAAGACACAAAGCGTATAAGCACTCTCAGCTGTAAGACCAGTGAAAGTACCACCTGCATCTCCTGCCAATATATTTGTTGAAATAATACTAGCCGCTGCCGTCGCAAACTCATCTGCGGTATATGCAGAAGTGTAGTCACCAGTAAATAGACCATATAGGTAATTTTGAGTTTGGTCGTTAACAGTCCAAGAACAGTAAGCCGAAACATCAGTAATATCAGTAACAGAAAGAACAGCTACGAAACCTTCTTCTGGTTCGTCACCTGGTTCTTCTTCTTCAAGGTCGATTAGACCGCCTTCATTCCACTCGTTGATTGTAGAAGTGAATTCGAAGCCGCCCTCAGCAGTGATAGTACCTTCGTAAGTGTAAGAAACACCAGAAGCAAGTTCTACGTCTTTACTTAGAACAACTGAATACTCAACATCACCAACAGTGATAGTAACAAATTCAGTACCTGAAGGAAGAGTACCAGGAGCTACGATAGCAGTAAAGTAGTTAGTGCCATTTGGAGCTGCAACAACAGAAGCGATTTCGCCAATACCTTCGAATGTGTTAGCAGTCAAATCACAGTCAACAGTAAGTTGAGAAGCAACCTCTACAACAGCGTTTGTAAGGCTAACATTTGTCTCAACAATACTAACGTTGATTTGAGTTAGGCGGTGATTAAAGCTAAGTGTAGGCTCGGTGCTAGTAGTAACTTCAGTTTCAGCAACCATAAGGTCACTAAGAGTGTACGCACCTGTAACGCTTTGGTCTTCTTTGATAGCAAATTCAAACTCAGTACCGATACCGTCTTGGAAAGGATAAACTGCACGGAAAGATGCTTCGCCACCTTCGGTAAATGAAATAGGAGTTGTGCTAGTAAATAGGCTACCGTTGTAGGTATAAAGCACATTGTCAGCAAGTGCGCTAGTGTATAGCTCATCGCTGAAAGCAGATACGCCAATCTCGTCACCAGTCTCAAAATTAGAAGTTGTAGCACGAGTCGCAGCTGCATTAATTTCGGAGCTAAACGAATAACCAGTTGCTTCAACTACTGGAGTCACAGATTCTTTCTCGCAAGATGCAAACATTAAAGCCGCACCACAAGCAAATAGGAAAACTTTTTTCATTATGTTGGATAAAATTTTGTAATTCTCTACTCTTTTTCTTTTTTTAATTTTGCAGATTTTCGAGTTCCTCTGCAATAGAAACGAGTTTAAAATTATGCAATGCGGTGTTTTTAGCTCTCCCCTATCGACATTACAGTAACTGCAATGGGTTTTGGAATTAAGCTTAAAGTCTCTAGGGTTAAACAAAAACACACTTACACACCCGCCTCCGAGGACAAAAGTACGAAGAAAAAAATGAAAAACAAAAAAAATTAAAGAAATTCGCAGCTTTTCAAATAAAAATACCCAAAAAAACCCTTTAAATGCTAGATTTCTTCTATAAAAGAAAATTTTTTAATAATTCTTTACCTTACAGCACCCACAAAGAGGGTTTACTTCTCGAAATGCTGGTAATCCTTAAGGCTATTCCAGTGACCTCCCCACGTAAAACCGTGGCTCAAAAACTCAGTCACTAACAGGTCGTTATCCTTTATGATAAAGGGATTTTCGAGGGTTCTATTCACATATTTAGACCCCTCGGGAGGGTCGACAATTGTACGCCCATCCTTGACCTTTACATAGGGATTATACAGAGGATTTATATCTACTGCCAACCCTAGACTGTGGTTCGACAATTTCTCTGTGCCAGCGATAAATCGAAAGTTAAATGCCGAACTATTATTTGCTCGCATAGAAGCTCCGTCGTCCGCCCCATAGTTATCTATAAGAACCATCCTCTCGATTGGGTACTCCTCGGCATAGAGCACTCTAAATATTTCAAGCAAATCCGCTTCTATCCTCTTATTGCACACCATCTCGCCAAGCAGTACCCTACCCTCTGCATCCCTGTGCAGTACTTTTATATAGCGTAACTCCGCAAGCTCAACCGTACAGTTCTCCTTATAGGACTTCCCCTTCATCCTCTCGAATAGCTCATCCGAAATCTCACACCCCACAAAACAGTTCTCCACCCCATAGACCTCCACCGCTCTAAGGCTAACCTCCTCCCCTGCACTCCACTTATTTAAAATCCTAAGCTCGTCAGCCAAAGATTGCGCACCAGCACACACCGACACGCCCAGTAATATAAACACTATAAGAATCCTCTGCATATTCATCACTTTATTATTCCAACACCCTATCCCCTATACTGTCTCTAACAGCAAACAAATCCCTAGAAGGCCACTGAGTAACCGCTGCCACCGCACGAGAGATAGCATAATCCGTACGAGAAGAAATCTTAGGACCTATCCACACCGAGCTATTAGCCACAAAAGCCCACGTATAACCATCTGCCTGCGCCTTTATATAGGCATTTGTCCCTGCCATCGAACCGCTACGCTTCCACACGCCCTTGTCTGTCGACGACCACCCGATAGGCTTTGTATGTTCATCACTAAAGAGCATCATATCTATCGTCTGAGGACTTAGAATATCGGGCTTCGAGGAGTTCTTATTTATAGCCGCCACAAAGCGCAACAGCTCCACCGACGAAGTTACCCAGCCGCCTGCTGCGCTAAGGGTCTGTACGTTATTCCCTCCCCTGCTCTTCATCACTTGGCGCATACTCCCGTCGTAGGCATCCACAGGCTCTGCCTCCTTCGTCTCGTAGTACGACACTTCATTAGAGGGCTGATTCTCCTTAAAACTACGCCCTATATACATATCATAACAACCCGAAGGCACAAGGATTGAATCTCTCACATAAGTTTCATAGGGCATACCCGAAACCTTCTCGACAACCTTCCCAAGAACTATATACCCAAGATTCGAATAGTCATAACTTCCACCTGGCTGCGTGCGTATTCTATTCTGTGCAGCATAAACGACCATATCATCGACACCGATAGGCAGCTGCTTACCAATGGTACGACCCACACCCGAATTATTAAAAGCCACATCGCCGATAGCAGTAGAAAACCCTGCCGTATGGCGTAACAAATGTTCAACAGTTATCTCCCCCTGCTTCGAGGAGTGCAAATCCAAAAAGATAGAATCACTGAGCACACCCTCTTCGCCAAAGACCTGAGAATCCAAAGCGAGCCACCCCCCCTCGCACAACTTCATAACTGCCGCTGCTGTAATGAGCTTCGATATAGAAGCCACACGCATAACGTGATTAACATCACAGAGCACACTATCCTCCACACTAGCATAACCATACCCCTTGGCATACACCAAGCTATCATTACGCATCAAAGCAAACGAAGCACCCTTAATCTCCCAACGGCGCATAAACGCCTCAATTGTCTTATCAAATCTTTTCGTGCCCTCCAGCTCGCTCATATCATTATCCAGAAGGAAGTTCAGCGATAACAATTCCTCCACCTCACTAGTAGCATCGACTACACGCACCCTATCTATCGTAAAGAGCACAATAGAGAGCAGCACAATTACAAGGAGCAATATATATAGTACCCCTTTGAGGATAATTCTTTGCTTTATCGTCATACCTACGCAAAGAATTTCTCCACCACATAAGCTACACCATCCTCTTCATTCGAAAGGGTAACATAATCGGCAGCCTCCCTAACCTCGCTCTGCGCATTAGCCATAGCAACGCCCAAACCTGCATACTCTATCATAGAAAGGTCATTAAAACCATCTCCTACCGCCACCATATCCTCAACACTATTACCCGTATGTTCCAAAAGCCTCTCTAGCGATTTAGCCTTATCTATACCCAGTGGCACAGCCTCCAAATAAAACGGCTCAGAACGATACGCACCCATTCTATCGCCATACTCCTCGTTAAGTTCTCTCTGTAACTCTATAACCTTTTCAGGGTCTCCAACTATCAAACACTTATCGGGCGCAAAACTTATCTCACTCACAAAGCTCTCAACTTTTCTAAGAGACATCTTCGTAAGGAACGACTCGTACTTCACATATTCATTTTCTATATCCTCGCACACTATATCCTTCTGCACATAACTCAATATCTGCATACCCTTAGCCACCGCCCTAGCATAGAGCATAGGCACAAGTTCCCTATCGAGAGTTGTCTCAAAAATAACCTCTCCGCTGTTTACCTCTATAATCTTACCGCCATTATAAGAGAGGATATACCCCCCATAACGCTGCATCTCCAACTCCTCGGCAAGGTGAACTATACCATAAGTCGGACGACCAGAAGCCAGCACTAATTTCACTCCCCTTTGCTGCACCGCTTTTAAAGCCGCAAGTGTGCGTGGAGTTATCTCTTTATTATTATTTGTAAGTGTGCCGTCAATGTCTAGCACTAGTAATTTATAGCTCATTTTTACGTTGTATATTATATGTTGTGAGTTCTTGTTTATTCTTATTTCTCTATTACGAAACGAAAGAGGACAGGGTTATGGTCTGAGCTCTTATAATTTAAATCTATATACTGAGTAGAAACAACCCTTAGGCGTGGCGAATAGATAGCATAATCTATAAGCGTACGAGTCGTTGTAGCCTCGTTGTATGGCTCATATCCATAGCGTGCCGAATGTGCCGACAAATCTGTCGCTACGCTAAAGCCCTGCGGCAAATCTCTCTCCTCTAACCTCTGCACCTGAAAGTGTTCATCTGTACGCTCTGCCTCAGAGAGCTGATAGCTTGGCGGTACAGTATTCCAATCTCCCGCCACTATACTATAAGGCTTATCCTCTAGATAACTCCTCAAATAACTTATCTCCTTTGTCCTACCCCCTCCATCGTCATACGCCGAATTATGAGTATTTACGACCCACAGCTGAGAGGTATCACTAAGCGGCACACTAACCGAAAGCATACATCTTTTCAAATCGAACATACTCTGTGGCCACGACGTAACCGACGGGTAAGAAATTCGCTGTGCGCTACTCGGAGTAGAGCGACTCAAAATAACAAGCCCTCCATCAACATCGCCTATCGCATCACCCACTGGTATAGGAACATAGAAAGACCTAAAATTCGCCGCATAAAAGCCCTTAAACTCACTTCCCAAATACTTCATCAGTGTATCGTACTGATTCACTCCATAGCCACGCTTAGATGAGCGGTCAACCTCTTGAAGCAGTATAAAATCCAACCCCTCTGCCCAACTAAGAAGCGAGTCCTTAATCGTTCTAAGATTTTCGAGGGTTCGCCCCCTAGAGGTACGAGAACTCTCGCCTCCGTCCATAAAGAAGTCCATATCATCGCCCAAGCCACAGTACCCCACATTCCACGAAAGTACACTAATAGTATCACCGCCGAACACCTCGCTATCCCCAAAGACAGGAATTCCCTCTATATCCTCTGGACTATACTCCTTAATATACGCATACCCCAAAAACATAAGAAACAAAGCCACAACCCAAGCCACTAAATAGCCAAAAGCCTTTATTAAAAATCTCATAGTCTACCTTAAAATCTAACAATTAGCAAGTGCAATATAGACAACTGCCTCGACAATCGGAGGGAAACGCAGCGCAATACACGTGTCGTGACGACCCTTTATCTCCAGTTCACAAGGCACTTCCTTTTCGAAATCAAAGGTTTGCTGAGCCTTTGCAATACTAGAGGTAGGCTTCACCGCCACACGAAAGACTAGAGGATTACCATTTGTTATACCGCCATTTACACCCCCTGCCCCATTACTCGAAGTTCGCCCCCTTACATCTACAATAGAGTCATTATGTTCTGAGCCACGCATACGTGCAGCCTCAAAGCCATCGCCAAACTCAATACCTCTAACCCCTCCAATAGAAAAGACCAGGTGCGAAATCATAGATTCCACAGAATCAAAAAATGGCTCTCCAAGCCCAATAAGCGGACACGGCATACAGCACTCCACAACTCCGCCAACAGAATCGCCCTCACTCATAGCACTGCGAAGCACCTCATCCCACTCTGTGGCATCTCTATGCCCCCCTATCTCCACAACCTTAGCCGACACATCGTCCCCCTCCTCAAAAAAAGCCCTGCGAGCCACAACACCTGCCGCCACAAGACACAAAGTCATTCGCCCCGAGAAATGCCCCCCGCCTCTCAAATCGTTCCATCCGAGATACTTCACCGATGAGGTAAAGTCTGCGTGCCCAGGGCGTGGCATAACCTCAAAAGAAGCATAACTCTTAGAATCTACATTCTCATTACGAAAAACAACAGTCAAAGGCGCACCAGTAGTAGCCCCATCCTTAATCCCCGAAACAATAGAGGGAACATCACTCTCAATCCTCTGAGTTGTACCCAAAGCACCAGCCCTTCTACGCCCCAGCTGTTCCTTAAAATCCTCCACACAAAGAGCTACCCCAGGAGGCACACCGTCCATAATCACACCGATCATATCACCGTGCGACTCTCCAAATATCGAAATTCTAAATTTACTTCCAAAACTATTCATTTTTCATCTTTTCTTTTTTAGAGGAACTTTTTATAACTCCCCTTTACAGTTTATATCCCAGAACTTTTTATATTCCAGAATTCTTATATCCCAGAGCCTCAAAAAAATTAGGGAACGATTTCTTTACACACTCTATATCGTCAAGCCACAGCGGCTCACTACACACCCTGGAAGCCATAGCCAAAACCATAGCCATACGGTGGTCGCCACCACTAGACACCCTGCCTCCCACAAGTTCCCCTCTGCCCTCTATAATAATACTATTATCTTTTATCTCTATCTCGCCTCCCAGTACGCTAAATTCCGAAAACAACATCTGCGCCCTATTACTCTCCTTCTCCAAAAGCCTATCCGTTCCCTTTATCTCACTCCTGCCCTCCAAACAAAGAGCCAACAACACAGCCGCAGGAATAATATCAGGACAATGTGTTGCATCAAAGCTAAAAGGTTTCATATCCTCTAGCCCCCCACGAACCGTAAGCACTCCTCCATCTGCCATCACAGCACTCCCCCCTGCCAAAGTCACAAGTTCCATAACACTCTTATCCGCCTGAAAGGACTGCTCAGAAAGCCCCATAATCGTTAATTCTCCACCTCTCTGAAAATCCATAGCCCCCATCACAACAAAAGGCACTGCCGCACTCCAATCTTTCTCTATCTCCACTTCCGCTGCCCTATAACTCTGCCCTCCTCTAATCTCAAAAATCATATCCCCATCACTAAACTTAGGCTCAGCTATCCCAATACCGAACTTTGACAACACATCTAGAGTAAGGTATATATAAGGCACACTCTGTGCACTATGAATTACAAGGGTAGAATCACCCTCCAAAAGTGGTAAAGCCATCAAAAAACCCGTGACAATCTGCGAAGAACTCTCACCCGAAATCTCCACACGTCCGCCACTAAAAGAACCGTTCACCTCAAAAGGCACTCTCCCACTGTCAGACGAACACTTCACCCCTACACTCTCGACTGCCTCAACAGCCGCCCTCATATCTCGCCCCCTAAGAGTTCCTGCACCTTCAATAAACAACTGCCCCTTCTCTGACTCTCCATTTATATACAAAGCAAGTGGCAGCATCATACGAGCCAAAAGCCCACTCTCTCCAACACTGACCGCCTCTACACCCTTAAGTTTACCTTCACATCCTCCCACTCCCTCAATTTCGATATCCTCACCCCTCACCTCTACACTTGCCCCCAAACTCCTAGCCACCGCCAAAGCAGCATCACTATCACCCGAATGGATAAAACCCCTCAGCACAGAAACCCCACAAGCCAAAGCCGCCGCTAAAATCATCCTCTGAGCGACACTCTTTGAACAGGGCAGCTGCACGCTACCAAAAACCTTTAAGCTCTCCTCTCTAAAACAATAAGGATAAGCCTCCACCCCTCTAACCTTAAGCATATCCTCCACGGTCATCTGCCCAGGGGCAGTCACACAGTCCGCACTCATAGAAGCATACACAAAAGGCGCACCCATATCAAGCGACAAAGGTCTAGTAAACTTCCCTGCCTCCCCCATAGCAAAGACAACCAGATCCCCATATCTAGCCTCTTTATATAGCTGCATCACACGCACTGCCTGCTCTGTATTATGCGCCATACAAACGAGCTTAACCACACTAGCCTCATCATCCTGCATCCACCCAAAGAGTTCCTTAAGTTCTTCGATAGAATTTGTGCCCTCAAAGTTATGAAACGACACTATCACTTTAACGCCTTTTTCTCTTGCCCTCTCATACAATCTATCGAATATACTAGCAGGCATATCAGTACCTAAATCGACATACTCCACTCCACAATCAATAGCCGCTCCCACGACCTCCTCCACATCGCTACTTAAATAATCCTTAGACCTATACGTAACAATACAAGGTTTTTCTAATTCCGAAAGAGTCATTTTCAATTCCTCTACCGAGAGAGCGCACAAATCCGCCCTTATCTCCACCATATCCGCCCTTGAGCTATTAATCGCCCTTAAGTCATCTCTATCCCCTACACTTACACATATCATACGGAAAGCCCTTTCAAAGTTTCTAAGTTTATCATTCGCTGCTCTACTCTCCCAATCTCAAACGGCAAAATAAAATACACACCCTCTCCGCTCACCTTTTTATCTTTAGAGACCGCACCAAATAAATCCTGCACACTCACACCCTCAGGCAAACGAGATGGCAGCCCCACTTTCTCTAAATCCTTCGCTATTTTTTGTGAGAACTCCGCCTCTTTCCCCTCAATTTTCTCAGCCACTTTAGCTGCGACAACCATACCAATAGCGACAGCCTCGCCGTGAGCAATATCCACGCCTCTTTGCAGTGCAATTCTCTCTATTGCGTGTCCGAAGGTATGCCCTAAATTTAGAAGTCTACGTTCTCCCTTTTCGTCTCTATCTCTCTTTACTACTTCTTCTTTACAGCGTACACTTCTTAGAATAATATCTCTGAGCAGCGATTTATCATCACCGCTAAGCCTCTTTAAATACTCCTCACCTTCATAACTTATTGAAGCAAAAAACTCCACAGCCCTATAATAATACTCAGGGTCATATATCATAAAGATTTTAAGAATCTCCGCCACTCCTGCCCTAAATTCTCTTTGCGGAAGTGTGCTGAGAACCTCGGAACATAGATATATCCTCTCAGGCGAGGAGATAAGCCCCACCATATTTTTGTAGCCAGAGAAATTCACGCCATTTTTTCCCCCGATAGCAGCATCGACCTGAGCGAGCAGTGTTGTAGGGATAAGCACATAAGAGATACCTCGTCTATAAATTGAAGCCACAAAGCCCACTATATCTGTGGTAATACCGCTTCCAAAGCCCACCAGAAGAGAGTCTCTATCTGCGCCACGCTCCAACAGCTGCCCCACAATATTACAGACAGCCTCCATAGTCTTGCGCTTCTCTTTTGCCTCAATTTCAATAATCTCACATCCCTCGAAGCTAGCATAATATCCTCTTAGCTTTCTATCTGCCACAACAAAGACCTGCCCTTTAAAATCCGAAAGGCAACCCGAGACACCGTCAAGCGACTCAACCGAGCGCACGACCTCTTTCCCTATAGTATTTTCAGAAGTTTGAATAGCCATAATAAAGCAATAAAAGAATAACGGAATTAAAGTTCACAAATTTACGATTTTTTACAATTAAAACCTCACAAAAGCGAAATAAAAAAATCTCCACCTGCGCTCTGACGTACGATAGAGCGATAAATTTGCCCAACTTTTGTCCATCTGAGAATTTTGTTATATCTTTGAAAATCTTCACTGAAGTCAGGACATTCAAATGAAACTAAATAAAATAAAGATAAAGAACATTTCAAACTCCGAGCCACTCATCATTGCAGGACCTTGCAGTGCGGAGAGCCGTGAGCAGTTACTTGCCAGCGCAACAGAGCTTAAGGCACAGGGCATAAAAATTCTAAGAGCAGGAATTTGGAAGCCACGCACGAAGCCAGGCGGCTTTGAGGGCGTAGGGGCTATCGGGCTCGAATGGATGAGAGAGGCAGCGCAACTCACATCTATGCAGAGTGCCATAGAGGTAGCTACTCCCGAGCACGTCGAGGAAGCCTTAAGCGCAGGCATCGACATACTCTGGATTGGGGCACGAACTACCACAAATCCCTTTGCCGTTCAACAACTATCGGACTCACTTCGTGGCACATCACTTCCTATCTTTGTAAAGAATCCTGTGAATCCCGACATAGAGCTATGGTGTGGCGCACTAGAGCGTCTTTATAACGCAGGAGTAAAGAACATAGGAGCTATACACCGAGGCTTCAGCACATATAATCAGGAGCAGTACCGCAATCTGCCTCTATGGCATATCCCCATAGAGCTACGCCGCCGCTATCCAGAGTTAACGATACTCACTGACCCAAGCCACATAGGCGGCAGACGAACTCTTATCGCTCCTATTTCACAGCAGGCACTAGACCTGAATTTCGACGGACTTGTAATAGAATCGCACTGCAACCCCGACTGTGCACTAAGCGACTCAGCCCAACAGATAACCCCCACCGAACTTTCTCATATCATCAGCGAACTAGTGGTAAGGAATAGTTCAGGGTCTTTAGCCCCGAACATTTCGACCCTCAGAGAGAAGATAGACTCTATCGACGAAGACATCCTACGCCTACTTCACAGCCGTATGGAGATATCAAAAGAGATAGGCATATATAAGCGAGAGAATAACCTTCCTGTACTTCAGAGCACTCGTTATAGCGAGATACTGGGTCAAAGAATTTCGAAGGCAGCATCACTGAGTCTAAGCGAAGAATTTATTAGGGAGATTATGCAGTCTATCCATAAGGAATCCATTGCCGAACAAATCAAGTTAATGAAGCCAAAACCATAGGGAAAGAGCACTTTTATGCTCTATCCCTCACGTGCACCTAAATCTACTTAGCAAATAGCATTTGAGCTAAATCGCCCACCTTACTCACATAGAGCACACGTATAGGCAGTGATGAGGTCACCTCGCTAACGGCTTTCTTGGCGTACGACGAAATTACGATAGTTTTAAAGCCAATCCTTGAAGCCTCCATAACTCTCTCAACCGAGCGCATAGCAGGTCTCACCTCTCCGCTAAGCCCCACTTCGCCAGCGAAGCAAATCGAGTCATCGAGCGGCACGTCCAGTGCGCTACTGATAATAGCTGCTACGAACGCCAAATCCAGTCCAGTATCTTGCACCTTGAATCCTCCCACAAGGTTCAAAAACAAATCCTTTTGCCCAAGTTTAAAGCCCAGCCTTTTTTCTAGAACAGCCACGAGCATTCCCATACGTTTATAATCAAAGCCCGTAGAAGAGCGTTGAGGAACGCTATACCCTGTTGCACAGACCAGTGCCTGAGTCTCAATAAGGTAAGCTCTAGCACCCTCCATAACCGCTCCGATAGCCACACCGCTAAGTGCTTCGCTATGCGCAGGTATAAAAATTTCGCTAGGGTTTGACACCTCTCTAAGCCCATCGCCACGCATCTCGAAGACCCCTATTTCGGAGGTTGCGCCAAACCTATTCTTTATAGAGCGAAGAATCCTATACGAGGTACTGCTATCTCCGTCAAAGAGAAATACCACATCGACAATATGTTCCAAGACCTTAGGCCCTGCAATCGAGCCTTCCTTTGTTATGTGCCCAATAATAAACACTGGAATAGAGCTTTCCTTTGCATACTTCATCAGTAGTGCAGCACACTGCCTAACCTGCGACACGCTACCAGGCGAGCTGTCGACCTGTTCGCTGTAAATCGTTTGAATAGAGTCAATAACTAGGAGTTTAGGACTATGCTCTACTGCTTGGAGTATAATATTCTCGACCATTGTTTCGCTAAGCACTAAACACTTATCGTTCTCAATAGAGAGTCTATCGGCACGGAGTTTAATTTGTTCAGGGCTTTCCTCTCCTGAGACGTATAGAACGGGATAATCCTTCTTATGGAGTGCTATTTGCAGGGCAAGAGTTGACTTTCCTATACCAGGTTCTCCACCGATAAGCACCAGCGAGCCATCGACAAGCCCTCCGCCCAAGACTCTATCCACTTCGGCATATCCCATTGAGGTACGTTTAGTTTCGCTATGCTCAATATTTTGGACTGCTACCGCTGTTTGGCTCTGCACAAAAGAGCTTGCACGACTACTACTAATACCACGTGCAGGGGTCGAGCTTACAACCTCCTCGACACAGCTATTCCACTCACCACACGACGTGCAGCGACCAAACCATTTAGGACTTTCCGCCCCACAGGAATTACAAAAAAATGCTTTTTTTACTTTTGCCATATTTTTTTTAGTATCTTTGTGCTTTACTCTATAAATCTTAAAAAACAAAATAACTTAACAAAGATACGAATAAAAAATGGATTTCATCAAAGAACTTACCTGGAGAGGGATGATACAGGATATGATGCCTGGCGTAAAGGAACAACTCGAAAAGGAAATGACAACTGCCTACCTAGGCATAGACCCAACAGCCGATTCGCTTCACATAGGTCACCTGGTGGGCGTAATGTTACTTAAGCATCTACAACGTTGCGGTCACCGTCCTCTTTGTTTAGTAGGGGGTGCGACTGGTATGATAGGCGACCCTAGCGGCAAGAGCCAAGAGCGCAATCTTCTTGACGAGGCGACCCTTAGACACAATCAGGAGGCACTACAAGCTCAGCTATCAAAGCTTATCGACTTTGACAGCGATGCAGAGAACAGAGCAGAAATGGTTAACAATTACGATTGGATGAAGGAGCAAAGTTTCCTTGGTTTTATTCGTGATATCGGCAAGCATATTACCGTGAATTATATGATGGCGAAGGATTCTGTAAAGAAACGTTTTTCGGGTGACGGCGACGGTATGTCATTTACTGAGTTTACTTATCAGCTGGTTCAGGGGTTTGACTTTTTGCACCTTTACGAGACTAAGGGCTGTAAGCTACAATTAGGGGGGTCTGACCAATGGGGTAATATCACAACTGGCACGGAGCTTATTCGTCGCAAGAGAGGCGGTGAGGCATTTGCTATTACTTGTCCACTTATCAAGAAGGCAGACGGCACGAAATTCGGTAAGACAGAGAGCGGCAATATATGGCTATCACCAGCCTATACGTCTCCATATAAGTTCTATCAGTTCTGGTTATCTACCTCTGATGTAGACGCTGAGAAATACATAAAGATTTTCACTCTTTTGGACGAGGCTACCATTACTGCGCTTATCGAGGAGCATAGAGCTGAGCCACACCGTCGAATACTTCAAAAGCGACTAGCCGAGGAGCTAACCGTTATGATACATAGCCGCAAGGATTATGACCGTGCAGTAGCAGCGTCATCCATTCTTTTTGGTGGCGGAGCAGCAGCTCTAGCCGAAGTAGACGAAGCTACGATTAAGGATGTCTTTGAGGGTGTTCCTCAGTTTACGATTGAGGCTTCGCAGCTTGGGTGTTCGTTCATCTCACTTGCAACCGAACTTACCTCTATCTTCCCATCGAAGGGCGAGCTACGTCGCACGATTCAGGGAGGCGGTGTATCACTAGGCGGCAATAAGGTTGCTGATGGAGAGATGACAGTTACTGCCGAAAATCTAATTGCAGGCAAATACCTACTTGTTCAAAAGGGTAAGAAGAACTACTTCCTTATTACCGTTAACCAGTAGCATATTTTTTCACTTCGAGGGGAGGTTCTTTATTCACTTAAGAACTTCCCTTCTCAAGTTTTTTTTCTTATAAAATTTTTCTCATTTATCTCATTTGGTATGGACATTACTCGCTCATCACTTTTTGCCACTATGCTCTACACGGTGCTGCTTATTACGCTGTTTTTGAGCAAGGGGAGTTTTTGGGGTGAGTCAGAGCCTGTAATATCTAATGCAGCAGAGACGGCATCGCTTATAGACTGGGGGCATCTAAGCTCCATTACGGAGTTTGTAGGCAGTGGGTTCGCTAACCGACTTGTCGTAGGTCTTTTAGTCTTTATCTTATCAGTAATGGCGGCACGGACAGCCATTAAGCGTGTCATATACCTCGAAAGGAACTATATGCCCAGCGTTTTATTTGTTCTTATCTGTACGTCATTCAACACCGAGGAGTTAAGTATAACGTCACTTGTGAGTGCTGTACTGATTCTAATGGCGAGTTCAACAATCATAAAGAGTCGCCGCTACAAGCATATAGCTTCGAGACCGCTTCTCACATCGTCATTTTACTATGGGCTTTCTGCATTAATTTTTCCGCCATCCATCTACATTGCACCTATTATGTTTGTGGGTCTGTTTATGTTTCGTCAGCGTAATTTGCGTGAGTTCATTGTGGTTGTTAGCGGTTTTCTTTTCCCATTTGTCCTCTATTTTATTGGGATTTGGGCTAGCGGTGAGGATATATTAAGCCATTGGCAAATACTGCTTAATTCAACTATTCAGAGCGATGGGACTATATCGTCACTTCTTTGGAGTGGGGATTTACGGATATCGGAGTATCTTTTCATTGGGGTGTGTACAATACTGTTTATCCTTTCGAATATCATTTTTATAAAGACACGCAAATTTTTCAAAAAGCATTCGCAGTTAAGTTTTCGTTTCTTCTCGTTTTTCGCATTATGGTCTGTTGCAGCTATGCTATTTTCGCCTTGCAGCACCATAACCTTACTTCCGATAATGGCTATATCGTTATCGGTTGTAATACCCACATATTTTGCATCTAGTCGCCCGACTTTTCTCACAAATATGTTATATGTCATCCTCATTGTTTCAGCTCTTGCCATACATCTAGGCGAGTACATTTGGGGCAATCTCTAAGCTAGAATATATAAGGCACAAGTTCCGCCTCATAGCACAGCAACAGCCACAGTTGCGCCCACACCCCACACCCCACACCCCACACCCCACACCCTACAACCTACTCCCCACACCCTACACCCTACAACCTACACCCTACAA
>JAWXTN010000005.1:0-66934 GCA_044433515.1 Rikenellaceae bacterium | reverse complement strand
TGAGTGGTTTTAGCCTTAAAGATAGTAAAAATCAGGGACATAAGCAAGAAAAATCACATTTATTTTATTGAAAATCAGATGGTTAAATTAAAATTTAACGGAGTATTGAATCATTAACAAACGCTAATCATTAATCATTAAAAAACCGCCTACAAGAGAGGTCAAAGGGGCGACAAGGACTAGCCCGAAACTGCCCACTAGAGTGTGAAGGATTTCAGAGGCTATAAAGCCACGATTTACAATGCTCTCAATCGGGACACCCTGTGCCATAAATGCCATAAAGGTGAACATAAACATACCCGAATAAGCGAACAGAAGCGTAGTGGTCATACTCCCCACAACAGGACGTGCTACATTAAAACCCGAACGTATTAACGCCCTACGGCTAATACCTGGCACTTGACGGGCAAGTTCACTCTGCGATGCCGCTATATCCATAGCCACATCCATAACAGCCCCAGCAGAGGATATAAAGACACAAGACAGAAACATAGAAGAAAAATCTAAAGCCTCAAAACCAGAATAGATAAGGGCATCTGAATACTCCTGGACAGTCCCTGGAATCTTGAAATAATAACCAAAAACCCAGGCCATCAGTGCCGTCAACAGCACCCCAAGAGTAGCACCGCAAAGAGCTACAACACCCCTACGGCTAAATCCCCCAACCAAAAGCACCACCACACTAGTAGTCACAAATACGACACACAAAGATACACCAAAAGGAGAATACCCACTCAAAAAAGCAGGAATAAGTAACTTCCAAAAACAAAGTGCCGTGAATATAAATGATAACGCTGCCTTCAACCCAGTCCGCCCAGCAAAAACGATAAGCACCCCAAAAAATAACAACACCAGAACAAGCTCCACATCCCCCCGATAAAAGTCCTCCACTCGTGCCTCTACGATACCCCCGCTCTCTGCACCCAATAACAACACAACCGAGACACAATCCCCCTGAGAATAGACAATATCACGACGCTTATCCCCCAAAAGCTCATTACTACAAACTACCCTCTCTCCCCGAAACTCCCCCGAAAGAACCTCTAACTCCAAACTCTGAGCCCCAAGGGTCACCACCGAAATAGAACCCAAATCACTATCGTCAACAGAGACAACCTCCGCCTTCTCCCACAACTTCCCATCCGTCAGCTCTGGATTCTCATAACCCGTAGGCAACACAAATAACAGCACTGATATTACTGCTACAAAAACAATAAAGTAGAACTCCCCCCTTCGTCTCATCGCTATAACATCCCTATCGTATAAAACCCTAATCTAAAACCCCTAAACGAGCACTGTTAAAGCCCTGCTGCCTCTGCTATCTTCTTAGCGATATCCGTATTGTCATAATACCCACTAAAGAGTGAAGCATTTGCCCCACTAGCAAAAACCATAACTGGCACTGCCGTATGGCTATAACTAGTGAAATCTACTCCCGACTTATTGTTCAGCAAATGCGTACAAGTAGTAGTGAAAGGGTCATAGCCCCCATAAGAAGCACTATACTCATCCGCCTCTGAGAACCCTACCTTCTCAATCTTACCTATACTCTTATGATAAGCCCCCTCTAAAAGACTTACCTCATAATCTGACAACTCCAAAGTCATAGAAAGAGCCGTGGCGTTATCCCCCTTAACAGCATTAGTAAAACCAAACTTCTGGCAAGCAAACGCCATAAGCTCTGCAAAACCTGCACCCCCTCGCATCTTCTCAACTGCCTCCCTAGCAAATACATCATAAGAAACACTAGAGCCCGAAAGATTCTCAAATGCTGACTCATAGCTAGTGCCCGCAAAACCAAGCGCAAGACCGCCACAGTCGTGGTCGCCCGTTATAACAATTAGAGTCTCACTAGGATGCGCCTTGGCAAACTCTAGTGCCACACCCACAGCCTCGTCAAAAGCCACTACCTCATAAGCGACAGTAGCCGCATCATTGGCGTGACAAGCCCAGTCAATCTTTCCCCCCTCTACCATCATAAAGAAGCCACTGTCACCCTCCAATACCTCAATGCCCTTCTTTGTGAAATCTGCAAGCGATATTCTATTATCCGCACTCTCCACTCTCCCCAAGTCAATAGTATAAGGAAGGGCTGCCCCATCGTCCGAATACTGCTCCTCACTTAGCATATTGAGCGTAGCGATAACCTTTAGGCTATCCCCTCCGTGAAGTGCGTCAAACTCACTCCTAGAGGTCACATAGGTATAGCCCCTCTCTGCCGCACTCTCTCGATAAAGTCTATAAGCCTCAGCCTTATCTACTCCAAGGCTGCGAGCACGAGAATCCCACTTGACAGAACCCCCTCCAAAATACTGAAAGCCCGAGGTAAGAAGCTGGTCTGAAATCTCCGTATATTTACTCCTACTAGAAGCATTAGCATAAAAACAAGCAGGCGTAGCGTGGTCAATACTCACACTAGAGACTATCCCCACTTTCATACCCCTACGCTGCGCCATATAGGCAATAGACAAAAGTGGCTCACCTGATGGACTCTGCGAAATGATACCTATATCTGTCTTACTGCCCGTAGCAAGTGCCGTGGCTGCCGCTGCCGAACAGGTGATATATCTATTCTGAGCATTAGTCGTGGCAAGCCCTGTAATCCCCATCTCGCTAATATGCAATTTCTCGATAGGGTTCTCACTGCCCGTAAGAGTCATATAGTTCTCCTGGAACTTCTCAGAAATAAGAGCCGCCTCGGCTAAGCGCACCTGAGGAGCAGCCATACCGTCACCGATAAAGAAGAAGACATACTTCGCAGGTGTCGTAACCTCGCCACTATAAGAGAAGCCTCCCGAAGTCTTCGCTGAACCCGTGCCTTGTCCCCCCGAACAAGCCGTCATAAGAACGGCCGATACCGCATAAATAAATAAAAGTTTTGTTATTTTCATTTTTCTTTAAGTTTTAGCAATAATTCTTCTCCCCCCCCCCATCACAAAAGTTATATAATGTGTAACTCTTAGCATTGAGAATTCTATGAGCCTTACAAAGGTAATGTTTAATTGTGACATATCTGTTAAAAAACCCATAAAGTCATTTTTTTTAATTAACTTTGTAGGGCTCACGGCATATACAACACAACAGGGTTTAGGGGGACTTCTAATAATTCCCTATAACCTTTTTTTAATAAACAGCCTATGCAACTGCAAATTAAAAAATTCTCGACACGACTCGGGGTTTATATCCTCACTGTCACAGTGACACTCTTTGTTGTGTCCTTTATAATCTACTATCAGTACTCTAGCAAAGCTATCGTTAGAGAGGCTTTTAGTAAGTCTACCTATCAGGTGGAAAACCTAGCCCTAAGAATCGAAAACACCCTCGACAATATCGAAACAGTCGTCGACGAGCTAAGACCCTACATCGAACGATTCCACACAAATGAAGCCTTCATCTCAAACTCCGTAAACTACATACTAGAAAACAGCCCCAATATAGATGCCGTAGCAATCGCCTTTGAACCTCACTACATAGACGATAGCGAAGAACTCTTTATGCTCTACAACCAAAGGGATAATATGAAAAATAAACCCTCAAAGTTTGTCGGCAAAGAAAGCTACAACTACCTAGATATGGAGTGGTATAAGATACCTAAAGAAAAGGACGATAACCTCTGGAGCGAACCCTACATCGGGGCTATGGACAATGACAGCACTCGCTATATTGTGACCTACTCATCTGTGATGATGGACGACGAAGGCAATTTCGTGGGAGTCCTTGCCGTAGACCTAAGACTTGACCTGCTGGGCAAAATGGTCGAAGAAGTTCAGCCATACGAAAATTCATACTCTTATATGGTTAGCCCAAGTGGCTACTATCTGGCGCACAAACACCACGGCAAAATCCTAAAAGAAACCTACATCTCGGCTAACACCTCGATGCAGGACTCAACAGTGAACCGTATCGGTAGAGATATGCTTGAGGGCAAGGGCGGAATGGGAGAATATGTCCTAGAGGGTGTGCGCTGTTATGAGTTCTATCAGCCTATACCAAGTGTCGGATGGTCGGTGGCTATTGTCTCGCAAAAGAGCGATATCATTGCCGAACTTATCTCTACTACGAAAGTGCTGATTATTATCGTAGCCTTTAGTCTGCTGCTTATCTTCTTTCTTACGGCATTTGTTTTACGTCGCTCGACAAAGAACCTTATGGGGCTAGCCGCCTCGGCAAAGATTATTGCAAAGGGGAATTTTGATGTAGAGATTCCACCCTTTAAACACAAAGACGAAGTATCGAACCTTCGAGACTCATTTATGGAGATGCAAAGCTCACTAAAAGACTATATCGAAAGGCTCAAAATATCGACACAAGCGGCTCAAAGAATCGAAAGTGAACTCCACATTGCCACAACCATACAGATGGATATGCTCCCAACTCTTTTCCCACCGTTCGACGGCAGAGAGGAGGTGGAGCTTTACGCAACGATGACCCCTGCAAAGGAGGTTGGCGGGGACCTATACGATTTCTTCTTTGCAGGAGACTCACTATACTTCACCATAGGGGATGTAGCAGGCAAGGGAGTCCCTGCATCGCTCTTTATGGCACTTACAAGCAGCGTCTTTAGGGCATCTGCTAAATACCTTAGCGAGCCTTCGCTTATACTAAAAGAGATGAACAGATTTATGTTCGAAAAGAATAGCTCCGATTTGTTCACAACTCTCTTTATCGGGAAGCTAGACCTTAAGAGTGGCGAGATGAAATATGCAAATGCAGGACACAATCCCCCTATACTTATGCGTGAGGGCAAAGCCACACTGCTCTCTGCGACTGCAAACCTTCCGCTGGGCGTTCTAGAGGATATGGACTTTAAAGCCCACAGTATTGTTCTGTCTCTCAGAGATACACTGCTGCTCTACACCGATGGGCTTACAGAGGCAGAGAACGAGAGAAGTGAACTCTACTCTGCTGAAAGGCTGCTGGCTCTCTTGACTGATAATATCAATGAAAAGTCTACAAAAGGGCTTATAGAGAAGATAGGAAAGAGTGTAGAGGACTTTACAAAAGGAACAGACCAGAGCGACGATATGACAATGCTAGCCTTAAGGCTAACCCCCGTAGTCAGCGATATCCAAAGGCTGACAATTGAGAACAAGGTCGAGGACATAGCTCTACTCAGCAGCTTCGTAGAGGAGTGGGGAGAGAGGCAAGAGATAGCCCCCTCTGAAATATTCTCTTTGAATCTAGCACTAGAAGAACTTATCTCTAACGTTATACTCTATGCCTTCCCAAGTGGAGCGCACAGCGAAATAGAAATAGCCTTCGAAAGAGCGCAAAGCTGGGTTGTCTTTACCATAGAGGACAGAGGTGTCGCCTTCGACCCTACCAAACCTCGTGAGGTAGACACGACAAAGGCTCTAGAGGAGAGAGAAATCGGAGGACTGGGAATATTCCTCGCCCAAAAGATAATCGACGAAATGAGCTACCGCAGAAAGGGCGAAAAGAATATCTTAACGCTCAGGAAGAAACTTAAATAAGAGAGAGAGGAATAAGAGAGAGGAATAAGAGAGAGGAATAAGAGAGAGCCTCTCAAAAGCATAAGGGAAGTTTACAAATCAAAAGAAATAAAATTATACAAACAGATAAAACTATGGAAATTCAAATCACAAAACAAGAAGAAAAAATAGAGGTGAAGGTTATTGGCCGCATCGACACAGTTACAGCAGCACAGTTTGAACAAGAGACCGCAGAGCTACTCTCAGTCCCTGCGGCTCAGATATCGCTGAACTGCGAGGAGCTTAGCTATGTGAGCAGTTCAGGACTGCGCTCACTGCTCAAACTCCTAAAGAGTGTTACAGCTATCGGGGGGTCTCTTACCCTATGTGGACTAAAGGCTGAAATCAAAGAGGTTTTCGATATTACGGGCTTCTCATCGCTCTTTACGATTCTTTAAGGTTCTTCTCCCTAAAAAAGTGCGACGGAGCGTAAGGGCATTTTTGCATAGCTCTTATTCTCACACTTGCATTTACTCGTTTAGGGAAAATAGACTTACAACCAGAGAGGGGGTATGTTCCCCCCTCCCTCAAATAATTAAATATTCATAACTCAAATTTAAAGCCCTTTTTTTGATGGGCTTCATATTATCTCTATGGCACAGTTTAATATTATAGAAGCCTTTACTGAAGCGGTGGCTCGCTTCCCTCAAAATATAGCAGCGGGCGATTCGAAAGAAGAACTTAGCTTTAACGACATAGACAGACTCTCTCGACAAATAGCTACCCTCATTATCGAGAGGGGGGCAAGTGGAAGTAATGTTCTAATAGTTCTGGAGAGTTCGGCACAATATATCGCTGCCATCTTCGGGGTTTGGTATTCTGGAAGTGCTATTATACCACTCGAAGCCACACAGCCACTCCAAAGAATCGAAAGTATCAAAGAGCAGAGCAAAGCTAAAATCGTAGTGGACTCTGACTTTATAGAAGAAGCGAAACTGCGCCCAGTCCTCGCTAACCTTATAACCCTTGGGGATGAAGACACCGCTGCCCTATTCTTCACTTCGGGGAGTACTGGCAAACCTAAAGGGATTATACACACCCTTAAAAGTTTTAGCTCAGGGATATATAGACACCTCTCTACTTTTGAGAATAACCCTCAGGATGTCTTTGCCTTTTCGGCTCCATTCTACTTCATTGCCCAAACTCTTTTCTATGCTACACTCCTTGCAGGTGGCAGGGTGGAGATTGTGCCGCCTAGCATTAGACGTAACCTCACACAGTTGCAGGACTATATCCTGGAGAAGGGTATTACCCAAATCTTCATTAGCCCTTCTATGCTTAAATATTACGACAATAAGGCTGCCTCGCTCAGAAGAATCTTCACAGGCTCGGAGAGGGTTAGCGGCGTTGTTCCAAATTACGACTACAAAATCTTCGTACTTTACGGTATGAGCGAGACCTGTCCGCAGGCTACATATTTCGAAATTGACAAAGAATATGAGAATACCCCAGTGGGTGTGCCTTTCGAAGGTGTAGAATATCTCCTACTGGACGACGAAGGAAAGGAAGTGCCGCAAGGAGAGGAGGGCGAAATATGCCTCAAAGGAGAATTTACCCTAGGATATCTAAACGACAGCGAGGGCACTGAAAAGCTATACAAAGGGGGAGTCCTCCACACAAAGGATATCGGAAAGGTCGACACAGACGGACAGCTGCTATATGTCAACCGTAAGGACTGGATGCTTAAGGTTAATGGGCAAAGGGTCGAGCCAGGCGAAATCGAAGCCGTTATGAAGGAATTGCCGCAGATAAGTGGCGCAATCGTCAAGGGCTTTGAACGAAGCGGTTCGCAAACCTTTATGTGTGCATATTATACCCTCAGCGAGCCAATATCGCAGAGGGAGATAGAGACTAGACTTCTCGAAAAGCTGCCTAGCTATATGGTGCCGAGCTACTTTGTAGAGATGGAGAGCTTCCCTATTAATGCAAATGGCAAACTCGACAGGCTATCACTACTGCCTCCTGAGGTCTCTAACCTCCAGAGTGGGTATGCAGCTCCTCGTAACGATACTGAGGCTCTTTTGTGCAAATGCTTTGAAGAAGTGCTCTCTGTTGAGCAGATAGGCATAGACGACGACTTTGTGGCTCTGGGAGGGGATTCTATCCTCTCTATGCGCCTTCAAATACTAGCAAAGGATTTGCCGCTTACTACAAAAATGCTCTATACCTATAAAACCCCACGAGCTATTGCCGAAACACTGGAGAGAGAAGCTAGCCTTTCAGTTCTTTTAGAAGAGAGGGAGCATTATCCACTTAGCCAGACACAGATGGGTATCTATATCGAGAGTATGGGGCATATAGGAGAGATTTGTTATAACAATCCTCGTATTATAACCTTGAGCAAAGAGATAGATACGCATAAGCTAGCCCAAAGTATAGAAAAGGTTGTCGAAGCACATCCCTATATCAAAACAACAATTGAGCTATCAGACAGCGCAGAGCCTCTACAAAGAGATAACTCAAAAATTCCTTACACTCTTTCGGTACAACAGATTGACTCGATTGAAGAGGTCAAAGAACGCCTTGTACGCCCATTTGTGATAGAAGGAGGCGAACTCTTTAGGTTCGAGGTCTTCGATACGCCACAAGGGGGATATCTCTTCCTGGATTTGCATCATATTATCTTCGACGGCACATCGTTCGAGATTCTTATCTCTGATATAGAGCGTGCCTATGCTGGCGAGGAACTTCAAAGGGAGACGTTTAATGGCTTTAAGATTGCACAGAGTGAGGAGCTAAGACGACAAAGCGACGAGTACATTGCAGCGAAGGAGTGGTATGAAGAACGCCTATCAGGAATAAGCGTTGTATCTCTACCGCTCAGCGACCACCCGAAAGAGATGAAGGCTAGGACTCAGAGTGCAGGAAAGAGTGTAGGGGCGAGTGCAGGGACGAGTACAGAGAGCATAGAGAGTATAGAGAGTATAGAAAGTATAGAGAGTATAGAGAGTATAGAGAGTACGGAGAATACAGAGAATATAAAGAATGTAGAGAGTGCAGAGAGCGCAGGAAAGTTCGGACGTTTTACCCTAGATTCTTCGGCACTATCGCAAGAGGTAGCAGAGGCGTGCGCTAAATACAAAGTTACAGAGAATGTATTTTTCACGGCTGCATTTAGCTATATGCTCTCGACCTATAATAATGACAAGGAATCTTTCTTTGCGACAATCTACAACGGCAGAGAGTCGGCGCAAAGTGCCTCTACTATTGCGATGATGGTCAAAACTCTACCTCACTATACCTCAATCGAGGGGATAGAAACAGTCGAGGAGCTATTGCAAACGACTAAGGCTTCGCTGCTATTAGAGATGAATAACGATTTATATTCCTTTGGCGAAATATGCAGCGAGTTTGGACTTACAAGCGATTTGCTATTTGCCTATCAGGGAGATTTGAAGGAATTCGATAGCCTATGCTCAAAGAGCGCAGTGTTCGAGAATCCGCTAGAAAATGCCACTGGCTCACAACTCAGTGTTCAAGTCTTTAAAGCAAAGGGAAGGTACAGTATAGATTGTCAATATAGCGCAGAGGAATACTCAGGGGAACTTATCGAACATTTCGCCGAGAGCTTCGATAGACTCCTTTCGAGCTTTGCTAAAGAGGAGAAGCTAAAAGATGTGGAGATTCTAAGCGAGAAGAACCTCTCGCTTCTAGATTCCTTTAACCTCACAGATACTCTGTGGAACAAAAATGCCACAATTGTTTCGAGGTTCAAAGAAATGGTGGCAAAATATCCCGATAATCTCGCCACTGTCTTTAAGGACAGAGAGTATAGCTATAAAGAGATAGATTTACTCAGCGATAAACTCGCTGCCTATATCCTCAATAAGGGGCTCTCTACTGGCGATGTAGTGTCGATTCTAATAAACCGCTCGGAGTTTATGGTTATAGCCACTTACGGAGTCCTTAAAAGCGGTTGTATATATCAGCCTCTCGACCCTAGCTATCCAAAGGAAAGGCTGAACTTTATGACAAGTGACGCAAATGCGAAACTCCTCATTACAGACGAAGACCTAACGGGTATTATCGAAAACAAGGACATCCCTGTGCTTCTGACAAGTGAAATAGAATCCCTTCCTTCTAAGGACTTTAGCGTGGAGATTTCCCCCGAAGACAAATTTGTTATACTATACACCTCTGGCTCTACTGGTACGCCTAAGGGCTGTCTACTTAGACACAGAAGTGTGATTGCCTTTATGAGTTGGGCTAAGCGAAAATATGAGATAGCTCCACAGCACAGGTTTGCAGCTTATGCAAGCTACGGCTTCGATGCCTCTATGCTCGACACCTATCAGGCTCTATGCCACGGAGCTTCGCTATGGATTATTCCCGAGGAGATGCGCCTCAACCTTGTCGAACTCGAAGAGTACTTTAACCGCTGTGGCATAACCCATAGCTTTATGACTACACAAGTGGGGCGGCAGTTTGCTCTATCGGGTGAGTTTACTACACTAAAGCACCTCATAGTCGGAGGCGAGAAGTTAGCGTCTCTAAACCCTCCTAAAGGCTATACGCTACATAACATATACGGTCCTTCGGAGTGTACAATTAATGTTACACAATACGCCCTATGTCTACACGAAGAGAATATCCCTATCGGAGTGGCAACCGATAATACGAAGCTCTATATCGTGGATAGCCACTGTCGAAGAGTAGCAGTGGGAGGACTGGGCGAACTTTGGGCCTCAGGGCCGCAGGTCGGCGCAGGCTATCTAAACAGAGAGGAACTTACCTCAAAGGTCTTTATAGATAACCCATTTACCCGAGAGGCTCTACACAGTTGTGTCTATAAGACAGGCGACGTTGTGCGCTACCTGCCAGATGGCAATATAGAGTTTGTAGGGCGTAGAGACTCTCAGGTTAAGATTCGTGGCTTCCGTATTGAGCTAAGCGAGGTCGAAGCTATACTAAACGAATTCGAAGGCATAAAAGATGTAACGGTTCAGGCATACGACAAGGAGTCGGGCGGTAAGTTTATCGCTGCCTATATCGTCTCGGACTCTCAGATAGATATCGAAGCTCTCAGCGACTTTGTGCTAGAGAATAAGCCTTCGTATATCCTCCCAGAAGTTATAATGCAGATAGAGAAGATACCCCTTACTGTAAACCACAAGGTAGATGTGCGTGCGCTCCCTCGCCCAGAGGTAAAGACTCCAGAGGAAGGAGGGGAGGACTCAGCCCGTGAGCTAAATGTACTCGAAAAGGAGATAAAGGCTCTTACGCTAGAAGCCCTCTCAATTCAAGAAGTGTCGCTCACAGCCCCTCTACACTATGCGGGGCTAAGCTCTATAACGGCTATCAAACTTTCGATGCTACTCTTTAAACGCTTTGGCGTGGCTATCGACTCAAAGGAGCTTATAAAACGCTATACGATTCTAGATATCGAGAACGAAATACTCGAAGGAATGCTCAGCGGCAGTCTAACAGCTCGTGGAGCAGGAGAAAATAGCGCACAGCAGGCAGGTGACGAGAGTCCAAAACCTCGCAGGGAGAGTTACCCTCTTTCGCCTTCGCAGATGGGGGTTTACATCGACACAATGAAGAACCCTACTCAAACGCTCTATAATATCCCTCTAATGCTTCGTTTCGCTAAGAGTGAAGCTATCTCTGCACAGAGAATAGCGGAGGCAGTAGAGAAGCTAGTAGAAGGCTGTGAAACTCTTTCTCTACGCTTCGATATGGTAGAGGGCGAAGTCAGGGGTATTATAACTCCTAACACCTTTAGTGTAGAGCGAAGAATAATTAAGGGCAAAGAGGGGATAGACTCTATTGCCTATAACTTTGTACGTCCGTTTAACCTTGCCAAGGGAGGGCTGTGCCGTGCTCTAGTTTTGGAGGACGCAGAAGATAACTTCTTAATGCTCGACTTCCATCATATTGTCTTTGACGGTTCGTCGTGTGATTTGTTTATAAAGAACCTTACCTCTCTACTTTCAGGAGAGAGGATTGAGACTTCGCAGTATTCATTCCTTGACTTTGTAGAGGACGAGCTTCAAAGGGACAACACCAGAGCAGAGGAGTTCTACTACAAAAGTCTTGTAGAGGTAGAGGGCAGCAGTGAGATACCTTCAGATTTGGGAGGTATGGCTGAGCTAGGCAACCTCAAAGAGGTAAGCTCAGAGGTGTCTTCAAAGACAGTGAGAGAGTTCTGTACAAGAGAGGGGCTAACCCCTGCGCAACTCTTCCTAACGGCACTTCACTACACGACTGCTAGATATTGTTCTAGTAATATCACTTGTCTAAATACAGTGAGCAGCGGAAGAAGTAATCTCAAAATTGCTGAGAGCTACGGTATGTTTGTAAACACACTACCTCTGTCGGCTGAGATTAAGAGTCAGAGTGTCGGGGAGTACATAAAGGAGTGTGCCGCAAACTTTGACGGCGCAATCGAGAATGAGAACTATCCATTCCCGAACCTTGCCACAAAGTATAACCTCACTACAAATCTTATGTACTCATATCTTGTGGGGGTTCTCAACACCTATAAGGTAGGGGATAGTGAGGTTGAGTTTACAGGTTTGGAGTATCTGATGAGCGGTACAAAGTCGAAGCTCTCAATTCATATCGAAGAGCCTGAGGACAGCTTTAGAATTACGGCTCAGTATAACGATGCCCTATACTCTGCCGAGTATATCACTGGCTTTATAGAGGCTATGGCTGTTGTGGTGGAGAGTTTCACTAGAGATGTTGAGGCAGCGGTTTCTACTGTTTCGATTCTTACGGACACGGAGGTCAATCTTCTTAGGGGCTTTGAGAGTGTAAAGAGCGGGGATATCCCAGTAGAGCTATACCATAGGGCAATCGAGGGGTATGCGTGTGAGACACCTGATGCTGTGGCCTTGATTGCCTTTGATAGGACTTTGAGCTACTTTGAGTTTAACGGTGAGGCAAATAGAATAGCGCACGGACTTATCTCTAGAGGCATAGAGTGTGGCGACCGTATAGCACTGCTCCTTCCACGTCGCAGTTCGCTTATCCTCTCTATGTTTGGGGTTATGAAGGCAGGGGCTGCATATATCCCTTGTGACCCTGAATACCCCACCTCTCGTACACAGTACATCCTTGAGGACTCAGAGGCTAAATATATCATTACAACGAGTGATAGGGCAGCAGATTTCGATTCAGAGAAGGTTATAGTTGTCGAGGAGCTTTTGAAGTGTGAGAATAACGAAAATCCTGCTCTAAAAATTAGCAGTGATTCTTTGGCATATCTTATCTATACTTCGGGAAGTACAGGCAAACCTAAGGGCGTAATGCTTCACCACAAAGGTATCTCGAATTATCTGACCCCTGACCCTGCCAATGTTCATATCCACGCTGTACGGACGAAGGTTCATAGCTATCTATCGGTTACAACTGTGTCGTTTGATATGAGTTTAAAGGAGATTGGGGCAACGCTCTTTAATGGCAAGACTCTTGTTCTTGCTTCGGAGGACGAGGCTAATAACCCGATACTTTTAACGGAACTCTTTGAGCGCACGGGCGCAGACTGTTTTAATGCTACTCCTTCTCGTATGCTGGGCTATATGGACTATGAGCCTATGTGTAGTGCTCTGTCTAGGTGTAAGGTTATAATGTCGGGGGGCGAGAGCTACTCTTTGAAGCTACTTCAAAGGCTGCAAGAGGTTACATCGGCTCAGATATTTAACACCTATGGCCCTACGGAGATAACTGTTTCTTGTAATGCTAAGGATTTGACTGAGGCAAGTGCCATATCTGTTGGCTCGCCACTGTATAACTACAAGGAAATGATTGTCGATTCTCACGGCAATCGTGTGCCAGTGGGTGTAGTGGGTGAGTTGTATATCGGAGGTGTGGGGCTAGCCGTTGGCTATAATAACCTTGAGGAGATGACAGCCGAGAAGTTTATTACAATTAGCGGAGAGAGGTTCTACGCTAGTGGCGACTATGCGAAGTGGACACCTCAGGGCGATGTAGTGATTCTAGGACGTAAGGACAACCAGATAAAACTGCGTGGTCTACGTATTGAGATAGGCGAGATTGAGGGGGCTATGGCGAAGATTGAGGGCATTGAGCGTGTGGCTATAAAGATTGTTACCCTTGGGGAGAGGGAGCATATCTGTGGCTATTTTACGGCTCAGAGAGCTATGAGTGTCGAGGAGATAAAGAGCGAGCTTAAGGAGAGCCTGGCTCAGTATATGGTTCCTACGCTATATATGCAGCTAGAGAGTATGCCGCAGACCCTTAACGGCAAGACCGATTTGAAGTCTCTGCCGATGCCTACCTCTGGTGTAGAGGAGCGCACGATTGAGGCGGCACGAGGTAAGACCGAGGAACTTTTGTGTGAAATATTTGCTCGCACACTTTCGATGGACGAAGTAGGGGCAACTGACAACTTCTTCGACCTTGGAGGGACATCTCTAAGTGTTACGACGATAATAATCGAGGCTCAGAAGCTAGGGCTAACGGTTGCCTATGCAGATTTGTTTACTTATCCTACGCCACGAGCTTTGAGTGACTTTATGAAGGCTAGCGATACGAGTAGCGAGGATACGGAGATTACAGATTATGACTATAACAAGATAGAGGAGACCCTTAAGGGCGGCACACTTGCAGCTTTGAGCGGAGGCGAAGCTCAGAAGCTAGGCGATGTCTTATTGACAGGAACGACAGGCTTTTTGGGCATCCATATTTTGAGGGAGATTTTGGAGAAATATCCTGAGTCTAGGATTTATTGTTTGGTTCGTCCAAAGGCTACAATAAATGTGGAGCAGCGACTGCGCTCTATGTTGTACTACTATTTCGAGGAGACCTACGAGGAGCTTTTCGGCAGTCGTATCTTTGCCGTGAAGGGAGACGTGACCTCTAAGGATTTGACCTCTATTTTGGAGGGTTTGCAGATAGATACTGTCATAAACTGTGCGGCAAATGTTAAGCACTTCTCGAAGGGTACGGATATTGAGGATGTGAATATTGGAGGGGTATTAAATCTCATCGCTTATTGTGAGGCTAGCTCGTCTAGGCTTGTTCATATCTCTACGATGAGTGTCGGGGGGCTATCTCTTGACAACTATCCCGTTGCAGGCACAGCCTTACACGAGAGCGAGCTTTATTTGGGTCAGTATCTCGACAATAAGTATATTCACAGCAAGTTCCTAGCCGAACGTCATATTCTCGAAGCAGTGTCTGAGGGAAGACTCAGTGCTAAGATTATGCGAGTGGGTAACCTATCGGCACGCAACAGCGATGGGGAGTTCCAGATAAACTTCTCCACTAATAGCTTTATGGGTCGACTTCGTTCGTTTAATCTATTGGGCTGTGCGCCGTTTGGCTCTTATGATTCTTGTGTGGAGTTCTCGCCTATCGACGAGGTTTCCAGAGCGATTTTGTTACTTAGCCAGACCCCTAGGGAGTGTGTGGTGTTCCATCCATTCAATCACCATTTGGTATATATGGTCGACGTATTTTCTCAGATGACCGCTCAGGGCTTATCGGTTGAGGGTGTAGAGCCAGAACTTTATGCTGAGTCGCTCAGTGCTGCCAAAGGGGACGATGCCAAGGCGAAGATACTCTCTAGTATTATAGCCTATGAGGATATGGGTCACGGCAAGGTTGCAGTGCCGATATTGAAGCACAATAGCTATACGATGCAGGTGCTCTACCGCCTGGGCTTTAACTGGTCGCCAACCTCTCACTCCTATATAGGACGAATGATTCAGGCTCTCAGCACGCTTGGGTACTTTGATGTCGAATAGCATAGCTCATAAACATTAAGGGAACTTCTAAAAATCCTCTTATGACTTCCCTCTCCCTACTACAGAGAGGGGGGGAGGAGAGAGGAGGATAAGAGAGGAGGATAAGAGAGGAGGATAAGAGAGGAAGATAAGAGAGGAAGATAAGAGAGGAAGATAAGAGAGGAAGATAAGAGAGGAAGATAAGAGAGGAGGATAAGAGAGAAGGATAAGAGAGGAAGATAAGAGAGGAGGATAAGAGAGGAAGATAAGAGAGGAGGATAAGAGAGGAAGATAAGAGAGGAAGATAAGAGAGGAAGATAAGAGAGAAGGATAAGAGAGGAGGATAAGAGAGGAGGATAAGAGAGGAGGATAAGAGAGGAGGATAAGAGAGGAGGATAAGAGAGAAGGATAAGAGAGGAGGAAGGAGGTATAGTCCTTTTGTTTTTTTGCTCTGCATTGTCTATCTTTGTAACTGGGAGAAAAGTGCGCCCTACGATTAAGGACACTACCCCACTTTTGCGATACAACTATGAGAGAAGAAAGTTTACATATAAAGAGAAGTCCTTATCTTATAAATAAGGCTTTTAGCGGATTTTTGGTTGCGGCTATTTTGGCTACTGCCTCTTCTAACCTTGCTGTTATAATCGACGGGATTATTGTGGGGCGGCTCTTGGGGGCTTCACAGCTTGCGGCTATTAACCTTACAATGCCTCTTATGCAGTTTATCTTTACCCTTGTGCTACTAGTGAGCGTGGGTAGCTCTATGCTAGCGGCTCGGGCTATTGGGGGCGGTAGGGCTAGTGTGGCTAATCATTACTTTTCGGGGGCACTACTTCTAGGGGCAGCCCTTGGCATTGTCCTTATAGGCGTTGGGGCAGTGGCTACTGACACTGTTAGTTCTGTTCTTTGTTCTGAGGAAGGGTTACGTCCTCTTGTGGGGGCATATCTAAAGCCTATACTCCTCTTTGCGCCGATATATTTACTGCTGCCTATACTCTGCACAATGATGAGGATTGACGGCGCAGCGAAGCTCACTGCCACGGCTATGATTGTGGCAAATGTCGTTAATATCTCGTTTGACTTTATCCTTATTAGCGGACTGGGTATGGGTATCGAGGGTTCTTCTTTGGCTACTACAATCGGCAATGCAGTGGGTATAGCTGTTGTATTAAGCCATTTTATTCGAAAGAGAAATTCTATACGCTTTGTACGTCCACGCCTAAAGGAGATAGATATTAAAAAGAGCACTGTTCTAGGGCTGCCAATGGCAATAGTCTCTGCACTGCTAACCGTTAAGCTTATTATAGTGAACTCCATAATTCTCGACTTGGAGGGAGCACAGGGAGCTAGCTATCTGGCAGTAAGTATGAGTTTGATGATGCTTGTGAGTCTCTTTGTAGGGGGCGTTGTCCAGACTATACAGCCAATAGGCAGTATGCTACTGGGGCAAAAGGACAGCGGGGGCTTACGACTCCTTATATCTAAGGCTATCGGGGTACTCGTTCTCTGTGTTGCCTTAATCGTGGGTGTTATCGAAGCAGTGCCAGCACTCTTTGCTCAGTTCTTTGGGATTACTAGCACTGAGGTTATAGGCGATGCAGTAGTGGCGATACGCCTTGTTACGCTTAGTTTTTTGCCCTTTGCTGTAAATTATCTCCTTATTGTCATCTATCAGCTTAGCGGTCGCAGTACCCTTTCTATCGCTACTTCTATTACTCAGCCTATGCTTGTAGTCGTTGTAATGCTTATCGTAAGTGCGGTAGCCCCTGAGCTAGTTTGGTGGAGCTTTATAATCTCAGAGATGGCTGTCCTTACAGCTCTTTATCTTATTTCAGTTGTGAAGAGTTCTGGGAAGGTTCGTCTCGATAGGCTCACTATGCTAGAGCGCACGAAGGAGAGTCATAGCCTTGACTTTTCGGTAGAGGTTTCTGCTCCTGGAGCAGTTGCCACCGCACTGGGTGAGCTAGATAGATTCTTCGAAGAGGAGGGGTGCAACCCTATATCTGCAAACAAAATTAGACTCTCAGCCGAGGAGCTACTTCTAAACATCATAGCACACGGCTTCAAAGACACAAAAAGGCACTTTGTAGACCTTCGGACACATATAACCGACGAATGTATCACTCTTACACTTAAAGATGACGGAAGGGCATTTAATCCAGCCCTAGAGGCAGCCTCCGATAAAGGGCTAGGACTTAAGATTGTGCAGGGAGTAACACCGAACATAGAATATAAGTATATCTTCTTCCAGAACACAACAAAGATAACAATAGAAAACAACTAATTTTTAACCCCGAAAAAGGAAGTACTAAAAGGGAACTCCTAACAGCTGGACTTTATTAAAGATGACTTCTAATAATTCCTAAAGCCATTTTATTAAAACTCCCCTTTAAGAAGTTTGCCACTCCCCTCCCCCCCCTCGATTGTGGCGCACTTATAACTCTCCCTTTTCTTAAAAACAAAAGAACAATGAAAAGAGTAAAACACACCGCCATCCTTTGTGGGCTATTCCTTAGCCTAGTATTTGCAACTGCGTGTAAGGGCACGCCCGAGAAGACAGCTGAACCCACTATCACAAAACAAGAACAAATAAATTATAGCGAAACAATGACAAAAGAAGAATTAATGCGAGAGGCGATACGTCTCTCAGAGGAGAATGTACGCAATGGCGGAGGTCCATTTGGTGCAGTTATAGCAAAGGACGGAAAGATTGTAGCCACTGGCGTGAATAGAGTTACTTCGAACTGTGACCCTACGGCACACGCTGAGGTGTCGGCAGTACGTGCGGCAGCTAAGGCTTTGGGCACATTTGACCTTAGCGGTTATGAGATATATACCTCTTGCGAGCCTTGTCCTATGTGTTTGGGAGCGATTTATTGGTCACACCTCTCAAAGATGTATTATGGCAACACAAAGAGTGATGCAAAGGATATAGACTTTGACGATTCGTTTATCTATGACGAGATAGCCCTTGCGCCATCAGAGCGTCGACTTGCCTCTGAGCAGTTACTTCACGACGAGTCAATCGTGGCGTTTGAGGAGTGGAAAGTCTCTACTACAAAGGTTGAATACTAGAGCTATTGACTAGAGAGACCCTCACACTGCTTGTGTAGCAAATGACACATCGAACAGAGAGGGGTATTAGAAGTTCCCTTAACGAGCTATGACACTAGAGGTATTTACAGATTTGAGTTCTCTTTCGGGAGTATGGCTAGAGGATGCCCTTTGCGCACTGCCACAGTGGCGCAGAGAGAAGGCTCTATGCTACCATTTCGAAAGGGACAGAATACTTTGTACGAAGTCCTATCTAATGCTTCGAGGCATACTAGAGCGAGATTTTGGGATTATCAGCGACGAGCCTTGGAGTTATAACCCTTATGGAAAGCCTTATCTAGCTTCACACCCTGACATATATTTTAGCATAAGCCATTGCCCCAAGGGCGTGGCTTGTGTTGTATCAAAAGAGAGTGTAGGAATAGACATCGAAAGCATACGGCCTTATGACCCTGACGTAGCAAAGGCAGTTATGAACGAGGGAGAGCTATCTGAAATAGAGGCAGCAGAATCCCACGCAAAACATTTCACAGAGCTATGGACTCGCAAAGAAAGCTATCTAAAGCTACACGGTCAAGGCATAGGGCAAAATCTAAAAACTTTATTTACGGAGGAATTCAAACCAGAAGACTATACGTTTGACAGCTCTACCTATGAGCAATGTATCGTCACAATATGCCGAAAAATAATGATTAACGATTAGTGATTAATAGCCTGAGCTACAGTAGGGTAACCCTAGGATGGCGGCAACAGAAATTCGAAGAATTTCCGCCCGCTGCTAGGCGGCGCCGCCCGCGCAAGGGCAGTGGCAGGCGGCTCGCACACGGATTAGAAACCTCTGAGTAACCCTGTGTAACGGATGCGAGGCTGTGTAGAGCTATCGGGGGGTTGGTGTCAGAATGACACCAAAAAAGGAATCGAAGATTCCGCAGACACCAACCCCCAAAAACCGAACCCCTTATACCCTATACCTTACAGCTCAAACCCCATTAATCATTAACCTTCAAAGGAGTAGCTCCTCCTCGGAGCCGCCAAGGGGTATCGCTTCGTAACGAAGTAGAAGCGGTGCCACTATGGGGTGGCGGCACCGCTCTGTTTTGCTCGTTCCTTCGCAAAACAGCTAGCTCTACACAGCCTCTTAGCCTCACAGCCCTACTCAGCATTACTCAGTCCTACTCAGCACTACTCAGCACTACACAGCACCACACCAGAGAGCATAACGTATAAGGGAGAAACTTCACTAATAGAATTCTCTCCCTTATGCTATTCTAGAATTATGTCTGCTCTAGCTTTGGATTTTGGGGCGGGGGGGGAAATTCTCTTTGCAGAGAATTTTGGGGGATGTTATCCCCCACCGCAAACCGCTCTAATCAGCCTCTCATCCGTATGAAAGCCGCCTGCCACTGCCCGCTGCTAGGCGGCGCCGCCTAGCAGCGGGCGGAAATTCTTCGAATTTCTGTTGCCGCCATCCTAGGACTACCCTACTGTAGCTCAAGCCATTAATCATTAATCATTAATCATTATCTAAAGCCTCTTAAGAGCAATGCGCATAGTCGTGCCCTTGTCGATCTCGCTCTTATGCACAAATATACGTCCCTTATGGAACTCTGTAATTATACGACGAGACAAAGATAACCCTAAGCCCCAGCCACGAGTCTTAGTGGTGAAACCAGCATTGAAGACACGACGCTGTGTAGCAGGGGTCATCCCCTTACCTGTATCCGTCACATCTATAAAAACCACACCCTCCTTCGCCAACAAAGATACACGTATAGAACCCTTAGCCCCTATCGCATCGAGTGCATTCTTCAACAAATTCTCTAGAACCCACTCAAAAAGAGACGAGTTCAGCATCGCCTGATAAGGCGTAGAACTATGTCTGTCAAACTCCAATGTCACACCACGTGGCACACGACTAGAAAAATAATCAACCGTGCGAGCCACAACACTCTGCACGTTCTTAGGCTCTAGAGGAGTCTTAGCCCCAATCTTTGAGAACCTATCCACAACCTTCGTCAGGCGGGTAACATCCCGATTGATGTCATCGACAATCTCAGGAGCTAAAGGCTGTGTCCTAAGGAACTCTATCCACCCCAATAGCGAGCTAGTAGGAGTCCCCAACTGATGTGCCGTCTCCTTAGCAAGTCCGACCCACACCCTATTCTGCTCACTGTCCTTCGACGAGCTATAACTTATAAATATCAAAAAGACAAATACCCCAATGACCAGAAGCTGTAAATAAGGAAAGAAATACATACCCTTCAACAGTCGAGAGTCATCGTAAAAGACCGTATAGACCTTCCCATTATTTGCCCGAATATTTATAGGAGTACGCCCAGCAGATGCCATATCCTCAAGCTCCTGGCGCAGCAGTCGAGGATTATTTATTATCGACGTGTCGACCTGCTGAAAGTCGACAACCTGCAAGTAAGAATCCGTTATAATAGCAGGGATAGATGTAGAAATACTCTTTGTTATCTCTCGTATAACCCTAAGCTCAATCTGAGAACGGGTATCAGTCCTATTCTGTAAAGGTATGGCACGAGCCCACAGCGCAATCTCTTGCTTCTCCTTAACGGCAAGCTCTCGTGCGATGTAGTTAGTGTACAACAAAGATATCAGCCCAATGAGTGAACCGATTACAATTATCACAATCTTCGCCCTATACCCAAATTTCATAACTTCACCCTCCCTCTCTTAAGTATTATTCTTTAGAAACTTAAGGGAAACTTCTAAAAACTCCCCCCTATATCCATAGAAGGGGAGCTACTACAACTCCCCTCCTCTTTTATCCTTGACTCTATCTCTTAAAAAGGAATCCTGAAAACCCACTCCTAAAAAATGAATCCACGGATTTCCCCCTCAAAAACGCCTATTGAAGGGAACTTCTAAAAACTGGACTTTAATGCTTTTTGATTCTAAGACTTCATCTTCTAATTTTTGAAAATGCACCGTAGGAACCCCTACGCTTACATTTTTAAAAATCCAAATCTAAAGCCTTATAATCAAAAATCAAAAAAAGCCAGTTATTAGAACTCCCCTTAAGCGATTGTGCTGCCCAACAGAGCTTCTCCCTCCGCACTCACGTTTACAAGCTTACCAGTAGCCGAATCTGAGGCAAATAGAAGCATACCCTCGCTCTCTATACCACGCATCTTACGTGGAGCAAGGTTTACAAGCACAGTTACCTGTCTGCCGACCATCTCCTCAACAGTGAAATGCTCAGCGATACCCGATACAATCGTACGTTTATCTATACCCGTATCTACCAGAAGTTTCATAAGCTTGTCTGTCTTAGGAACTCTCTCTGCTTCGAGAACCCTGCCTACTCGGATGTCGAGCTTCGCAAAGTCGTCATAAGAGATAGCCGCCTTTTGTGGCTCAGGCTTAGCTGCTGCTAGTCTCTCCTCAGCCTCACGTGCCTCTTTGATAGCCGTTAGCTTAGCCACCTGCGCCTCGATAACATCGTCCTCAATCTTCTCGAACAGAAGCTCTGCCTTGCCAAGCTGATGCCCCACTGCTAGTATCTCATTGTCGCCAAAACGCTCCCAGCTGAAATCCTCAAGGTTTATCATAGAACGAAGCTTAAGAGCTGAGAACGGCAAGAATGGCTCCATAGCAATAGAAAGAGATGCCACGATATGCAGCGCAATATTTAGTACCGTAGCCGTACGAACCTCATCGGTTTTAATAGTCTTCCAAGGCTCAGCATCCGCTAGGTATTTATTACCCAAACGAGCCAAGTTCATAAGCTCAAAAAGAGCCTCACGGAAGTGGTAAGTCTCTAGCGACTTCTCGATAGCAGCCCTTAGAGTGCCTATCTGCGCCAAAGTAGCCACATCCACATCGCTGAGTTCGCCACGCACTGGAACCTTACCCTCGAAATACTTATCCGTAAGGACAAGTGCACGATTCACAAAGTTACCCAAAATCGCCACAAGCTCTGAGTTATTACGTGTTTGGAAATCCTTCCACGTGAAGTCATTGTCCTTCGCCTCTGGTGCAGTAGCGGTAAGTGTATAGCGCAGCACATCTTGTTTGCCTTCGAACTCTCGCAAGTATTCATCAAGCCATACAGCCCAACCTCTAGAGGTAGAAATCTTATCGCCTTCGAGGTTCAAGAACTCATTTGCTGGCACATTCTCAGGCAGGTTATATCCGCCGTGCGCCTTTAGCATCGAAGGGAAGACAATACAGTGGAACACGATATTGTCCTTACCGATAAAGTGCACAAGTTTACACTCTGGGTCTTTCCAATACTTTTCCCAATCGGGCGTAAGGTCTTTAGTAGCCGAGATATAACCGATAGGGGCATCGAACCAAACGTAAAGAACCTTACCTTCAGCCCCCTCTACTGGCACAGGAATACCCCAGTTCAAATCACGGCTCACGGCTCTTGGCATTAGCCCACCGTCGAGCCAGCTCTTACACTGTCCATAGACATTTGGTCGCCATTCTTTGTGACCCTCAAGTATCCACTCCTTAAGGAACGCTTCGTGTTTGTCAAGAGGTAGATACCAGTGCTTCGTCTCCTTAATAATCGGAGTAGAACCAGAGATTGCCGAACGAGGATTCTTAAGTTCCATAGGCGAGAGTGTAGAGCCACATTTTTCACACTGGTCTCCATAAGCTCCCTCTGCGCTACATTTAGGGCAGTCGCCTGTGATATATCTATCGGCTAGGAATTGCTCCGCCTCGCTGTCGTAGTACTGTTCGGAGGTTTGTTCTATAAATTCGCCCTTCTCTAGCAGTGTTGTAAAGAAGTCGCTTGCAGTCTTGGCGTGCGTTTCGCTCGTAGTGCGTGAATAGATATCGAACGATATACCGAACTCTTTGAACGAGTCGCCGATAACCTTGTTGTACCTATCTACGATATCCTGAGGTGTTACTCCCTCTTTCTTGGCTTTTAGGGTAATAGGCACACCGTGTTCGTCAGAGCCGCAGACGTGCAGTACGTCGTGTCCACGACCTCTAAGGTATCGAGTGTATATATCCGAGGGGATATATACCCCTGCAAGGTGACCGATATGAACTCCACCATTGGCATACGGTAGAGCAGAAGTTATTAAATATCTCATATATGTTATTTATGTTTATGTTTTACAGTTTTAGGGGACTTCTAATAATTCCCTTTATTAAATTTTAATTTAGTTTGCTGCTAATTTTAATTTTTCAAAAGTAGCTTATAGTGGGGCTATATGATGCTTTTGGAAAATTAAAAGTAGTAGTGAAATATGTTAATAATTTTTAAAGGGAATTTTTAGAAGTCCCCTTTATAAAGTTCTAAAAAAGACCTAGAAGGCGTTCCTTTGCAGGAACTCATTGGCTAGGTTCATATAGTTTATACTCCCCGACGAGCTTGCATCATAGAGTATCGCAGGCTTGCCGAAGCTAGGAGCTTCCGAGAGTCTGGTGTTACGCCCCACAATTGTGTTGTAGACCATATCCTTGAAGTGCGCCCTAACGTCCATAACCACTTGATTGGCGAGTCTAAGCCTGCTGTCGTACATCGTAAATAAGAATCCTTCGATTTCCAGATTTTCGTTAAGTTTCCCTTTAATCATTTTGATAGTCGAGAGGAGTTTGCCTAGTCCCTCAAGGGCGAAATACTCTGTCTGCACAGGTATAAGCACACTATCGGCAGCCGTGAGGGCATTAAGAGTAATAAGCCCTAGCGAAGGCTGACAGTCTATGAGTATGTAATCAAACGAATTTTTGATTTCGGCAAGTGCTTCTCTCATACGGAACTGCCCGTTTTCGATTTGTGGGAGTTCGGCTTCCGCCCCCACCAGATTAATGCTCGAAGGCATAACGAAAAGCCCAGGCAAGTCATTACTCTCAAAGATAGCTTCTTCGACACTGCATTGCCCCAACAGTACGCTGTAAATATTATTTACGCTCTGTTCGAAGCCAAGCCCAGAGGTAGCATTAGCCTGCGGATCTGCATCAATAAGCAGCACCCTTTTTTCGAGTACAGCAAGTGATGCAGCGAGATTTATAGAGGTTGTGGTTTTGCCTACTCCACCCTTCTGATTTGCTAGAGCAACTATCTTTCCCATAGTGTTTTTCGTTGAAAATATTTATTTTAAAGCGTAAAAGTACAAAAAAAAGAGTAATTTTGTCATAAACTTTCATTAATTTTATGTCTCACACAGATAAAAATAACCGCTGGTACGTTGTAGTAAACCCTCGCTCAGGCAAAGGCAAGGGGCTGACGGACTGGCCTGTTATCAATTCTTTGTTGCGTGGGGCTGCCATTGAATTTGACGCTAACTTCACACTTCGCAAGTATCACGCCGTTGAGATGGCTTTTGAGGCTATAACGCTGGGCTATCGCAAGATTATTGTGGTGGGGGGCGACGGCACACTTCACGAAGTAGTAAGGGGAGTAATGATACAAGAGCATTGTCCTTCGACCGATGTAACTTTGGCGGTCTTTGCCGTAGGGACGGGCAATGACTGGGTGCGGATGTATGGCGTACCAAAGAATTACAGCGAGACGGTGCGTTCTCTAGTACTTGGGCGGACGTTCTTGCAAGACGTAGGCAGGGTAACCTTTTACGAGAGCCGTGTGCAGCAGGTACGATATTTGTGTAACGCAGGGGGGATAGCTTTTGATGCTTATGTATCGAAGAGGGTAAACCGCCTAAAATCGAAGGGTTATAAGGGAGCTTGGCTCTATATCCTATCGGGGGCACGGGAGTTTATGCGCCCACGCAGCACTCGTTACTTAATCTATATTGAAGACGATCCTGTCTTTTGCGATAAATTATTTTCTTCGACAATAGGTATCGGCAGGTATAACGGAGGGGGATTAGCACAGACACCGCTTGCGGTTGTGGACGACGGTCTATTTGACGTAACTATAATTCCTCGAATGAATTTGGTACGTATGTTGTGGCGATTGCGTTCGATATATTCGGGCAACATTTACAATATGAAAGGCGTTAGATTATATAGAGGCGCATCCATAACTATAAAGTGCAACAAGGAGACACCTTTAGAGTTAGACGGTGAGGATTGTGGCGTATCGGATTTCACTTTTGATATTATGCCACGAGCCATTAAAGTTATCGTATCGGAGAATTTTAAACCGACAGACTAGAAGCCACTAGCTTTTAGACAGTACAACGAAGTATAAAATAGGCACGAGAGAGAGAGAGAGAGAGAGAGAGAGAGAGAGAGAAAATTCGAGGAATAGAGAAATCGAGAGAGGGGAAAAAGAGTAAATTTCCAGGTAAGGGAAGGCATTAAAAATTTTTAGATTGTTATGAGAAGATTTAGAATGAATTTCACGGCAACATTTTTTGCAGTTATTTTTTACACGGGTTTAACTATTAGCGACGTTTCTGCAAGCAGTCACATCTTCACAGGTGAGAAGTGCAGAGCTGTGCCTCATTTGGTATCGCCTAGCGACTCTGAGCAGGACACACCACAGAAACAGAGCCGCAAGGAGCGGAAGGCAGCCGAGAAGAAGGCTACCGAAAAGCGAGTGCAGAGCATACTAAAAGGGGGCGATTTTCTTTTTGTAGCGGAGCGAATGACTGGCACACGTCCAGCGGTGTCACGAATGCTCAGTGGGGGTTATGGCGTACTTGTAACAGAAGACAAGATAGAGTGTGAGTTACCTTTCATCGGACGAATGACTAGTGCTCCTTATAATGCTGGTAGCAGTAATCCTTTTAGCTTCACTTCGACAAAGTTCACTTACACAGAGGAGGAGACAGACGAAAGTGTAAAGTATTATTATGAGATTAGCCCAGAGGGTTTTCACAATCCTATGAAGTTTTACTTTGAGATATGGTATAGCACAGGGAGGGTTTCCTTAAGCATTGTGCAGACTAGGGGCGATTCGGCATACTATACGGGCTATATCCAAGAGATAGAGAAGTGGCAGGAGTAATGCCTCATATAAGACTCATATAAGACAGATATAAGACTCTTATAAGACAGATCTAAGACAATAGAGAGAAAAGGAGAGGGCTAAACACTACCCTCAAAAATTCAGAGAAACTTACCTTAAAAAACTTTATAATATTATGAAAACATTTACAAGAAATTTAGCGGTAGCATTTGCGGCAGTTCTTATTTTATCGGGGTTCAGCCCAGTTATGGCGGCGCATCCAGGCGATACTCCTACGGAGAGTCAGCAGGAGCAAAAGGTTAGCAAGAAGGAACTTAAGAAGCTTCAGGAGGAGGCATCTGCTATGCGTATAAAGAAGTTATTGGAGACTGAAGAGTTCACCTTTGTAGGGGAACTTATGACGGCAGCAGAGCCAGGCAATTCGCAGTCACTTAATGGAAGCTACGACGTAAAGATTGGCAAAGACAAGATTATATGTTCATTACCTTATATCGGACGCTCATCTGGCGGTCATTATGGTTCAGATGGAGGGAGTCCATTTATCTTTGAGTCTACGGATTTCAGTGTTGAGATAAAGGAGGGAAAGAAAAGTGTGAAGTACACATATAGCATTGACCCCATAGGCACTACAAACCATATGACCTTCTATTTCGAGATCTGGTATAAGAACGGTCGTGCTGTATTGAACGCTGTACAGAGCAAGGGTGACCCAGCTCGCTTCGACGGCTACATCAAGTCACTTGATTAATGATTAATATTTTGGGGGCTTTTGCCCCCTTTTTTTTAGGTTATAGGTTTTAGATTGTAGGGATTAGGTTATAGGAGAACCACATTAGAACGAACATAGGCTAGGGGCAACAGAAATTCGAAGAATTTCCGCCCGCTGCTAGGCGACGCCGCCCGCGTAAGGGCAGTGGCAGGCGGCTCACAGGCGGCTTTCACACGGATGAGAGCGGTTAGCGGTGGGGGGAATTTTATTCCCCTAGATTCTCTGATAAGAGAATCTTCCCCCCACCGCCCCAAAATCCAAAGCTATAAGGGAACTTCTAAAAACTGGACTTTAATGCTTTTTAATTCTAAGACTTCATCTTCGAATTTTTGAAAATGCACCGTAGGAACCCCTACGCTTGCATTTTAAAAAATCCAAATCTAAAGCCTTATAATCAAAAATCAAAAAAAAGCCAGTAATTAGAACTCCCCATAAATAACTTACACCCGAAAGAGCTTCCGCTATAACAGAAAGCCCGAAAGAGCAGCCCCTTATAAAAAACAAAACAGCGAGAGCGTAACCAAAAGAAAGGTTACGCTCTCGCTATACATTTTGTTTGCCCTGCTTTGGCTAGTGGCTATTTATCATACAGGCTAACGGCAGGTAACACAGTTGCATCATAATCGCTATAACGCTCCAAAATTGTGTCGAAAATCATCTCTAACTCCGCAACAGTTGGCGAAGTGACAAGACCTATACGCAAATCCCTAAAGTCAGGAAAACCCTTGAAATAACAGCTGAAATGTCGACGCATCTCCAATACCCCCACTCGTTCACCTTTAAGCTTTACAGACAGCCCTAAATGCCTTCGTGAGATAGCTACACGCTCCTCTACCGAAGGAGCTAAAAGTTCCTCACCTGTTTCGAGATAGTGACGTATATCCCTAAAAATCCACGGCCTCCCAAAGGTAGCCCTGCCTACCATTATTGCATCAACGCCATACCTATCAAAAGCCAACGCCGCCCCACGTGCCGACACAATATCCCCATTGCCGATAATAGGAATAGTTATACGAGGATTATTCTTAACAGCCCCTATCAAGCTCCAATCCGCCTCACCCTTATACATCTGAGCACGAGTACGTCCGTGTATTGTCAAAGCCGAAATACCCACATCCTGTAAACGCTCGGCTATCTCCTCAATATTCTTAGACTCATCGTCCCAACCCAGACGTGTCTTTACAGTAACAGGCAAATCCACAGCCTCTACAACCCTACGGGTAATCTCGACCATAAGAGGCACATTGCGCATCATACCGCTACCAGCCCCCCTCCCTGCAATCTTACGCACAGGACACCCAAAGTTTATATCTATCAAATCGGGACCACACTCTGCCGCTATAACAGCACTACGAGCCATACTCTCCACATCATTGCCATATATCTGAGCCCCAACTGGGTGCTCATCACTGTCAAGCACCAGCTTGTCAAGCGACTTCGATGCACTACGCACCAAAGCATCAGAATTTACAAACTCCGTATATGTCATATCCGCCCCGAACTCCCGACACAATGAACGAAACGACCTATCGGTCACATCCTCCATAGGAGCCAATAAAACAGGACGCTCCCTAAGAATTAGCTTTGATCCAATCTTCAATCTTTTCTCTATTTTTAAATGCTATACTACTATCAAAATCAGACCCGAACTCAACAATATGACCCGAGCCACGCTCCCATAAAGAGCTGTCTACTATCAAAGGAGTAGGCGACGAGTAAGACCCCAATACAGCCACGTCCCTTATCAAAAACTTATTACACACTCCCTCATAAGCCTCAATGTCCGATACCCTGTGTATAACCTTTATAATCTCTAAACCCTCGGCAACAAGCACCTCCAAGGTGCGAGGAGCTATATCCCCCTCAATCTGAACACCCCAGAGCGAAAAACGACCCGCCACATAAGAAATATAAAGAGAATCCTGAGTGTCGAAAATCCCTATCTTTCGTATCTCAGAGGGGATAACACTCAAAAGAGCCTCGTCAATCTCCCCCAGATAACTAGGCGAAGAAGAACGAAAGTCAAAACAAAAATATCGTGGACAAAGGGCTGCCAAATCGGAGATATTCTCCAAATCTCGCACCCCGCTAATCATTATCTGCATACAGAAAAGTGTATTGAATTCACAATTCCTCTAAAGGAATATAGGTTTGAACTGTTCCATAAAGCGAAGGTCACCTTCGAAATACATACGTAAATCCTTAACGCCATACTTCAACATAGCGATACGCTCTACACCCATACCAAAGGCAAAACCGCTATACTCCTTGCTGTCGATACCGCAACTCTCCAAAACAGCTGGGTCAACCATACCTGCACCCATAATCTCAAGCCAGCCCGTACCCTTACAAACAGCACAACCCTTACCTCCACACAAATTACAAGAAACGTCAACTTCTGCCGAAGGCTCAGTGAATGGGAAATATGAAGGGCGCATACGTATCTCAGACTTCTCACCGAAACACTCCTTAGCGAAATACTCGATTGTCTGTTTCAAATCGGCAAAGCTCACATTCTTGTCAATATAGAGCCCTTCGATTTGATGGAAGATACAGTGCGCACGGTATGAGATTGCCTCATTACGGAAAACACGACCAGGACAGATAACCCTCAAAGGCGGCCTCTGTGTCTCCATCACACGCACCTGAATAGATGATGTGTGAGTACGAAGAAGAATATCCTCCTCCACAAAGAATGTGTCCTGCATATCTCTAGCGGGGTGATTCTCTGGGAAGTTCAAAGCACCAAAGACGTGCCAATCGTCCTCAATCTCAGGACCGTCAGCCGTAACGAACCCTATACGATGGAAAACGTCCAAGATTTGAGCCCTTACAAGCGATATAGGATGGCGTGAGCCTATCCCGTCAATAGCAGCTGGCAGTGTCGCATCAATAGAGCTATCACCCCCACCACTAGAGCTGACCATAGAAGCCTCAACTGCCTCCTTCAAAGCAGCAATGCGCTCAGCGGCAGCTCCCTTCAAGCTGTTGATTTCACGACCAAAAAGTCGTTTCTCTTCACCTGGTAGTGCCGAGAATTGTTCCATCACTTCAGTAACCTTCCCTTTACGTCCAAGCAGCACAATACGCAGTGCCTCTACCTCCTCCAAAGTCGTCGCTGTGGAGTTCGTAATTGTAGCTTTTAGCTCTTCAATTCGTTGTTTCATATTATTTTTATGACCTTAATGCTATAAATTCGCCCCAAAATTAGTAATTTTACCCCAAATATTGACAAAGTTTTTTCTATTAAATACAAAATAATCAACATCTATGCGGCAAATACTTACACTAATGCTCTTTCTAGTCCCCATAACCCTATGGGCGCAGAGCACTACTACCCCTGAGAAAGTAGCCCCAGAGAAAGGAGGTATAGCACTGACTCTCAGCGGCGGAGGAGCAAAAGGGCTGTACCATATCGGCATCCTTCGTGCACTCGAAGAGAACGAAATTCCTATTGACTACATATCGGGTGCGTCAATGGGCGCAATCATCGGTTCGCTCTACGCTTCGGGGTGGAGTCCCGAGCAAATGTGGGATTTTTTCCTCACCGACTCCGTTTCGGGATGGCTCAGCGGAAAAATTCCCGAAAAATATAAAAGCTATTACAGCCAATTCGAACCCACCTCCGAAATGGTGAGCATAAATCTTCTAAGAGACACGACCAAGAAAAAAAGCTCTCTAGAGATTCCCACTAATATCATACCGCCATATATGCTCGATATGGCTATTATGAAGCTGCTAGCTCCCCCATCGGCTGCCTGCGGTGGAGACTTCGATAACCTTATGATTCCTTTCCGCTGCACAGCTACTGACTCCTATGGCAAAAGAGAGGTAGCCTTTAGGGGCGGATACCTCCCCTTTGCCGTACGCACATCTATGACAATACCTCTGGTCTTTAAACCTCTGGCTATCGACTCCACAGTCCTCTTTGACGGAGGTATAATAAATAACTTCCCGTACCAGATACTAGAAGAGGAATTCGCCCCAGAGCACGTCATCGGGGGGATATGCACAGACAACTTCGACAAGCCCACACAAGACAACCTCATAAACCAGGTGATGTCCCTAGCTATGCGTAACACAGACTACTCCGTCCCCGACACAACAAAGGACTACTTCATAAGCCGAGTTATGCCACAGTACGGTATGCTAGAGTACAACCGTGCCGACTCCATTATGCTCCTTGGCTACCGTGACGCTCTCGAACAAATGCCCAAAATCAAAGAGATAATCAAACGCCGCAGAAGCCGTAGTGAAGTGGACAGTATGCGTAGAGCCTTTCTGGAGAGAGTCCCTATTCTAACCTTCGATTCGGTAATTATCACAGGTCTAAACGAGGGGCAAGAGGACTATGTGCGTAGACAGTTGCGCCTAAGCCAAACCCCTCACTTTACATACGACTATTTCTATGACAACTATATGGAGATAATCGCCGCAGGGGTCTTTACCTCTGAATTCCCAATCGTAGAGTACAATCCAGAGAGTGGATACTACCAAATCAAACTCGATATGGCTACAAAGGCACGTATGAGCTTCTCTCTAGGGGGAAATATCTCCTCTACTTCGCTGAGTCAAGGCTATGTGAGTTTCGACTACAAGACCACTAATTTTATGACCTCCACATACAGTGCATCAGGCTACTTCGGTATGTTCTACAATGCAGCCAAGCTCAAAGGTAGACACGACTTCTTTAAGAACTACCCCTTCTATCTCGACTATCAGTTCTTTATAGAGGGTATGAACTACAACGATTCGAATATGGAGCCCTACTACTCCAACCGTGACTGGCGGGTTAACTTCCAAGAGAACATAGGGCTTACAACTTCGTTCTCTGCCCCATTCTTCTCTGCCTCTGCCCTAAAGGTACGCTTCACCATAGCACGAAGCAAGTACGACTATCAGGAGGGGCTATACACCTCGAATGACGTAGCCTCAGAGAGTATCTTTGACTTTATAGATCTTAACCCCTCGCTGGGCACAAGCACTATAAATAACCCCCTCTACGGCAGCAAAGGAACACTACAACGCTTCTCGCTCCGCTATGTAATCGGCAAGGAGAGCTACGCCCCTGGTTCGGTATCCTCTAGCTCAGAGCTTGACAAGATGGAGAGATGGTGGCTAGAGGCTCGCTACGACAGAGAACAGTATATCCCTATGACCAACTGGTTTACCCTTGGTTATAGCATAAATCTAGCTATCTCAAATCACCCCGATTTCCAGAGCGAACTAGCCACTCAGCTCACAGCCCCTCGCTTTGCCCCTACCCCACAGATGCAGAGCCTCTTTATGCCCGAATACACCTCTAATTCCTATGCAGCAGCAGGTGTGATGCCTGTCTTTAACCTCCTGCCCTCTGAGAAGTTCTTTATCAAATCATACGTGTACATCTTCCTACCCGAAGAGCTAATCTATGAAGACGGCGAGTTCTACTCCCCAACAGCCGAACGCCTAACCTCTTGGATGGAGTTTGTCTTTGGCGGCTCGCTCGTCTACCAGACACCTATCGGGCCTGCTTCGCTCACAGTAGCCAAGTACACGACTGGTCCTAAGAACTGGAACATACAGTTCAACTTTGGATATACACTTTTTAACAATATGACACTTTAAACTTATGGGGAGTTCTAAAAACTCCTTAAAATAATTATTTAAACATACACTCCCCCACTTTTTGACAAGACTTTTTTTTTATGCTCAGAAAACTACTTTCCCAAACCGCAGTCTACGGCATCAGTGCCACAGTTGCAAAGTTCCTAAACTACCTTCTCACTCCCCTACTCACACGGGTGCTGAGTGAGGATGTATATGGCGAGATGTCTTATCTCTATGCCATTATACCCTTTGCCAATGTGCTACTGACAATGGGCTTTTCGACAGGCTATTTCCGCTTCGCTGCACAGTGCGAAAATCAGGCTGAGCGCAAGCGACTCTTCTCTACGCTGTGGAGTTCGGTATCGCTCTTTTCACTTGTTCTCTGTGGGGTTATTGCGGCACTCTTTCCCTCGCCTGCAACCATTACGATGGCTGCCCTTATACTCGTAGACAATATCTCAAGCATACCTCTCTCAATGCTACGTGAGCAAGGCAAAGCCCTAAGATATACTATCATAAACATCACAGGGGTTGTCATAAATGTTGTTCTGTGTTTCTCTTTCTACACCTATATCGACGGAGCAAGCTCATCGGCCGTATGGGTACTGCTCGCAAACCTTGCCGCTAGCTTAGGTTCTCTATTGCTGCTACTTCCTTCGTGCATACGTATGTTCACTTCGAAGGTAGATTTCACCGTTCTAAAGCGTGTAGCGAAGTATAGCTACCCTCTTATGGTCGCAGGTATTATGGGCGTAGCGAGCGACTTTATAGATAGGCAAATGCTCAGATGGCTTCTTCCCGAAGACATAGCACTCTCACAGCTAGGCATCTACTCGGCAGTGGCTAAGATTGCCGCTCTAATGGTTATTTTCCGTCAGATATATACCCTTGGAGCAGAGCCTTTCTTCCTTCAAAAATTCTCAAAGGAGGACTTCGGACGGCTCAATGCGGCTGCCCTGAAGTACTTCACAGCCATAGGCATAATAATCTTCCTGGCAATTATGCTTTATAGCGACATCTTTGCCCTAATCCTTGGCTCAGATTTCCGTGAGGGTATGACAATTCTCCCACTACTACTCTTCTCCAATCTACTGGCAGGAGTTCTAGTAAACCTTTCGTTCTGGTATAAGGTTGCCGATAAGACAAAGATAGCAGTGATTGTAACTATCAGCGGCATCAGCATATCGCTAGCTCTAAACCTAACACTCATACCCCTATACGGCTACAACGGAGCGGCGTGGGCTAGGGTAGGGGCTACATTTGCTATGGTTCTACTGAGCTACCTTTTGGGTCAGAAATATTACCCCGTGCGCTACGATATGCGCTCCCTCGCTCTATACACTGCACTAGGGGCTATAATCTTCACACTGAGCCACTATACGGCACTTATAGAGCCAAGTTTAGCCCGTTGGAGCATTAACTTTGTGCTCTTTGCAATTTTTTGCATTATCTTTGTCAAAAAAGAGGGCTTTTGGGGGCACATCAAAAGGCTAATACATAAATCATAATTTAAAATCAAGGAGTTTTTAGAACTCCTCTAAAATTCAAAAAATATGAAAATAGAAATAATAAACCGTTCGGAGTTCCCACTCCCACAATATGCAACCGAAGGAGCAGCAGGAATGGACCTTAGGGCCAATATCTCAGAGCCTATGACCCTTGGGGCAGGCGAGAGGATTATCGTCCCTACGGGGCTATTTGTAGCCATTGCAGAGGGCTACGAAATGCAGATTCGTCCACGCAGCGGACTCGCAGCAAAACGTGGGATAACAGTACTTAACTCACCTGGCACAATTGACTCAGATTATCGTGGCGAAATTTGCGTGATTTTGTATAATAGTTCACGAGAGGATTTCGTTGTAGAAAAGGGGGAGAGAATAGCTCAGTGCGTTATTGCTCGTTACCAGAAGGTAGAGTGGAGCGAAGTCGAAACTCTTAGCGAAACACAACGTGCAGGGGGCGGCTTTGGCTCTACTGGCGTAAAGTAAATCGAAGGTCTATATCTCTAAATAACTCTTTAAGGCTTATCCCTCCCTCTCTTGCACTTAAACTTAAGCAGAAGGGGAAGGGCAGAGCCTATAAGAGTTAAGAGGAGAGGAGAGAAGAGGAGAGGAGAAGGGGAGCAGAAGGGCTAGAGGGCTAGAGAGAAGCATAAAGGAAGGCGGCACTGAGAAAAGGAATGCTGATGAGAGGAATGCAACTAATAAGGGGGCGCATAAGAGAGAAGCATAAAGAAAAAGAGCTCAGAGAAAAGGAAGAAAGCGAGAATTAAGACAAGAGACAAGAGACAATAAAACTTCAGATAAAAAAGATATGAAACGAAATAAATTAAAACAAATACTATTAGCCTTTACACTCTGCATAACGCTTAGTGTAACGAGCGTATATGCCCAGGCACAACAATCATATCTTTTCCTACGGGGTGTAGAGCTAACACTTATGGGCAAGGGGAACGTGGGGGAGACCCTCTTTCAGGATGTCCTTAAGATTAACCCTACGCACGCTCCATCGCTGTGGTATCTTGGCGAAATATATACAAAACGAGAGAACCTCTCTGAGGCGTTAAAGCATAGTAAAAAGGCGTATGATATCGACACTACAAACGCCCTGTACACCGAACAATACGCACGCCTACTTATAGGGTCAGGAGAGCTAGAGAAGTCTCTCCCACTCTTTCTAGACCTTATCTCAAAAGAGCCACACAAACCCGACAACTACATTATCGCAGCTACGATTTACTCGCAGCTAGGCAATATGACCGAAGCAGTAGCCCTAGGCAATAGATACGAGGAGCTCTTTGGGCTTGACGATTCAATAGTAGAGACAATCTACAATGGCTACCTCTACTCAAAGGAGTACTTCTTTGCTATGACCTATATGGAGAGGGTAAGCAGTGCCCTGCCCGATGAGATTGCCTATGCTCTGACCCTTGCAGATATTAAAGCGGCTCTGAATTACATAAATCAAGCAGAAGCCCTATACAAAGAGGTGCTAGAGAAGAATCCTCAGTCACTACAAGCGCAGCTCGCCTTAGCGAACTTCTATAAGCTTACAAACAATACAACGGACTATATCAAAGCCCTAAAAGCTCCATTCGAGAATCTAGAGATGAACAAAGAGGCGAAGATATCTATCTTTACCGAACATTTCTTTACCCCTGAGCTATATCGCAGAAACTACCTCTCGATTCAGGCACTTGCATATAGCCTTATCCTCACCTATCCTAGCGACCTGGATATCGTGCTACTATATGGCAGATACCTAACCTATATGGGTGAGACCGACAGCGCCCTTGCTCAGTACGAGCTAATCCAAGAAAAGGGCAAGGAAAATGCCGAACTCCTCGAAAGACTCATAGACTTCTACCTCTACACACAGAACTACGACAAAGCCCTCACAACCGCTAAACGAGGACAAGAAGTTTATGGAGGCTACCCATTTTTAAATGGTGAGATTGTCGCCTATTGGCAGATGAAGGAATACAATACGGCAACAAAACTTATAGACAAAGCAGTAAAGAGTGTGAAAGTAGATAGCCTTAAGTCACAGCTTTATGGGCTTCAAGGCGATATCTTCCACGAAATGGGGCAGGACAGCAAGAGCTACAAAGCCTACAAAAAGGGGCTTAAATATAACCCCGACAATGCCCTTATTCTAAATAACTACGGCTATTTTATGGGCGAAAAGGGGAAGAGCCTTAAAAGTGCCCTTCAAATGACCACACGTGCCAATGAGCTAAGTCCCGATAACCCGACTTACCTCGACAGTCAGGCGTGGGTTCTCTATATGATGGGCGAGTATGTCGAAGCCCAGCTCCTTATGGTAAGGGTTATGGAGCTTGACGCAAATCCAAGCGGAGAGGTACTTATGCACTATGGCGATATCCTCTATGCCCTTGGCGACGATTACCTAGCTCGCCACCACTGGAAGCGTGCTTTGGAGGCAGGGGCAGATGCCGATGAAATAGAAAAAAGAGTCTTGCAGGAAAAAGCTGTGAGAGCCACAAGCGATGAATAAACTAGCAGCGATAGGGTGGGGTAGTGCCACTTTTCTCATACGGGTATTTGTGGTTGTTTTCACAACCGCACAGCTGAGCTATGCACAAAGCCTAGAGACCCTAAACTCACAGAGAGAAGAGGCAGAAAAGGAGATTGTGCGCATAGACAAAGAGCTAGAAGAACTAAAGAGTTCTAGCACAGACTTACAAAAACAGTTAACCCTATGCTCAAAACGCCTCGCTGAGCGCAAAAAAGTATTAAATTCGATAGGCTCACAAATGGCACTTTTAAACAAGAAAGAGAAGAGCCAGAGCGAGCAGGCGACACTTCACAGTCAGTCCCTCTCTGCTATGCAAGAGACTTTTAGAATCTCCTCTCGTGAGCTGTATAGAGCGCAGCTACTAAAAGAAGGTTCAGAGCTGTTTCTTAGCGATAGCCTACAAAGCCTTCATACCCACTCGTCACATATCACAGAGCTACTGCTAAAGGAGATAAAGACACTGAGCGATTCAATCTCCCAGATGCAGGGCGAACTAGGCATTGAACTACGTGAGATAGCGGCTCGAAAAATAGAACTCCAAAAGCTACAAAACGATGCTTCTGAGGCACTAAAAGAGATAGAGACAGAGCAGAGACAGATAAAGACCTTAGAGCAGAAGCTAGGGGGCAAAACGCAACAATTAAGCGCACAGAGAGAGGCAAAGCTCAAAGCACTCTCAGAGCTACAACGCCAAATCGCAGAGGTAATCCGCCAAGAGAGCGCATCGAAGCGAGATGGCGATGCAAATTCGAAGCTCTATACCATAAATTCACAAGATTTCGCAGGGAGCAAGGGCAAGATGCCTTCTCCTATGATAGGGGCACGTATAACCGATAGCTATGGGCTGCACAACCATCCGACCCTTAGCGGTGTAAAGATTGACAACAAAGGGGTCAATATCACAGGAGGAGCAGGGCAGGGGGTTCGAGTTATCGCAAGTGGCGAGGTACGCAAGGTCTTTATGGTTCCAGGGATGGGGGCATCGGTTTTGGTTCGTCACGGCGAATACCTGACAGTTTACTCAAACTTAAAGGCAGTAAGTGTTTCGGTGGGGTCGACTGTTTCGGCAGGTGAATTTATCGGAGAGGTGGGCGACGACGGTATGCTTCACTTTGAGATTTGGAAAGAGACCACAACTCTTAATCCGACGCAGTGGGTAAATTTTTAGAGGGAAAAAGAGGGGAAGAATTTTAGGGGATTTCTAAGAATTTCCTTTAATAAATTTATTCCGTAAAACATAATACGAATTAAAAATAATTTAAAAACAAAAATAGGGTCGCCTATTTAACATAATGTAGAGACAATTATGGCTGTAAATTTTATAGACATTGACAGTGGGGCAAAGTACTCGCAAAAAAGAGCACTAAAAGAGTGGATAAAAGGGGCAATTAAGCGTGAAGGCAGGGTCTGCGAAGACCTTACAATCGCTTTGTGCTCTGATAGTTATATCCTAGAACAGAACATCGCTTCACTAGGTCACAACTACGCAACTGACATACTCACCTTTGAGTACAACGAGGACGAGATTATCAGTGGAGACCTACTGATTTCGACCGATACGGTGCGAAGTAACGCAAAAGAGTACAACGTCACGTTTGAGACGGAGCTACACCGAGTGATGATTCACGGAGTACTCCACCTCATCGGATATGACGACCATAGCGATGAAGATAGAGCGAAGATGCGAGAGATGGAGAACCTCTATCTCGACATTTTCGAAAAGGAGTACAGCCAAATTTCACAGGCAAAAAAATAAGTTATCAGAAAAGAAGAATATATGAAATTTAGTTACGATATAATTGTGGTAGGTTCAGGACACGCAGGGTGCGAAGCGGCAGTTGCTGCGGCTCGTATGGGTGTCGATACACTGCTGGTAACAATGGATATGGAGAAGGTTGCGGCAATGTCCTGTAACCCTGCAATCGGAGGTGTCGCAAAGGGACAGATTGTCCGTGAAATCGACGCTCTCGGGGGTATGATGGGGATTATGGCAGACCGCAGTTCTGTGCAGTTCCGTATGCTTGGCAAGTCTAAGGGTGCAGCAATGTGGAGTCCACGTGCCCAGTGCGATAAATATCAGTACTCGAAGGAGTGGCGCACACTTATAGACCAAACGACTAACCTCTCGATGTGGCAGGACTCTGTTGATGATGTGATAGTGGAAGAGGGCAAGATAAAGGGAATAAAGACGACACTAGGGGTTAGCTTCTTTGCAGAGAAGATTATCCTTACGTGTGGCACATTCCTCAATGGTCTTATGCACGTCGGAACGTTCCGCACCGAAGGGGGCAGGGCAGGCGATAGTGCTGCTCTAGGGCTTACTGAACGCCTTATAGAGATAGGTTTTATAAGCGACAGAATGAAGACTGGCACGCCTGTGCGTATAGATGGCAGAACAATTGATTTCTCTGCTATGGAACCACAGTATGGGGATGAGAATCCTTCTAAATTCTCCTTCTCAAACGCAGTAAAAGCAGTAGAAGACCAGCTGCCTTGTTACCTTGTCTATACCTCAGAGGAGGTGCACGACACACTGCGCACTGGCTTTGACCGCTCACCGCTTCTCACTGGCACAATCAAGGGGATAGGTCCACGCTACTGCCCAAGTATCGAGGACAAACTCAGAACCTTTGCCGATAAGAACTCTCACCAGCTCTTCCTAGAGCCTGAGGGGAGAACGACGAATGAATACTATTTAAATGGCTTCTCGTCGTCTCTACCGCTCGAAGTGCAGGTAGAGGCACTAAACCAGATTAAAGGGCTAGAAAAGGCTCAAATATACCGTGCAGGCTATGCAATAGAGTATGACTTCTTCCCTCCGACACAGTTATACCACACCCTCGAAACTAAACTTATCGAAGGGCTATATTTCGCTGGACAAATCAACGGAACAACAGGCTACGAGGAAGCAGCAGCCCAAGGGCTTCTAGCTGCCATAAATGCCGTGAGAAAGTTACGGGGAGAGGGAGATGTTAAGCTAGGCAGAGAGGAAGCGTATATCGGAGTGCTTATAGACGACCTTGTGACAAAGGGCGTAGACGAGCCGTATCGTATGTTTACATCGAGAGCAGAATACCGCATTCTTTTGCGCCAGGACAATGCCGAAGAACGCCTTACACCGCTAGGGCGTGAGTTTGGACTTATCGACGATAACCGTTGGAAGGAGTATAACCTACGCTCAGCGAAGAAAGAGAAACTTCAAGAAATTTTGCGAAAAAATAGTGTAAATCCTGCCGAAGTAGCTTCATATTTCGAAGCACTTGGGCAGCCAAATATAACACAACGTCGCCCACTGAGTGACTTAATTCCACGAAACAATGTGACAATAGAGTCGCTAGCCGAAGCAATCGAGTGGTTTAAAGACCTCCTCAAAGCAGAGAATATAGAGCTAAGCGATATGGAAGGGGTAGAGATACTCATAAAATATGGCGGATATATAGAGCGTGAGAGAACAACAGCCGAAAAGCTCTCTAGGCTCGAAAACCTAAAGATTCCAGAGAATTTCGACTTTAACTCTCTAAACTCTCTGTCAATCGAATCACGCCAGAAGCTCACGAAGATAAAGCCTGCGACAATAGGGCAGGCATCACGCATCCCAGGGGTTTCGCCATCGGATATAAACGTGATGCTCATCTATTTCGGGAGATAGGAGAAATAGTGTTGTTCCACGTGGAACAACACCACAAAACAAACTGATAACTAAGCCACTGATGCTATGAACAAGGCTGAAAACAAAACCAAAGAAAAAACTAAAAAGTCGCAAACTAAAAAAGCAGAACAAGAGATTGCGAGTGAAGGAAACGAAACTCAAAACACTGAGACTCTAAGAAGTGAAAAGCTGATAGAGGACTACAATCTTGGGCTGAGAAAAAGAAGCGAAGAGAAGAAACTTTGGGTCAAAATACTGAAAAGTAAACTGGGAGTTAACAAAATTAACGCCCTGTACAGTAGTGTCATAGCAAAAGGTTACACAGGTGAGACTTTCGCTGATGGTATGCTAGAGGAACTCTCTGTGAGCATAAGAGAGGAGAAAGGGGAGAACATACTTCAAAGCCTCTCAAAAGAGGACGAGGGGGTCGTTATAGTGAGCAATATGCCGCACGGAGGTATAGACGGGCTGATTATGCTGAGCCTCTGTCTGAAATATAAAAAGAACACGAAAATTGTAATCCCTCGAATACTGGGCGAGATAAAAGCACTCAGAGATGTAGCTATAATCTTTGATGCAGACAAAAAGAACTTCAAATCCTCGTTCACCTCAATGCTCGAACACATAGAGAGAGGCGGAAACCTTATAATCTTCCCCTCAATAGGTGTTAGCGAGGAGATGAAGGACGGCACACGAATAAGCTGGAAAAAAGGAATGCTACGCCTAATTTGCAGGCTACAAGCACCTGTACAGCCACTATTTATAAAGGGCGGCAACGGTCTAAGCTTCCAGACTCTTAGAAAGTTGAACAAAAGAATCGAACTATTTCTTGCCCTCAGAGAGATAAACAACAAAAGAGGCAGTACATTTAAAGTGCTCGAAGGTCCACGAATCGAAAAGGATCTTCTCTCTACAATAAAGAACAGCAAAGACCTAGGCAAACTCCTGTGTGTAATCTATGGGCTTTCACTCGAACGAGAGAAAGAGGGCGTAGGCGTAAGCGATAATGCAGTAACAGAGAGCCTTAACCCCTCGAAACCTAAGACAATAGCCGAAGAACAAGAGCTAAAAGCAAAGATAAAGGGGCAAAAAATCTATAACGAACATCTAAACTACTCGGCTTACCTTATCGAAGGAGAGAAGGACAGTATTAGCGAAGAAATTATAGTTATAGACAGAGAGAGCGACAATAGAGTAGTGGGGTATAGCAAACTAAATTTTGCAGACCGTGTGCTAGTAAATAAAGACAGCGAATTTGGATTTTTCAAAGATTATGAGTACTCTCACAAAATGGAGCCACTCTTACGTGAGTCGATAGAAATAGAGCGCAGCGAGGCAGTAGAGGGCAATGGCGCAGTAGTCACACTCCTTACAGAGTGCCAGATACTTCGCCTAAAAGAATGCCCTAAGTATAGATACCTCATAAGTTCGATAGAGATAACAGACTCAAAATCAAAGCTCACTCGCAGACTTATAACACACCGAATCAAACGCTTCGTCTATACAGACAGTTACAAAAAGATGGTAGCAGCACGACAAAGCCTACGAGAGGGGTCTCTCCCATTTCTGAGCACTAGAAACGAGATGCTGACACAGCGGCGAGATATTTTGCTTCTCTTTGCTCGATATACTGACCCACAGGGTGGCGCACTCTCAACAGAGATGAAACGCTATTTACAAAGCCACGGCGAGTTTATAGCCCTTGGGAAAATTGACAGAGACAACAATAAAGTTATTAAGGGACTAATGCTTATAGACAAGACGAAGCTCACAAAAGAAAACAATTAAAAAAATGTTCCACGTGGAACAATCGCCAAAAAAATGCGTAGAAAAAGAGAATCTTTAAGAGACCACATATCGGATAGTTACCTTGAGGCGAGCCGTGCACTAAGCGGCTCTAGCCCAATTATGGTCTATGTCGAGGGCTACGAGGATATCGCATTTTGGCGAGATATTTTTGATGAGTGGGAGGATAAAAAGCTGAAAAGAACTTTTGAGATAACGACACCTTCACGGAGCGATAGGGCTAAGGGTAAAAAGGTGGTTCTCAGCTTTTCGTCTCGCTGCGGTGAGAATTTACTTTTGTGTGTAGATTCTGATTTTGACTATCTTTTTGATGGGCGGACACACCAGTCGATGACGATAAAAGAGAACAAATATATAATCCATACACGTGTTTATGCGATAGAGAATTTGCAGTGTCTTCCAGAGTCGCTCTCGGGGATTGCTGCAAAGTCCACAAAGAACGATAGAGATATCTTTGACTTTGTGGAATTTTCGGAGGGGTATTCTCGTGCTGTATATCCGCTGTTTTTGTGGTATTATTTTGCAGCTTATACAGAGAGGACGCATATTCTTACGCTCTCGGAGCTAAAGAATATCGCTGCGCTGCGGTATATGGTAGCGGAAAACAATGGGCGAAAAACGGTTGAGTTTATCGCACGTCAGGTACGTCGCAAGGTTTCGCAGTTGGAGTCACGTTACTCTGAGCTGTGCGAGGATGTGGAGAATATGGACAAAGATCTAAAGGCTAAAGGGGTAAACCCACAGGAGGTTTATTTATGGATTCAGGGGCATTTTTGGAAGGACAATGTTGTAAAGATAGCCCTTCATACGGTGTGTAACACTCTGAAACAGATAATGTTACACAATATAGAGGCTTCTGCGCTATCTCCTCTACACAAGCGCAATGAGTTAAGTTCTTATACAAATTCTTTAAGGGATATAGGGACTTTACTCTCGGACAATACTTATTATAAGCATACGCCTCATTATGCTTATATACGTGATGAAATAGGGGCTATTTATGTGGCTTCTAAAGATGAGGCTTAGGGATATATAGAATATAGGGGAGTTCTAAAAATTCCCTAAAAAACTTTTCGAAAAGTATTTTAGGGAATTTTTAGAACTCCCCTATAGGGAAACGATAAATTAAATAACAGAATATAGAGTATAGAAATGGCAAAGATTTTAATAATAGAGACTAGCGGAGCTAGTTGTTCGGTGGCGGTTTGTGAGGATGGCGTTGTGATATGCGAGAGGGGGGATAATAAGGGCGAGGGTATGGCTAGTGCTGGGAGTGAGCATAGTGTTCTTTTAGCTCCTTATGTGGAGGAGGTATTGGCGGAGGTGGGTGCGATTGACGCAGTTGCGGTTAGTTGTGGGCCTGGGTCTTACACTGGTTTACGTATCGGTTTGTCTACGGCTAAGGGGCTGTGCTATGGTATGGGTGTGCCCCTTATTTTGGTGGATTCTATGCGCTTTGTTGCGGAGGCTGTTATGAGTAGTGGGGTAGTGTCGCTTGGGTCTAGTGATAGGCTTTTGGGGCTTATAGATGCCCGTCGTATGGAGGTTTATTGGGGTGAGTATGCTAGTTCAGGGATTATGCTTGGGGATATTACTGCACGTATCATTAGCGAGGGGAGTTTTGATGAGTTTATGGGGAATCGTTTGATTTTGTTTGGAAGTGGTGCAGAGAAGTGCCGTGAGTTGTTGGAGAGTTCTGAGGTGGAGTATGTTATATGTAGTGCAGAACATAGTGCATCCTCGGCTGCTCGGTATTGTTATGAGGCGTTTGTTCGTGGGGAGTTTGCGGATTTAGCTTATAGCGAACCATTATATGTTAAGGAGTGGCAGCCCTACACTGTTGTTAATGATTAATAGCTTGAACTACAGTAGAGTAACCTTAGGCTAGGGGCAACAGAAATTCGAAGAATTTCCGCCCACTGCTAGGCGGTGCCGCCCGCATGGGGGGCGGTGGCAGGCGGCTTTGGGGCGGCTTTCACACGGCTCAGAAACGGATGAGAGCGATTTGCGGTGGGGGGAATTTTATTCCCCTAGATTCTCTGCTAAGAGAATCTTCCCCCACCGCCCCAAAATCCTTTAGCTAGAACAAACTTACACGCCAGAAGAACTTCCGCCAAGAGACAAAGTAGAAGAAATATAAGAGCGAGAGCGTAACCGAAAGAAAAGGTTAAGCTCTCGCTGTTTTTATACTCTTTAGAAGCCCATAAAAGAATCCCTCCGAACAACTAGCCACCCAGATAGAGACAAGCGATTTAAAGCCCTATTTTGAAAGAGAAAGCAGAGGAGTGGTATAATGTAAGGGCGAGGCTGTGTAGAGCTAGCTGTTTTGCGAAGGAACGAGCAAAACAGAGCGGTGCCGCCACCCGACAATGGCACCACTTCTGCTACCGCCCTGGAAGCGATACCCCTTGGCGGCTCCGAGGAGGAGCTGCTCCTTTGTTAGGTTTTAGGCGTTAGGTTTTAGGTGTTAGGTTTTAGGGATTAGGGATTAAGGGTTAGGGACTAGGGGTTAGGGGTTAGGGGTTAGGGGTTAGGGGTTAGGGATTAGGGATTAAGGGTTAGGGACTAGGGGTTCTGTTCTTGCGGAAGTCCTTTGAGGTGTAAGTTATTTCTAGCTTTGGATTTTATGGCGGTGGGGGGAAGATTCTCTTATCAGAGAATCTAGGGGAATAAAATTCCCCCCACCGCTAACCGCTCTCATCCGTGTGTGAGCCGTGTGAAAGCCGCCTTCCACTGCCCTTACGCGGGCGGCGTCGCCTAGCAGCGGGCGGAAATTCTTCGAATTTCTGTTGCCCCTAGCCTATGTTCGTTCTAATGTGGTTCTCCTAATCCCTACAACCTACAACCTACAACCTACAACCTACAACCTCTCTACGTCTGTAATCATTCCGTAATAAACACGTCAAAAAACCGTAACACCACCGTAACCCTTCCGTAATAAACTATCAATACTTTTGCCCCCGAATAAAAAAGAAAACAAAACTAAAAGGAATAACACCTATTCCAAAACAAAAACAGAAGTATGAAAAAAATTTCCACAACTATTGTCGTACTATTAACACTACTGCTAAATACAGCACTAGCAAATACCCCTTCACTACTAATAGCCGACCTACACAACATAGAAGGCACAGTAACTGACGCCCAAACAAACGATCCAATAATCGGAGCCGTAATCATAGTAAAAGATAACCCAGCAAAAGCCGTAGCAACAGACATAGACGGAAACTTCATACTACAAGGCATAGAACTCCCAACAACAATCGTAGTGAACTACGCAGGCTCTAAAACACAAGAAATACTTGTGCAGTCAGCTAAAGATAAACTAAACATAGCCCTAGAAGCAGACGTTATAGCCCTAGAAAGCGTACAAGTAGTAAGACGAAGAAAACAAAATACCGAAACCGCAATGATTGCCGCCCTAAGGCAAACAAACGCCGTGGCAGTAGGTATCTCAAGTGCACAAATCTCTAAAACCTCTGACAGCGACGCTGGAGAAGTTGTAAGACGTATCCCAGGAATCTCGCTCATAGACAGCAGATTTATAGTAGTAAGAGGTCTAGCTCAAAGATACAACAACGTATGGCTAAACGGTGGCGGTCTGCCAAGTACCGAAGCCGACGGCCGTGCATTCTCATTTGACGTTATCCCAAGTAGCTGCATAGACAATATCATTATCTCAAAATCATTCACTGCCGACCTCCCAGGTGACTTTAGTGGAGGATTCATTCAAGTAATCTCGAAAGGTATGCCAGACGAAAGCTCCGTGAAAATCTCTCTAGGCACAGGCATAAACTCTCAAACACAATTCCAAAGCGCAACACTAGGCAGTCGCTCTTCAACAGAATGGCTAGGCTTCGACAACTCGCTTAGACCCCTATCCTCTGACTTCCCATCTGATCTGAGAACAGTATCTGACACCGAAGAACTAAACAAACTATTCTCTGAAGGCTTCAACCAAGACTGGGCGACATCAAACTTTACCCCAACACCAGACATCAAAGCCTCAGTGCAATGGAACGAAAGAATAAACGACAAACTGGGTATGGTATTTACATTTAACTACGAGAATAAATATAAAACCATAACAGATATGCAAAACGACAGATACGGCCTCTACAATACACTAACTGAAACCTCTGTCCTAGAAAATGCCTTCACAGACAATCAGTATTCGCAAGAAACAAACATCTCTGCAATGAATAACTGGGTCTATCAAAAGGACGAAAACAACCGTTTCGAATTCCGTAACCTCTTCAATATAACAGGTACTAACCGCTACACAGACCGTATTGGCTACGACTACACTGGTACAACAGACACCTACAACCACGAGGTAGAATATATGTACTCGTCAAGACTAAGCTACACAGGACAGCTTGCTGGTAACCACAAATTCGGCGATGACAAAACAAACCTCCTGGACTGGAACGCTACATACTCGTACGCAAATATGAGCGAGCCAGACCGCAGAGTTGTAAACGAATCGAAAAATGGAGACCCTAACGAAGACGGCTCTTTCACGCCTACTCGTAACGAAATACGCAGATACTACCGTGACCTTGACGACAACATCTTCTCAGGTGGTGTAAACTACAAGAAAGATTTCCGTGGAGGCAACTGGATGCCAACACTAAAAGCAGGTCTATACAGCGAATACCGCAGCAGGCAGTACACTCCTCGTCGCTTTGCTATCAGCGCAATTAATGACCCTACAAATGCCGATGCCTTCGCAGATTTCTATACCGACGACGTAGAGGTAAAGATGAGCGACAAATGGATTGGCACTGACCCAGGACAATATATGTTCGTAGAGGACGGCTTTTACAGTGACGCATACAGCGGTGACTACTATATCGGTGCTGCATACACACAAGCGACACTCCCAATCGGTAAATTCATCATCGACCTAGGCGTGAGAATGGAGTACTGGAATATGACAGTAGACTATAACGACTCGGCTACCTCACAAAGAGTAGTGATGAAGTCTGTCGAAAACACAGAACTTTCAATCCTTCCTGCCCTTAACGTTTCGTATAATATCAATACTCGCCACACACTACGTGCCTCGTATGGTAGAACCGTTAACCGCCCTGAATTCCGTGAAGTATCGCCTTCGATATACTACGACTTCGAACTAGATGCCGAAATGACAGGTAATACAGAGCTTCAAATGGCAACAATCGACAACGTTGACCTTAGATATGAGTTCTACCCAAAGAGCGGTGAAATCATAAGTATCGGAGCATTCTACAAGCACTTTATCGACCCTATCGAATGGACCTTCACCCAGATGGGAGATAACTCATACCGCTACTCTTACGAGAATGCAGAATCGGCATATACCGCAGGTGTGGAGCTAGATATACGTAAAACATTTGACTTTATCGGTGTGCCAGAACTAGCACTGGTATTCAACGGTGCGTATATCGTCTCAGAGGTAGAGTTCTCAGAAGATGACGCAATACAGCAACGCTCACGCCCACTACAAGGTCAGTCGCCATATATCGTGAATGTGGGAATGTATTATGACTCTGGCGAGAAGCTAGGACTATCTGCTTCGCTACTGTACAACATCATCGGTGAGCGTATCGTGGGTATCGGTAAGACACTTAGTAACGACAATCCTGACGCATATCTTCCAGACTCGTATGAGATGCCACGCAGTATGCTCGACTTTACAATCGCAAAGAAATTTGCTAAACGCTACGAAGTGAAGCTAGGGCTTAAGAACCTACTAAACTCGCCTGTCGAGATTACTCAAATCGCTACCTATACGGACACTGATGGCGTATATCACGAAATTGAACAGGTAACCAAAAAGTATTACGAGGGTATCTCTGCATCACTTTCTTTCTCTATGACTTTCTAGTGTGTATATGTACACGCACTTTTGCAAAAACGAACTTAATTTTAGGGGGGGTTCCTACGGTGCATTTTAAAAAATTCGAAGATGAAGTCTTAGAATTAAAAAGCATTAAAGTCCAGTTTTTAGAAGTTTCCTTTAATAAACAATAACTAAAAAACAAACAAGAAAAAAATGAAAAAGATTTTCAAAAATTTTGCACTTTATGCAATGGCAGCGGCAGCGGTTTCACTATCTGTGGGCTGTGATGACAACAACAACAACGAGAACAATGATCCAGAAGATCCAGAAACTGAGAAGATCTTGGGTGACGGTACTGCTAGCTACGAGCTTCCAACCGACCTTGTTATCGGCGAAGGCGAAGTATGGGGACTAGAGGGTTTTGTATATGTACCAGACGGTAAAACTCTTACAATCAAACCAGGTGCGGTAATCAAAGGTGACAAGGAGTCAAAGGCTACTATCATCGTTGAGCGTGGCGGTAAAATCATCGCTGAGGGTACAAAAGATGCGCCGATCGTTTTCACATCTTCACAACCAGCAGGTTCACGTAACCCAGGTGACTGGGGTGGTATCATCATCCTTGGTAAGGCAGAAAACAACGGTGGTAACGAGCTTACAATCGAAGGCGGCGTACGCTCTGCGCACGGTGGTACAGACAATGCTGACAACTCAGGTATTTTGAAATATGCACGTATTGAGTTTGCAGGTATCGAGTATGAAACAGACAATGAAATTAATGCTCTTACACTTGGTTCGGTAGGTAGCTCGACAGTAATTAGCTATGTACAGGTTTCACACTCTGGTGACGATAGCGTTGAGTGGTTTGGTGGAGCTGTGAATGTTGACCACATTGTGGCTTATGGCACTTGGGATGACTGTTTCGATGCAGATAAGGGCTACTGTGGTAAGGCTCAGTTCCTTCTATCGGTTCGCAACCCACAGGTTGGAGACAAGTCAGGTTCTAATGGTTTTGAGAGTGACAACTCTAAGACTAGCGCAACTCCTTACACTAGTGCGGTATTCTCTAACGTAACGGTTGTAGGTCCTGTAACAGATCCTTCAAACTATTCAGATGAGGCTAACGTTTATGGCAGCACAGGTGATGGTGAGGGTTTTTATCAGAATGCGGCACAGATTCGTCGTGGTTCTAAGCTTGCTATCTTCAACTCTATCCTTGTGGGATTCCCAGTTGGTATTAACCTTGACAATGACTATGACACTGCTCAGGAGTATGCACTTGCACAGGGTTCATTTGGCGGTAACATTATGGCAGGTATGGCACTTAGCAACTTTGCTGATGCTTCAAACGACGAGCGTGGTTCTGTATTCCCAGAGGGTACTGCAACAGAGGCTACCGAAGCGGTTTGGAATCTAGAGGGTTCTGAAAACGATGCTCCTTATGCAACAATTTCAGATGTTAAGTTTGCTAGCACTCCATCATATAGTTCACCTGTTGCGGTATTGGGAAGTGACAGCCCAGCATTGAGCGGTGCAGTATGGACTAGTTCATTAGTTTCTACAGGTTTTGAGCAGGTATCATACCGTGGAGCGTTTGGTCCTACTGAGACAGCTACATCTAACTGGACGACTGGTTGGACGAACTTCGATCCTCAAAACACGGTTTACTAGTAAACTTATCCTAAAAAATAAGCAACAACATACTTTAGGAGTTTAGTTTTCTTTTTCTTTCTTAACAACAACACGAGTAAACTTATCTTCTTTCGATTTTGAGGATGCCTCTCTGCGCTTGCCGCAGGGAGGCTTTTTTAATGATTAATTATTAATAGCTGCTAGCTTAATTGTGAATTGTGAATTGGGTTATAGCTTAATTCACTTTTTCACAATTACATCAGCCCCCCATTAATCATTAATCATTAAATTAAAGCTCAATAGCTTTACACTTAAGCCCCAAAGAGGTGGCAGCCTCCAAGACACGAGGCAAAGCATAGCGCATATTACGGGCGGACTTCATAGAGTCGTGAAAAGCCACTATACTGCCAGGGCGCAAATGTGGAACTACTTCCTTAACACAACGACGACCAGACACATACCTGCTATAATCACGAGACAAGATATCCCACATTATCAGATTAAAACGCTCACTTAGGCGGCGAGCCTTAGCAGGAGATATACGCCCATAAGGAGGACGAAACAAATTACTGTGCAGAAATTCCTGTGCCATATCCACATCCTCGACATATTCCTCACAATTCTTCAGCATACTCTTGGCGTGTGAATAACTATGATTTCCGATTGCGTGCCCCTCCTCTCTAATGCGAGCCAGTAGCTCAGGATGTTGTTCAGCATTCTTCCCTATACAAAAAAATGTAGCCTTTGCATCATACTTTCTCAGGGTGTCTAACACCCAAGGGGTAATATGCTCGGTAGGTCCATCGTCAAAAGTCAAGAAAATAGAATCAGCACTGTCAATACTCCATATAAACGAGGGGAACATCCGCTTAACTATTTTTGAGGGTCTGAAATACATTGCTTTTGAGGTGGCTTTAAGGAAATAAATTTGGAATTACTTTGAAAAATTTATAACTTGCACCAAAACTTAACTTATGCCTTAGAGTTTCTTGGGAATACTTCTATTCTTAATTTACAAGAGGCACTTGTTTTGCTAGGCTATATAGCTATAAACAGATCACAAAAATATATAAATAAAATGAAAAAAGCACTATTACTTCTTCTTTTTCCTGCCGTGATGTCTTTGGTGGGATGTTCGGGCGGCAGCACTATTATGAATATTGCGGCAACTGGTAAACCTTATGAAATTTTTGTGGTGACCGAGAAACCTGTGTGGAATGGGGTTGTCGGGGATTCTTTGCGAATGGTTATGGACGAGGAGGTTTTATGGCTCAATCAGCCTGAATCTATCTTTGATTTGATAAACATTACACCCCCTGCGTTTAACGATATTACACGTAGGCATCGTAACTTGATGCTTATAAACATCGAGAAGGGCGTGGATAGCACCTCTATGACCATAACTAATGACAGATGGGCGACAGGTCAGGTTGTAATGAATATGACCTCTGGGAGTGATTCTATGGCAGCAGAGTATATCTCTGAGAATGCAGAGACACTAGTGGAGTATTTGGATATGATAGAGAAGAATAGGATGTCTGTTAGGGCTAAGCGGTATAATGATTCACGAGTGGAGCAGCTTATTAAGGATAAGTTTGGTTTTAATATGATATTTCCACGTGGGTATAAGGTAGCAAATGATATCACTGATTTTTTGTGGCTTATTTATGATATGCCGATAGCTTCTCAGGGGGTTGTTATATATAGCTTTGACAAGCCTGAGGACGGTAGCAAGTTGAATTTGGTAGCTGAGCGTAATAGGGCGGTCTCTCAGATACCTGGGCCTGTTGACGGGTCTTATATGGGTACTAGCGTTGAGTTTTATCCAGAGAGTGAGCCTTGCGAGATTAATGGTCAGGGGTGGATAGAGACACGTGGTTTTTGGAAGGTTGAGGGTGACTGGATGGGAGGTCCTTTTATAAATTACGTCACTTATGATTCTCAGAGTGGTCGTTATATTGGGATAGATTTGTATGTTTATTCTCCTTCTCCTAAATATCCTAAGCGTAACTATGTTCGTCAGCTGGAGTCTTTGATGCTAGGGGTCTCTTTTAAGTGATTAATTATTAGTGATTAAACTCAGAGCTTGTTTAAAGCATCTATATATGCCCCTACTGCCGCTCGTACGATATCAGTGCTAGAAGCAAAGCCATAGATTATGCGCTCTCCGTCATCTAACGTAAGGTTTACACGACCCATATCATAACTGCCACGGCTCATCGGCTGTATGATAAACTCACCTGGCAAATACTCCAAACCCAATATGCGACGAACAGCCGAAAAAGATGCCTCAATAGGACCATCACCACTGCTATGACCACGCCTATACTCCCCATCGACATATAAACCTACCTCCGCACGTGCACTAACTGTCCCACATACAACCTCTAAAGTGTCCAATGATATACGACGAGACTCACGTATTATAGCAATGTCCGATACCAAAGCCAATACATCCTCCTCAGTAAAATACTTATTGCCCTCAGCCAATAACAAAAAACGCTCATATACCATATCCAACTCCTGACCACGCAAACGATACCCAAGTGACATTAACTTACTACGCAAAGCCGCACGACCACTGCGTGCAGTCAATACAATAGAACTAGAAGTCAAACCCACATCTCGTGGATCTATTATCTCATAACTCTCCCGACACTTCAAAACCCCATCCTGATGAATACCCGAACTATGAGCAAAAGCATTACGCCCCACAATAGCCTTATTATTCTGAACCGACATATTAGTCAATGCCGCAACCAAACGTGATGTAGGAACTATCCTCTCAGTGTTAATAGAAGTATGATAACCCATCTCAGGATGCGAACGCATAGCCATAACAACCTCCTCCAAGGAAGCATTACCTGCCCTCTCCCCAATGCCATTAACCGTACACTCCACCTGAGTAGCACCTGCCCGAACCCCTGCCAATGAATTAGCAGTAGCCAATCCCAAATCATTATGACAATGCACCGACAAAGTTACCCTATCAATATTAGGCACACGATTGCGAAGCATAGAAATCTTCTCGAAAAAATCCTCAGGCATACAATAACCCGTCGTGTCTGGAATGTTAATAACCGTAGCACCTGCTCGTATAACCGACTCCACAACTGTACACAAAAAATCATCATCCGCCCGACCTGCGTCTTCGGCATAAAACTGTACATCTCCTACATACCTACGAGAAAGTTTAACAACCTCAATAGCCCTCTGTAATACCTCCTCCTTACTACTGCGCAGCTTACCCTCTATATGATACGGAGAGACCCCTATGCCAGTATGTATCCGCCCACGACGTGCAAAACGCAACGACGATGCCGCTACCTCTATATCCCCAGGAACAGCCCTGCTAAGTACACACAACACAGGCGACTTAACAACCTTCGATACCTCACGTATAGCATTAAACTCCCCACGAGAACTAACAGGAAAACCTACCTCCAATATGTCAACACCCAACTCCTCCAACGACTCTGCCAACTCCAACTTCTCAATAGCCGAAAGCTGACAACCAGGAACCTGTTCGCCATCACGTAGTGTCGTGTCAAATATCTCAATTTTCTTGCTACTCATAAAAATTTACAGCCTATAAACTAAATGTTAATAACTACTCCAATCTCTCAATACCCACACACACATATATAATCTTTTTTAAACGTTTTTCTTCTTGTCTTTATTATTGTCTATATGAAAACTCCCAAGCGAAGGGATGTTAATTTTCGTAGGGATATTTATCTTAATCTTTCTGAGCTTCTCAATCTTAGCGTGCCAAAACTCAGAGATATCCACTTCCTTATTTAAGAGCTTCTGTGTAAGTATCCATTGCACTATGCCACGTGTAGCCAGAAACGCCAAAAAGGCGAACCACAGCGCAGCATTATCCCATACATAGACCAGAGGAAAATATATAGCAAAAAAGACCGCAGCGGCTATCATCATAGAATTACGAAGATATGCCGATAGGGTCATACCCACAAGTATCCCATCCCAAAGAAATGCCGCAAAACCGCACAGCGGTATGGCTGCCGCCCAATAGATATAATCACTCGCCACACTCAACACCGCAGGACTATCAGTGAAGATAGAGAGTATATTCTCGCCAAAGAGCAAATAGAGCACAGTAAAGAGTAGAGCCATAACAAGACCTATCTTAAAGAGTGAGGAGATAGCTTTGCGCAGTAGTGTACTATTTCCTGCCCCATAGAATTTACCTGCAAGAGCCTCCCCTGCATAAGCGAAGCCATCCATAAAATATGAAAAGAGGGTGAAGAGCTGCATTAGAATAGCATTAGCCGACAGATATGTATCACCCTCTGCACTACTGGCTTTTGTAAAGTATGTAAAAACGCATACTAGACATACAGTGCGTATGAGTATCGCAAGGTTAAGGGTAAAGAATGTTTTGAGCTTCTTTGTGTCTATAATACTTAGAAGCGATTTCTTTGTGAGGCTCACCTTTCTAAAGATACGAGCGTAATATCTCCAAAGGGCAAAGAGCGATAGGAGGACTCCCGACCACTGGGCTATTAGTGTTCCGTAGGCTACACCGTCGAGTCCGAGGGAGAGTGTTAATGCAAATACGCACGACAGCGTAATGTTAATAACATTGATGAAAAGTGCTATCCACATAGGGGTTTTGGAGTTTTGCATACCAATAAACCATCCCTGAAAAACATAAAGTGAGAGTGTAGCTGGTGCAGCCCATATCCTTATTTTGTAATAACTTGCGGCAACACTTTCTACGGCTTCTGAGCCTTCCATAAACCAAAGCGAACCTTGTTCTATGAGGTTGTTAACAATTAGTATGAAAATGCTGATAAGTATGGCAAGAGCTAATCCTCTGAGCAGTACTTCTACACTTTGCTGCATATCTTTTTTTCCGTATGCTTGTGCTGTTGTGCCACTTGTTCCCATTCTCAGGAATGTGAAGGTGTAGTACAACATATTAAAGATAGCGGTACCTATGGCTATACCTGAGAGTGCTATATCGTCATTTAGAAGACCCACGATAGCTAGGTCAGCCATACCCACTAGGGGTATGGTTATATTCGATATAATGTTTGGTATAGAGAGGTTTAGGATTTTGGCGTACATTATAGTTTGTGGAGGGTTATTTCACCTGCGTCGTCTAGTGTGGTATAGTGAGGGTTATCTATCCATTCACCTAGGATTATTAGTTTTGTGTTAATGTTTAGTTCGTAGGTGAGTGGGATGTGTAGGTGTCCGAATATGAAGTAGTTTATGTCTGGTGTTTGTTGAAGTATTTTTCTTGCTTCTATAACCCAGTTATCATTTTCTTCTGTGAATTTATGGTTTTGTCCGTCGTGTTTTTTTCTGTTAGAGCGGCTCCATTTTTGACCGAATCTCAGCATAGAGTCGGGGTGGATAATTCTTTGGGCTATCCATCTGGTTGTTTTACTTTTGAAGAAGATTTCTATTAGTCTAGAGAATCCTTTGTGTTTATATAGGGTATCTCCGTGTGTTATGAATAGTTTTTTGCCTTGTCTTGTGATTATTAGGGGTTGGGTGTGGACTGTTAGTCCTATGTAGTTTTGGAGGTAGTCTTTAATCCATAGATCGTGGTTACCTATAAAGAAGTGGATAATTATGCCATTATCCACCATTAGGGCTAGTTTGCCTAGTATTCTGGAGAAGTTTTTGGGTATAGATTTATTCCATTCGAACCAGAAGTCGAAGATATCTCCTACTAGGAATAGTTCTGAGCAGTTATGTTCTATATCTGTAAGGAATTTTACTAGTTTTTTTTCACGTTCTAGGGGTGAGATTTTGTTGTTATCAAGTCCTAGGTGTGTATCTGAGAGGAAGTATATCATAATTGTTAATAAGTATAAAATTTATGTCGACAGAGTATATAATAAGTGTTGTTTTAGTTAACAATAGAATGATGATAAGTTTGAAATATTGTGTCGGTTTTGGGTTACTAACATTTTAGGTGTGGTTATCATCAGTGAAGTTTGTGTAAAATGTTAAGGATTTTTTGTGATTTAGTTTGTTGTTATTTAGGTGTTTGGGTGTTATTAAAATTATTTATGAACACTTTTTACATCTATTATTATTATAGTTTATATATTATTAAATATATTTATTAAGTATATAAATAAAAAATATACCTGTCTTAACTCAGTACAAAGTTAGAAAAAAAATGGTAAAAATAAAAAGCACTGCAAAAGTAGAACTAAAGTAGAACAAACCTAGGCTAGGGGCAACAGAAATTCGAAGAATTTCCGCCCGCTGCTAGGCGACGCCGCCCGCGTAAGGGCAGTGGCAGGCGGCTTTCACACGGATGAGAAACAACTGAGTAAAGCTGAGTAATACTGAGTAACGGCTATCAAACGGATGCGAGGCTGTGTAGAGCTAGGAGGGGGTTGGTGTCAGAATGACACCAAAAAAAGGAATCGAAGATTCCGCAGACACCAACCCCCAAAGTCCGAACCGTCAGGTATTAGGGGTTAGGCATTATTTAGTAATCATTAACCATTAGCAAACGTTTATTATTATTTTTTCCTATCTTTGTAAAAACATAATTCTAAAAACTTTAAAAAATGAAAAAAACAATTCTAATAACGTTAGCCCTAGCTTGCTCTACACAGCTTATGGCACAAAACATAACCCCAGATATCCTAAAGGATATCAAACAAAACTACACCAAAAATCATACAAATAACGCCCTAAGAAACGCTATACAGTCAAACAAAAGCCTAAACACACTAAGCCTTGACCACGACGTACTAAACGCCATAGACCATAACTTCAAATATAAAACACCTCAAGCATCACCCATTACAGACCAACAAAGCTCTGGCAGATGCTGGATGTTCACCTCTATGAATGTTATTAGACCTCAGCTAATAGAAAAATTTAACCTCCCAAAATTTAACTTCTCGCAAAACTATAATTACTTCTGGGATATCTTCGAAAAATCAAACCTTTTCCTAAATAACATAATCGAAACAGCCGACAAAGATATTATGGACAGAGAAGTTGCAACATACTTCTCCTCACCAGTAGACGACGGAGGTGTATGGAACCACTTCTACAACGTAGCAAAGAAATACGGTGTAGTGCCTGCCGAAATTATGCCAGAAACAATCCACTCAAATAATACTTACTCTATGCTTAGCGTCCTAAAAGAAAGACTGAGAAAAGGGGGATGGGATTTGCGTGAAGCTATAAACAGCGGTGCTAAAAATAAAAAAGTAGAAGCCCTCAAAAAAGAAGTGCTATCAGATATTTATCGCACACTTGCGCTTTGTCTTGGCGAGCCTCCTGTTGAGTTTGATTGGAAATATATCGACAAGGACGGCAATACAAAGGTTATAGAAAACTATACGCCTCTGCAATTCTTCAATGACCTTATTCCTGATGATTATAATGAAAATAACTACATTATGGTTATGAACGACCCTACTAGGGAATACTACAAGGTTTATGATATTGACAACTATCGTAACACTGAGGAGGGCACTAACTGGGTCTATTTGAATCTTCCTAATGAAGATATTAAGGCGGCTGCGCTAAAGTCTATAAAGGCTGGTGAGTCTATGTATGTTTCTTGTGATGTGGGTAAGCAACTTAATAGCAGCGAGGGTGTACTTGCAATGGGTATGTATGATACCGAGGGTTTGATGGGTGTAGATTTATCTATGAGTAAGGAGGCTCGTATATTGACTCGTCAGAGTGGTAGTGCACACGCTATGAATTTGGTGGCTTGTGACACTGATGAGAATGATGTACCTGTTAAGTGGCAGTTTGAGAATAGTTGGGGTAGTGCTGGTCACAATGGCTATTTGACCTTTACGGATGAGTGGTTAGATAACTACCTCTTTAGAATGGTTGTTTGCAAACGCTATCTCGATGAGCGTGCACTTTCTGCACTTGAGAGCGATGTAATATCACTTCCCGTCTGGGACTATATGTTTTAAATTTAATGATTAGTGATTAATTATTAATGTTTTAGGGGGCTTTTGCCCCCTTTTTTTAGGTGTTAGGTGTTAGGTTGTAGGGGTTATGTTTTAGGTGTTGGGGTTCTGTTCTTGCGGAAGTCTTTACGGGTGTATGTTATTTATAGCTTTGGATTTTGGGGCGGTAGGGGGAAGATTCTCTTATCAGAGAATCTAGGGGAATAAAATTCCCCCCACCGCTAACCGCTCTCATCCGTGTGTGAGCCGCCCCGAAGCCGCCTGCCACTGCCCTTACGCGGGCGGCGTCGCCTAGCAGCGGGCGGAAATTCTTCGAATTTCTGTTGCCCCTAGCCTAGGTTTGTTCTACTGTGGTTCTCCCCTTTATTTGTACTCCCTAGGCTGTAACCTAATTCACAATTCACAATTCATAATTCACAATTAAGCTAGCGGCTATTAATCATTAATCACTAATCGTTAATCATTATAACAAGTTATAGGCTTGGTCTCGTAGGCGTGGGATGTAGCCTGCCTCCTCGATAATTGTGCGCATACGACTCTCATTCATAGAAAAACTGACTCCTGCCGACCGTACAACATTCTCCTCTATCATAATACTGCCCATATCATTTGCTCCCCCACTTAAAGCCTTAACGCCACTCTCGACACCAACAGTTAACCACGATGCCTGTATGTTTTCGATATTGTCTAAAACTAAACGAGATATAGCCACAACTCGTAAATACTCCTCAGCAGATGGCTTACCTATATCCTTGCCCCGATAAGGCCAAGAAATAAATGCCCTAAAACCACCCGTCAGTGACTGTAACTCTCGTATCTTATAAAGATGTTCAATGCGCAGTTCATCGCTATCTCTAAAGCCATACATCATCGTAGCACTAGTCAATAGTCCCATAGTCTGTGCTGTCTCCATAACCGAAAGCCACTCATCGCCACTGCACTTCAAAGGCGTGTTCTTCTTCCGCCACTCATTGTTTAAAAGCTCAGCCCCTGCCCCTGGTAAAGAATCTAACCCCGCATCTACCAAACGCCTCAATGCCTCCTCTATGCTTATAAATGCCTTACCTGCTAAATAAAATACCTCGGGTGCGCCAAGTGCGTGAAGAATAAGTTCAGGAAAATAGCCCTTTAAAGAGCGGAAAAGTTCCTCGTAGTATTCTATACCCAAATGTGGGTGCATACCTCCTTGTAGGAGCAATTGACGGCCTCCTACCGCCCTTAATCCCTCTATCTTCTCTTTGTACTCATCCATTGTGGTGATATACCCCCCCTGTTTGTCTGCCAAACGTGTGTGAAAACTGCAAAATCTACACCCACTACGGCATACATTCGTAATGTTCACATTGCGGTCAATCTGATAGGTCACAACTCTACTGTCCTCCTTAATGCGACGACGTACTAAATCCGCCTCACCCATAAGCTCCTCCAACGAAGCGTGGCGGTAAATTTCTAATGCATCTTTGAAATCCATAACTCAACGAAAAAAAAGTAATTTTTTTGGTAATTTTTTTACAAATCTATACATAAATACACTCAAAATATCTACCTTTGTGAATTAAATTTAATAAAAAGATTATGAAGAAGATACAAAGCGCCTTAATTTCAGTATTTTATAAAGATGGACTCGAACCGCTAGTCAGAGAACTAGCCGCTCAAAATATAACAATCTACTCAACTGGTGGAACTCAAAAATTTATAGAAGCTCTAGGCATCAACTGCACAGCCGTAGAAGATGTCACTTCTTACCCCTCAATCCTAGGGGGCAGAGTTAAAACACTTCACCCAAAAATGTTCGGAGGTATCCTATACCGTAGAGAATTAGAAGAAGATATAGAGCAAATAGAAAAATACGAAATCCCACCTATCGACCTAGTAATTGTTGACCTATACCCATTCGAAGAAACACTAGCAAGTGGTGCTGACGATGCAGCGATTATCGAAAAGATTGACGTGGGAGGTCCTTCTATGATTAGAGCAGCTGCCAAAAACCATAAAGACGTAGCCGTTGTAGCAAATAAAGACCTATACGCTACACTTACACAATTACTTCAAACACAAAACGGCTCGACAACACTCGAACAAAGGCGTGACTTCGCTAAACAAGCATTCGCCGTTACTGCTCACTACGATAAAGCTATCTCGGAATACTTCGCCCCTAAAACAGCCCTTAGATATGGCGAGAACCCTCACCAAAAAGCTGAGTTCAAGGGCGACCTAGAAAAAGTATTTACAAAACTTCACGGTAAAGAAATATCGTATAATAACCTTCTGGATATTAACGCTGCTCTAGACCTTATGGGAGAATTCCTAGTTTGCGAACCTACATTCGCTATACTTAAGCACAATAACGCTTGCGGTGTGGCGACTCGTCCTACACTAGTAGAGGCGTATGAAAAGGCTCTCGAAGGAGATCCTATCTCGGCGTTCGGAGGTGTGCTTATAGCTAACCGTGAAATGGACTTGGAAACAGCCCAAAAGGTTAATACGCTGTTCTATGAAGTGGTTATAGCTCCTGGCTACGAAAATGAGGCTCTAGAGCTTCTTAAATCGAAAAAGAATAGAGTACTGCTAGTGGCAGACCTAGAAGCTAACAAAGCTCAGCAAACAAGCGAAAGAACAATGCTCGGAGGTATTCTCTCTCAGCAAAAAGATAACCTAGTGGGAGGTATTGACGGAGAATCTAAACTTGCTACAACAGCGACAGTAGATGCCGACACAATGGCTGAACTTATCTTCGCTAATAAAATAGTTAAACACTCAAAGAGTAACGCTATTGTACTTAGCAAAAACGGTATGCTACTAGGTAGCGGAGTGGGGCAAACCTCAAGGGTTGACGCTCTAAAACACGCTATCGAAAAGGCACACAGCTTTGAACTAGATTTAAATGGCGCAGTTATGGCATCCGATGCCTTCTTCCCATTTGCCGACTGTGTGGAGATTGCCCACAAAGCAGGTATCACTGCCGTAATTCAGCCAGGTGGCTCGGTACGTGACGGAGAAACAGTGGAATACTGCAACGAAAATGGAGTGGCTATGATTATCACTGGTACTCGCCACTTTAAACACTAAAACTAACGAAGTCCTTAGCATTAATAATAATAAAATTATTAATTTTGTAAAGGAAACAATAACAAAGAAATTTTAAACTACAAAATAAGCGCAAAAGAATGGGACTTTTTTCGATGCTTACCCAAGAGTTGGCAATGGACCTTGGTACAGCTAACACCCTAATTATTCAAGGCGATAAAATCGTGGTCGACGAACCCTCGATTGTCGCAGTGGATAATACCACAGGAAAACTTATTGCTGTGGGTAACGAAGCCAGACGTATGTATGGCCGTACCCCTCAAAATATTAAAACTATCCGTCCACTCCGTGACGGGGTAATTGCGGACTTTACTGCCGCAGAACTTATGATTCGTGGGATGATTAAGATGATTAAGCAGCGTGGTAGCGTCTTTGCTCCATCACTGCGTATGGTTATCTGTATCCCGTCGGGCTCTACTAATGTGGAGATACGTGCCGTAAGAGACTCTGCCGAACACTGTGGAGGTAGAGAGGTCTTTATGATTTTTGAACCTATGGCTGCCGCTCTAGGTACAGGACTAGATGTCGAAGCTCCAGAGGGGCATATGGTCATAGATATCGGAGGGGGTACTAGCGAAGTGGCTGTTATCTCGCTCGGAGGTATCGTTTGTAGCGAAAGTATTAATGTAGCAGGTGACGTATTCACCGAAGACATTCAAAGCTATATGCGCCATCAGCACAATATCAAAATCGGGGAACGTACAGCTGAAGAAATTAAAATCGCTGTGGGAGCAGCCGTAGATAACCTAGACGTAGAACCAGACGACTTCTATGTGCAAGGACCTAATATCCAAAGCAGCCTTCCGCTGAATATTCCTGTGTCGTACAAAGAGATGGCAGAGGCACTAGACAAGTCGCTTATGAAGCTAGACTTGGCTGTTATGAAGGTGCTCGAAAAAGTGCCACCAGAACTCTATGCTGATATCTACAAAAAGGGTATCTACCTAGCAGGGGGCGGTGCGCTACTTCGTGGACTAGACAAACGTCTCGAAAGTAAGACTCATATTAAGTTCCATATCAGTGACGACCCACTTCGTGCCGTTGCTCGTGGTACTGGTATAGCACTGAAAAATATCCATAAGTTCTCATTCCTTCAAAGATAACAGTGTCTTAAGGGGACTTCTAATACTCCCCATAAGAGAATAAAGGATGATAAGGTTACTGCTTTTTCTTAAAAAAATTCAAACACTACTGCTGTTTCTAGCCATTGAAATAGTGCTGGTGAATGTCTTTGTGTCGCAAAATAGCTACCAAAGAGCTAAGATGGTGGCAGCCTCGCATTGGCTTAGTGGCTCAATGAAGGGGGCGTTGTCATCGGCAAGTAACTATTTCGAACTCTCGGAGCAGAACAAAAAGCTCATACGAGAGAATGCAGAACTATACGCTAAAATAGCGAGAATGGAGTCCGACTCTACCCTTATCGGGGGTAAGAAGATGGAACTATTGGAGGCTATGCCAAACTTTGGAGATAACCCTGGCGGTAACTCTGGAAGTAAGGGGGCAGGGGCTAAAAATAGTGGCACTTCTCTAAAAGGTCAAAACTCTCAGTCCTCTAAAAAGCAAAACTCTAAAAATGGGGCTGCCTCAGAGATAAATAATAATCTCTTTGGAAGCGGAGCCGATAGCTTTATTGTCGTTAAGGTTGTGGGCAATAGCTTTACAAAGCGCAATAACTTTATCACAATAGCAGGGGGTACGGCTCAGGGTATCTATCCAGATATGGCACTCTTCAACTCTGACGGCATTGTCGGATATGTGAAACATTCGTCTGAGAATTTCTCGGTGGCTGTTTCGGTGCTAAATTATCGTGATTTTAGAACCAGTGGCACACTTACTTACGAGGATAGCCCTGCTTCTATCTATTGGGACGGAACGAGCTATACGGAGGTCGTTATGGACGAAATATCGGCACATACCCCTATCAAAGTTGGCGACACGATTGTTACGACTCAGTATTCGAACATCTTCCCCGAAAATATACCTATCGGTGTGGTTACAGAGGTGACCAAAGGATATAACGAGCTACTCAGTGCAAGGCTTAGACTGCTCGCTGACCTCAGTGGGCTTGACTATCTTTATGCTGTGTCGCTTAGCGGACAGAGCGAGAGGGCAGAGTTGGAGGCTATCGAAGAGGAGTAGCTCTAAAAAGTGAGGCTCTCGACTTCAAAATAGGGATATCAGAGAGGGATATCAGAGAGGGATATCGGAGATGTGGCAAAGAGAGAAGGTACAGAGAGAGAGGGTACAGAGAGAGAGAGGGTACAGAGAGAGAGAGGGTACAGAGAGAGAGGGTACAGAGAGAGAGAGGGTATATATAGAGAGAGAGGGTATAGAGAGAGAAAGTACAGGGAGAGGGTGTACAAGGAGAGGGCAGAGCGAGAGGGTTAGTAGAAATTAAAAAAATAGGGAGGGAAAAATACTCCCCCCAAAAAACATAAACTTAAGATAAGAAAAGGTGAGAAGCTTTTTGCTAAACATATCGGGATTTTTAGTGCTACTGCTATTGCAGGAGTTTGTGCTTTCGAGTATAAACTTCTCGGTCTTTGTGTCGATATACATCTACATAATGATTGTTATACTGCTGCCTTTGCAGATGAAGCCTCTTAGGATTTTGCTTGCTTCGTCGCTCTTTGGTTTGGCGGTTGATTTTTATTCGGGCACTGGGGCATTGACTGCTATTGTAATGACGTGGATAGGTTTTATGCGCCCATACGTGGCGAAACTTACCCTTCCTTCGGATATAATTGTGGCAGGGGGGATACCCTATGCACGAAGGATAGGAACACGTAGTTTCTTTAAGTACACTTTTGTTATGTCGTTTCTCTTTGTATCGCTGTATAGCTTTTTGGAGATTATGAGTTTAGAAAATTTTGGCTTCACTGCCATACGTGTAGCGGCCAGTACCGTTGCTACAACTCTGTTGATATATATCTTGCAGCTGCCACTAAAACCTAGGTAAGAGATATAGCCCAAGTGGTAAAGTTTAAAATTATAATATTTATAAAGGGGGAGTTCTAAAGAGTTATGAATAGAGATAGACTCAGATATTTTGTTCTAAAGGGGTTACTTGTAGTAGTCTTTTTGGTTATGGGTGTGCGTCTTTTTAACTTGCAGATACTCGACGATGAGCTTAAGACAAAGGCGGATGGTAATGTGCTGCGTAATATTGTTCAATATCCACCTCGTGGAGAGGTGTATGATAGGAATGGCGAGTTTTTGGTGCGCAGTCGTGAGTCCTATGATATTTTGATAGTGCCTCGTGATGTTGAGCCTTTCGATACTGTGGCTATGGCGGCTACTTTGGGGGTTGAGGTGGAGGAGTTGAAGAAGGCTATTTTGAAGGCTCGCAGATATTCTATGCACCAGCCCAGTATTATCTTTAAAGAGTTCCCGAAGGAGGTGAAGCTCCGTTTGGACGAGAAACCTGTGGTGGGCTTCTATACACAGTTCCGTACTATGCGAACCTATCCAAGTGGTATGGCAGGCAATCTGTTGGGCTATGTGGGTAAAGTGCCTGACTATATACTTAAACGTGACAAGTATTATCAGAAGGAGGACAATATCGGAATGAGCGGTATTGAACAAGCCTATGAGCCATATCTTCGTGGGGAGAAGGGCTTGAAGGTTCAGATGGTCGATGTCTTTGGAGTGCCACGTGGGTCGTATCATAATGGAGAGTTGGATGTGCCTTCTGTTCCTGGTCGTAGTATTATCTCGACAATTGACGGAGAGTTGCAGGCTCTTGCCGAAGAGCTTTTGGAAGGTAAGGTCGGTTCGGTTGTGGCTATTGAGCCTTCGACGGGGGAGATATTAGTGATGGCTTCGTCGCCTAGTTATGACCCCGATTTGTTGGTTGGGGCACAGCGGGGCAATAACTATATGGAGATGCTTAGGGATAAGCGTAAACCTCTTTTCAATCGGGCGGTTATGGCTTATTATCCTCCTGGGTCTACCTTTAAGGTTGTCAATGGGCTTATCGGTATGCAGCTAGGGGTTGTGAAGTCTTCTACCCATTATAGCTGTCACGGTCGTTATCCCTTTGGTAGGGGTGTGGGATGTCACAATCACTATCCTTCTTTGGATATGGCAGGTGCTACGCAGAATTCTTGTAATGCTTATTTCTGTTATGTTTATAGGGATATTTTGGATAAGGGGCCTGGAAAGAATATTAAGGAGAATTATGATGTGTGGAAGAATGCTGTTGAGAGTTTTGGTTTTGGGCGTAAGCTCGATACTGACTTCTCGGGTGAGCTGGGCGGTATCGTTCGTAGTTCGGAGTATTTCGATAAGGTGTATAGGGGTTCGTGGAATTCTTTGACTCTGGTGTCGATGTCTATTGGGCAGGGTGAACTTGGTGTTACGCCTTTGCAGATGGCTAATTTGGCAGCTACGGTGGCGAATAGGGGGTATTATTATATACCTAGGGTTGTGCGTAGTGTAGCAGGGGTCGATTCATTGGATAGCCGTTTTTATGAGAAACATACGACAGTTGTAGACTCTAAATATTTTGACCCTATTGTAGAGGGTATGTATAAGGCTGTGCACGAGGCTGGGGGTACTGCTCAGGTGGCGAATGTTCCTGGACTTGCGATATGTGGCAAGACGGGTACGGCTCAGAACCCTCAGGGGGCAGACCACTCGACTTTTATGTGTTTTGCTCCGAGGGATAATCCTAAAATTTCGGTGTCGGTGTATATTGAGCACGGGCGTTTTGGGGGTTCGGCGGCGGCACCTATTGCCTCGCTGATAGTAGAGAAATATTTGACGGATACCATCACACGTCCTGAGTTAGTCAAGCGTATGAAGGATATGCACATTAATTACCCTATGTATAAGTAGTAGGAAGGAGAATAGACGAAGATATGTATAGAAACACACGACATAGCGGACTTGCATTGAAGGTAGACTGGCTTACGGTACTGATATATTTTGTATTGGTAGTGATGGGTTGGTTTAGTATTTATGCTGCGGTTTATGACCCACAGGATAGTGGATTTATTTTTGACCCTAGCAAGCGTTATGGTATGCAGGTTGTGTGGATGGGGCTTAGTTTCGCTTTGGCTGTGGTGATATTGCTGTTGGATTCTAAGTATTTTCATATGTTCTCTTATCATATCTATTGGGCGGCTCTTTTGATGATGCTGGGGGTGCTGCTCTTTGGTAAGGAGGTCAATGGGGCTAAGAGTTGGATAGGTGTTGGCTCGATAGGGATACAGCCTGTGGAGTTTATGAAGATAGCTGCGGCATTGGCGTTGGCTCGTTTTATGAGTTCGTTTCATTTTAGTTTGGGTCGTCGTCAGTCGGTATTGATGGTAGCGGCAATTATTTTTGTGCCTATTATGTTGGTGCTGATGCAGAATGACACGGGGTCGGCTTTGGTCTTTTTTGCATTTTTTGTGGTGTTGTATCGTGAGGGCGTGGGTGCGGTTATCTATTTGGTGACTTTGTATTTTATTTTGATTGCGGTTTTGACTTTTTTTGTGAACGAGGATGCTTTGGTGCTTATGATATTTTTGAGTTGTGTTCTCTTTGAGTTGTTTAGCTCCCATAGACATAATCCTGTTCGTTCTGTGTTGCGGTTTGTGGGGGGTGTTTTTGGGGTCTTTATATTGGTGCGGGTTTTTGGGTGGCTTTTTGGTTATAGCTGTTCGTTGTCTATGGGTTTAGTGTTGGGTGTTTTGGCTATGTTTCCGTTTGTTGTGCGGTGGGTTTTGAAGGGTTTTTCTCGTAGTGCGTTGTGGTATTTGGCATTATTCATTGGGGCGGTTAGTTTTATTTTTGTTGTGGATTATACCTTTGAGAATGTATTGCAGCCGCACCAGAAGGAGCGTATTTTGGATTTGACGGGGATAGTTTCTGACCCACAGGGGGCGGGGTATAATGCTATGCAGAGTAAGATAGCAATTGGTTCTGGTGGATTTGGGGGTAAGGGATTTTTGGAGGGTACGCAGACACGTTTTAGTTTTGTACCTGAGCAGAGCACGGATTTTATCTTTTGTACGATTGGCGAGGAGTGGGGATTTGTGGGTTCTATGGCTGTGTTGTTTTTGTTTGGGCTTTTGATATATCGTTTGATGCGTATGGGTGAGCGGCAGAAGGAACCTTTTGCACGGATTTATTGTTATTCGGCTGCCTCCATATTGTTGTTTCACGTTCTTATAAATATATCTATGACCATAGGGTTATTTCCTGTTATAGGTATTCCTTTGCCGTTTTTCTCTTATGGGGGGAGTTCTTTGATGGCGTTTAGTGTGTTGGTGTTTATTGCTGTTCGGCTGGATGCTTCTCAGGAGCTTTCTTCTTTTTAATGGTTAACGATTAGTGATTAATGATTAATAGCTGCTAGCTTAATTATGAATTATGAATTGGGTTATAGCCTAGGGAGTACAAACAGAGGGGAGAACCACAGTAGAACCTACAACCTAATCCCTAATCCCTAATCCCTAATCCCTAACCCCTAATACCTAACCCCTAATACCTACAACCTAA
>JAWXTN010000004.1:0-86116 GCA_044433515.1 Rikenellaceae bacterium | reverse complement strand
AACACAAGCCAATGTGAACATCAGCGAAAATACTTTCGAAGCTACTGGCGATGCAGCTGACGTTCTTATGGGCGGTAGCGAAGAAGATATCTTTACAGCTATCCTCGTTCCTCAATCATACGACGGTGGTCAAGACTTTATTTCAGTGGTAGCTAACGGCAAAGAATACACCGCTACACTCAAAAGTAATACTACTCTAACCTCGGGAAAGCAATACTACATTTACGTAACAATCGACAACGACGATATCTCATTCACCACACTAATAAACGAATGGGGCGAAGGCGACCTCTACGAAGATCAAGGTGAATCACTAATGCTTAGTGATATTACTGCTGAGAGCTATCCTGAGGATGATGTCTGGGTAATCTCTGATGTTGAAGCTACAAGCGATGACTTCTTGGGGTTGAAAGACGCTCTTTTTAGTGTAGCATCGTCTGAAAGAACTATCTCGCTGGAGTTTCCATATCTAACATCTTTTCCAGAGGCTGCTCTTTGCGACAATATTTCGTGGAATAGTATAACATCGCTTGTTTCTGTTTCTGCACCAAATGCAGTGGAGCTAGGTGAGAATGCTTTTTATAGATGTACTGGTCTTGTAACAGTTGATATGCCTAATGTTGTCACAGTAGGTAGATATGGATTTGGTAGTTGTTCTTCTCTTACGGAAATTAGTCTTCCAGAGGCAGTGACCCTTATCGAAGCAACATTCTATTCTTGCTCGTTACTTGCGACATTCGATTTGCCTAAAGTTCAAGAGGCTGGTAACTATGCCTTCTATGGCTGTAAGCCAACTTCATTTAGTCTGCCAGAATTGAGAACTCTTGGTGCGAGTGCTTTCTATATGTGTACAACTCTAAAATCTATTGATTTGCCTGAGATTAGAACAATTGGGAGCAGTGCATTTCTATACTGTATGTATCTTAATTCAATCTCACTGCCTAAGGTTGAGAGTATTGGTGAGAATGCGTTCTATTACTGTGCTATCTCATCTGCTGAACTTCCTGAACTTACGACGCTGGGTAACTACGCCTTTATTATGTGTTCAAGTCTTCAAACGGTTATAGCTCCAAAACTAGTAACAGTAGGTAACGCTGTATTCTCAAGCTGTACATCACTTGCGACACTAGAAATTGCTACTGAGCCAGGTTGTGTATTTGAAAGTGTCGGCTCGCAAGTTTTTATGAATGCAACGACATCCAACATTACACTAACTGTGGGTAGCGATAATGCTCAGTATGTAGATAGTGAATACTTCACTCCGCCTACAACCTCAGAGGAAGGTGAGGTCTATGGACCATTTAAAGAGGTGTATCTGAAAAATGCGGATGGCTCATTAGAGCTAGTTGAAGATGGAGTTTATCTAGGGGATATTGACCCAAAGAATATATCACTTTATCAACTCAGCGCTCAAAACTATCCAACAGATGTTAACGTATGGGTGATTGTGGATGAGCAAGCAGCTACCACAGACTTTACAGGTCTAAACGGTGCTTTGCGTGCTGCTGAACTTAATGGTCAGATGGTTGAACTATCTTTCCCTAATTTGAAAGAAATCCCTAGCTATGCTCTATATATTAGTAGCGAAGCTATTAATTCTGTTAAATCGTTTAGTGCACCAGAAGTAATCTCTGTTGGCGAGTATGCGTTTGGTTATTGTTCAGCACTATCGTCTCTTGAACTGCCAAAGCTAGAGACCACAGGCTACTATGCGTTTGGTCACTGTACTTCACTTGAATCAGTATCATTCCCTGAGTTAGTAGATGTTGGCTCACGCACATTCTGGAGTTGCGAGGGGTTGATAAGCATTAATCTACCTAAGGCTGCTACTATTGGTGATTCGGCATTTGCTACTAACACATCGTTAGTGAATTTGGAATTGCCAAGTGCGACAACAATTGCAGATTGGGCATTCTGGAATTGTACATTACTAGAGAGTATTAAACTACCTTCTGTAACTTCAATATGCAATTACACATTCTACGATTGTACTTCTTTGACCTCTGTTGAAATTGCAACGAATACTGGTGTTAGTGTAACTTCATTTGGTTATCATATGTTCCAGAATACTAATTTTGAGAATATTACTTTCGCTACAAGTAGCACTAGCGGCATTTTGGCTGTTGATTCTTCTGTAAAGGTGCCTAGTACATTGGATAGTGAGTATGGCTATGTTTTCTGCGGTCCATTTAAGGCGGTTACAGTAGATGGGTCTACTTCGCAGTCTACTTGGAACGTGATTGATGGAGCTGACTATTATGAATCTCTTATCTTCAAATCGTGGGGACTGTCGGCACTTCTCATTGAGAATCCTATAGTTGAGGAGCACAGTGAGGTGTCAGGTCTATTCCGTATGGTTCAACCATATTATTCAGATGCGGTTATTCAACACGTTTGGGGTGGCGATTTCACTGCTGCTGATGCTTATTCAGATGGTCGTTTGCTTGTCGATAACAACTTCTATATTGATGCTACTAATCCAGAAAAGGTATTTGTGCCGCTTCAAAGCACTGGCTTTATGGTTAATACATCTTATGGTTTTGATTATCTTGCTTCGAGAAATATCTGCAACGGATGGGAAGCTTATGATAACTGGGGAACATACGACAAGGATAGCGGTATAATTAGGTTTAGCACAATGGCTCATACCTATTTGTCGGCAACCTTTGCCTATGTTGTCAATGAGGATAATGCAGCAGGTCTATACCTTAAAGGTTACAGTGGTGTAGGTGTTAACTCGCAAGCTGCTCAAAGTGTTACACTCCCTAGAAATGGAGCAACTCACAGTAGCTACGGCAAAATTACTCAACCAAAAATAGAAACTCCTACTGAGATGTAAACTTAGCTTGACCTAGTCTGGTCATATGTGCAAAAAGAGAGGCTGTCTTTAATCGCTTACTTGTGATTTTAGACAGCCTCTCTCTTTATTTAAGTACTCTATTGCAGTTGTTTTTGGTTGGGTTATTGCCAGTGGATGGCGGCTCTGGCGGATATTGTGCCGTCGGTTTTGGTTATTTCGAATTGGGAGGTGGTGGCGGTGTGGGTGTGCTTTATTTGAATCTCTTCGCCTAGGTAGCACTCGGCTATGTAGTGTAGGTCTAGGCGTATGGATTTGCTCCTTGATATTAGCTCTAGGGGTGCTTCGTTGAGCATTAGCTCTACATAGCGGACTGCGTTCAAATGGCGATTGAAATCGGTGTCGCTGTATTTTACTATGTGCGTTGAGGACTGTGTGCTCTCGGTTAGGGCTGTTAGCTTCTTGGGTAGGGCTATGGTGCCGCTCCGTGGTTCAGAGCAGTTTGATACTTGTGGGTGGGTGGCGTTTATGTCGACCGCTTTGCGATTGGCTAAATCTATGATGCACCATTGCGACCTCGCTTCACCGAACACCTCGCCTCTCTGGTCACTCAGTACAAAGTTGCGCAAAGAAAAGAGCCTAGAAACGCTCTCTATCCAAGTGTCTGTGGTTATCTCTGTGCCTAGCGTGGGTATGCGGTGCAGCTCCATAGCGAATTTTAATAACACCCACGTGTGACCGCTGTCGTTTAACTTCGTTATGCCAAAACCGCCGTGGTGTGCATCCATACCAGCAGTTGCCACCACTCTAGCCATAAGGGTTGTGATGGAGGCTCTGCCAGTGAAGTCTATATTGTGCTGTTCAATCTTAGATGTATAAATCATAGCGGCAGGGTCTTATTTTTTGCTATTTATCCAAGTGGCTTTCTTCCATAGGTATTCGAATGGACCTTGACGGAAATGACTAAGCCATAGCCTGCACAGGTGGTATTGCCCGATAAATAGCACAATGCCAGTTAGGAAGCTATAAGTTATTCCCAGGGTGTCATATAGTCCTAGACCCCAGTTGTAGAAAATGAACGCTCCTACAAGGCTCTGTACTAGATAATTCGTTAAGCTCATTCTGCCATAAGGGATTAGCTTTGAGAGCCATTTCTTTAGAGTTTTGCTATTGTAGTAGGCAATTACTATTGACGAGGTTAGCACTACTGTAAAGGCGAAATTCGAAAGTGATGTGATGACTAGCTTTAGTGCCTTTAGGAGTGATGGGTTCTCGATAAAGGTCGGATTCATCATATTAGCTAGCCCATAGAGAGGGAAGAACACAAGTAGGCTATACGCCACTGTGCGGTACCAGAACTTTAGGTTTGTTTCGAGGAAAAGACCCTTGCGCCCGATAAGGATGCCGAAGATAAAGAGTGCTGCCGACTGGAAGAAGCGAGCGTTATCCCACGCCCACGCAAGGCTCGCTAGCTGACCTTCCCATAGGTTGACCTTTGCCATTTCGATAAAGCCCCCAACGGTGTGCATCTCGTTGGCTGCTCCCCATAGGGCTTTGGTCTGGAATGCAGGAACTACGAAATCGGCATCAAAAACCGAGATTAGGGCATATATTATGTGCATAGGCTGAGCGAGGAGGATGCAGGCGATAATAAGCAACGTTTTGGTGCTGAGTCTGCACACAAGCGGCATAACAAACCCTACGATAGAATATAGCACAAGAACCTCGCCAGTGAAGAACACAGCGTTTATATTGCCGATGACAAATAGCAGGACAAGTCTCCAGCAGAAACGCAGCCTAAAGTCCTTACCCAGAGCCTGCTGTTTAGAGTCTTGGATGTAGAAACTAAAGCCAAAGAGCAGCGCAAAGATAGCATAAGCCTTGCCTCCAAAGGCAAAGAACATACCGTTCCAAATAGCCTTGTCGGTAAAGTTAAGCAGTGCCCCCTGCTCCGAAGTGTCGGGAAAAGAATAAAAGTTAAAATGTTCGATACAGTGCAGCAAGATAATCCCCATAACGGCAACCCCTCTGAGCACATCCGCAACGTCAATACGACCTCTGTTAAGTTCTAAGTTCATACGTGTGTGATTTGAAATTCATAATTAAGCGAAGAACAAATATAACCAAATCTTTGGATATAGAGGCTATAAAAAGGAAAGTTATTTTATTTCTTTCAATATCTCGAATAACTAGCTTATAAGGGGATGGAGGCTTGTGGGTAATAGTGTTTTTATATTGATATAAAGAATGTGGGTGAAAAATCAAAACACTTTATGAAATACTTACACATAAATTTATTATATTTGTGGGCTTATGAAGAAATTTTTTGTAGTGCTCGTTTTGAGTGTTGTCAGTGCTTTGGTTGTGCCCTTTGGGGCTTTTGCTTCTGGTCCTGTGGGGGCGGAGGCTGATACGCTGTTTACTTATCTCGACCCTATTAGTGTTACTGCTATTAAACAGGGGATGAGCCTTAAGGGAGAAGCTCTGTCCTCTACGGTGCTCGGGGCGAACGATATTGCTGGTAAGCAGATTACGGCTATGAAAAACGTCTCGCAGATTGCCCCTAACTTCTATATTCCTGACTACGGGTCTCGGATTACTTCGTCGATTTATGTCAGAGGGCTCGGGGCGAGGATTGACCAGCCCGTTGTGGGGCTTAATATTGATAACGTGCCGTTTATTAATAAAAATGCCTTCGACCTTGAGGTTATGGATATTGAACGTATGGAAATTCTTAGAGGTCCTGCATCTGTGCTCTATGGGCGTAATACTATGGGAGGGCTTGTCAATATCTACACACTCTCGCCTTTTAACTTTCAAGGGGTTAAAGTCGGGGCGGACTACTCTACTGGTAATACATACAATGTCAGGGCTTCGGTATATCACAAATTCTCTGAAAAATTCGCCGCCTCACTAGGACTCTACAAATCTGGCTCGGACGGATTCTACACAAACTTATACTCTGGTGAAAAATGTGAGCAGGAAAACTCAGCAGGCGGAAGACTTAAACTACAATTTAGACCCTCTGAAAAGCTGAGAATCGAAAATACACTATCCGTCTCGACACTCAAACAAGACGGCTACGCATATATGAATCTAGAGACATCCGAAATAAACTATAACGACCCCTCGAACTATTACCGCACCGTCATAAACGATGGCCTCACGGTGAGTTACAGTGGCGAAGGGTGGACTCTCTCGTCTATTACTGCATATCAATACCTAGACGACAGTATGACTCTAGACCAAGACTTCTCAACGCAGTCGATGTTTACCCTAACGCAAGCAATACAAGACCACGCTATTAGCCAAGACCTAGTCTTTAAGTCCTCTAAAGATGAGCACGGCTATAACTACCTCTTTGGGCTATTCGGATTTTATGATAATAAGAAAATGCAGGCACCTGTTCGCTTTAAAGAAGACGGTATCGAATACCTTATCTACGATAACGTCAACGGCTCGAATGGATATTACAGCGACTGGGAGGATAATAGCTTCGACCTTAATAGTGACTTTACAAACCACACATTTGGCGCTGCGATTTATCACTCATCGACCTACTCGACCGAACGCTTTGAAGTAAACGCTTCTTTAAGGCTGGATTTCGAGAAAACTATACTAGACTACCACAGCTATATGGATAGCGGCTGCTGGGGCAACATAACTGACTCAGAGGGCAATATTACGAACTCCTTCTACAAGGATTTGGATATTGACCTTACGGGTACGCCTTCGCAGCACTTTTTCGAGCTGCTTCCGAAGATTAGTGCACTATACAGATTCGGGGATGGGTATCTCTCGACTCTCTACGGCTCGATAAGTAAAGGTTATAAAGCAGGGGGGTATAACTCGCAGATGTTCTCGGATATTCTGCAACAGGAACTTATGAAGAAATTTGGGGTGTCGGCTGCCTACTCGCCCGAAGATATTATCTCGTATCTACCTGAATACAGCTGGAACTACGAAATTGGTATGCACCTGCAAAATAGCGAGGGCAGCCTTTCGGCTGATGTTTCGCTCTTCTACATTGACTGTATAGACCAACAGCTAACTGTCTTTCCCGATGATATGATTACTGGTAGGCTTATGACTAATGCAGGGCACTCACGTAGCTTCGGGGCGGAGGTCTCTGGACGTGCGGTGTTGGGTAACTTTTTTATAAATGTTTCGTACGGCTACACAAATGCTAAATTTATAACATACGACGATAACGAAGAAGATTATGCAGGAAACTATCTGCCATACGCTCCTCAGCATACTCTATACGCTAATATAGAATACCAAATCCCTATAAACACGAAATTCCTTAATACTATAACCGTGGGAGTCAACACTAACGGAGCAGGTAAAATATACTGGAACGAATCAAATACACTCTCTCAGCCATTCTACGCACTACTAGGGGCGGAGGTGCGCTTTGAGGCGGCCAAATACTCAGTAGCTCTCTGGGGACGGAATATCTGCGATAAAGAGTACTATACATTCTACTTTATGAGTATGGGAAACGAATTTGTGCAACAAGCTAAACCGCAAACCTTCGGAATCTCACTAAATTTGCAATTTTAAATATTCACTATAAAAAACACAACAAATGAAAATGAAAAAAGTTATTCTAATGGCAATGTTTGCCTTCGGGGCGACCTCTATGGTATCGTGCGAAAATAACGACACTGATCCAAACACTGAAGACTATAATCTTTCGGGCGAAAAGTACACTGGAGAGATGACGATTCTAAGTACAGTACAAGAAGATATCGTATTCTATGGCGAGGAGAGCGAAAGTTCAATTGATATTATGATGCCTAAGGTGTCGTTTATGCCTGGGCTTATGCCTGAACTAGATATGGCACTGCTATCTATATCGCTTGTCTCAGAGAGTCCTAATACCTATTTTTGTGACGAGGCTCAAATGGTGGGTATTTATGACCACTTGCCTCTTATCAATGATGTGATACAGTCTATTACTAACGTCGAGGTTGTTGTTTCGGGCGAAATTATGTCTGTGTCGTTCGACTGTGGTATTTCTACTACTGCTATGGGAGATATGACTGTTAATGTAAGTTACGTAGGTTATACGGACGAATATGTCGATGAGCCAGAAAGTACTACTGGTTTTACACTAGATAACCCAGAGGGATTCTTTATCACTACTTCAAGCGGAGAAGTTGAACTTTCGGACGTGGAACTCTCGTACTACAAGGGTAATGAGGCTCTTGTTGTCGGAGGGTTCTCTTATTCGGCTTATCTCTCTACAACTGATCTTCCGATTATCGGGGTTACTTCTAGCGAGGAGAACGGTAAAACAACCCTTACTGCCGAGGGGCTTGAGGTTAGCTACATCTTTATGGAAATGGAGGCTAGCGGTACTGTTTCAGGACTTCTATGTGAGATTATCGGCGAGGATTCTCAAATGGTATTTACTATTTCGGCTGCTATGGGCAATTCAGGAACTGCTAGCGATTATCCTTGTACATATAACGGTGCAATCACTGTTTACGAAGAGAGCTACACCGCAGAATAATCTAGCTTTCTGCCGGGGTAAAGCGCACTGTTAGCTAGATTACGGTACTAAAGAGGGGCTTCGTTTCGAAAAGAGGAAGCCCCTCTCTATTTATCCCTTTAATTATATTTACGAGGTTAAAAAATAAACGATGAAAAAACTTATTTCTTTTTTTAGTTGTGCAGTTATGGCTGCTAGTTTGACTACTTCTATGGCACAAGAGGCTGTGGATAGGATTAACCCTCTTATCGGTACAAAGAGTATGGGGCACGTCTTTCCAGGGGCTACTGTCCCCTTCGGTGCTGTACAGCTTAGCCCCGATACCGATATGATTCCACACAGTATTGACGGAGTATATCAAAAGGATGCCTATAAATATTGTGCAGGGTATCAGTATGACGATACTACGATTGTGGGGTTCTCGCACACTCATTTTAGCGGTACTGGGCACTCTGACCTTGGAGATATTCTTATTATGCCCTTCACGGGCGATGTGAAGTGGGAGCGTGGCGAGGCGGCAAATCCAGAGAGTGGATATCGCTCAACATTCTCACACGATAAGGAGGTGGCTTCGGCAGGCTATTACTCTGTTGAGCTTCTGGACTACGACATTAAAGCGGAGCTTTCGGCTACTCAGAGAGTGGGTGCACATAAATACACCTATCCAAAGGGCGAGGCGCAACGTATTATTCTAGACCTCGACCACGGTATTTATAACTACGAGGGCAAGACTCGTTGGGCTGAGGTGAGAGTCGTTAATGACACCCTAATAACTGGTTGTCGTATCACTAGCGGATGGGCTAAACTTAACTATACATATTTCGCAATTTCGTTTTCGAAACCTATCGAAAATTATATGACGAAAGACCGCCGCCCACTAAACTATAATGGCTTTTGGAGAAAATTCGATATGACTCGTAACTTCCCAGAGGTCGGAGGTAGGGAAATTGTTATGGCATTTGACTTTGGAGCAGATGATACCCCTCTAGAAATTAAAGTAGGACTGTCGGCTGTCGGAGCTAAGGGAGCACTGAAAAATTTGGAGCACGAGACAGCTGGCAAAGACTTTGAGGCAATTCATAACGAAGCACGCCAGATGTGGAGTGATCAAATGGCTATTATAGAAGCTGAGGGCACTGACGACGAACTTACAATGCTCTACACTTCGCTATATCACACAATGATAAACCCTTCGATATATATGGATGTGGACGGGCAATATAGAGGCATTGACCACGAAATTCACACAGCCGAAGGATTTAAGAACTATACAGTCTTTTCGGTGTGGGATACATATCGTGCCGAACATCCTCTGATGAACCTCATTAGCAGGGAGGAGAGCCACGACTTTGTAGCCTCTATGTTGGCGCACTACTCGCAGAGTGTGCACGGTGCGCTGCCTATATGGTCGCATATGGGTAATGAGAACTGGTGTATGATTGGCTATCACTCAGTATCGGTTGTGGGCGATGGGCTAGATAAGGAATTGGATATTGACCCTAGCTATGCCCTCAAAGCTATGGTGAGCAGTGCAAACTGTGACTACTATGACGGTACGGCTGAATACAAAAAGTATGGCTATGTTCCATTTGATAAAAATCCTACTGGCTCGTCTATTACTCTAGAGTATGCCTATGACGATTGGGTTATCTACAAGACTGCTCTTGCGGCAGGTAATACAGCCGTAGCAGAGGAGTATAAAAAGAGAGCACAGAACTATCGTAATATCTTCGATACTGAGATAGGTTTTGCAAGAGCAAGGTTCACAGACGGTACGTGGAAAGAAGATTATGATATTTTGGATACTCACGGAGAGGGCTTTATCGAGGGTAACTCGTGGAACTACTCTATGTATGTGCCTCACGACCCGCTTGGACTTATAGAGATTATGGGCGGAGACCAGAAGTTTATCGGAAGGCTCGACAGTCTGTTTACCGAAGATTTACCTGACAAATATTTTGAAAATACTGAGGATGTTACACGTGAGGGACTCCTAGGGATGTATGTTCACGGTAATGAACCTAGCCACCACGTGCCGTACCTCTATATGTGGACTTCGCAGCCGTGGAAGACTCAGTTCTGGGTTCGTGAGGTTATGGAAAAGATGTATCGTCCAGCGGTTGACGGTCTGTGCGGTAATGATGACTGTGGGCAGATGTCGGCGTGGTATGTCTTTTCGGCTATGGGATTCTATCCTGTGTGTCCAGGTAGCGAGCAGTATATAATCGGTGCGCCATATCTTCCATATATGAAGGTGCAGCTCGCAGGTGATAAGTTTATTGAGATTAAAGCCCCAAAGGTTAGCTCAAAGAACCGCTATATTCATTCTGTTAAACTTAACGGCAAGAGCTATACTAAGGCTTACCTAACGTATGACGACCTAAAGGATGGCGCAATTCTAGAGTTTGATATGCGCTCTACTCCTAATAAACGCACGACTTATAAAGGAGCAGATGTGCCCTACTCAATGTCAAAGGAGTAATAAACTTTGTGGCGATTATGTGTTTTTTGAATTTTTTTATAACTTTGTAAGTTATTAACTAAATCGTAATAATACTAAACCAATAAAAAAAGATGAAAAAATTTTTTATTGCCATTTTTTGTACCATCACCCTATTGGGTGCAAACAGTGGTTATGCTCAAAAAATCGAGGTTACACGAGATGATATTAATTCGCTCCTTAACGAGTCGAGATTTTATGATATTTATCACCTCTCCTATATGCCCGAGCAGTATAGTTTCTCTGAACTAGATTTGTATTACGCTAGAGCTATGGCAGCGCCAATGTTTAATGACTACGAACAGAGCACTAATGCAGCGTTCTATTTGTTGTCTGAGCACGTGGATGAGTTCAGTGATGTGACAATTAATCTCTTCGATAGGATTATAGCTAACTTCTTTGAGCAGGAGAGATATGCTGATGTAGCTGAGTTTATTGTTTCGAATCTTGAAGGTGAAGACCTTGCCTATTATCAAGAAACAGCGGACTACGCCTCAGCGATGGCAGCAGTGCCAGCTAGTCAAGTGGTTTTCCCTAACAAAGATGTGACCGTGCCATTTGCATATACAGACTTTGGCAGCGGTGAGGTTATGACTATTGAGTGTTCGATTGATGGCGTAATGGAGCAATTTATCTTTGATACAGGGGCTGAGGGCGAACTACTCGTTGACGAAGAATTTGCAAAACGTCACGAAATGCAAATCATTACAGACTCTATGGAAGTAAATGGCATAGCCTCTGACCCAGTGAACTGCAAGTATGCTATTGGAAACAGCCTTAAGATTGGGGATATAATCATTACAAACCCACGATTTACTATCTCGCCAGTGAGCCTTTCAAGCGGTGGCTCTAAAGGGGGGTGTGTTTTGGGGCTGAATATTATCTCTAGACTCCGTGAGGTGCAAATCCTTAGCGAAGAAAACAAAATTATCGTTCCTAGAAAGACTACACCTCATAATGCTCCTATAAAGAACCTTATGCACAACGGTAGCTACTATGTATTTTCGTCAACCGACAATCCAGTTGCACTATTGCTAGACACTGGAAGTCCGCTTAGCTATCTTAACTCAGTATTCTATGGCGAATACGAAGATGCTATCAAAAACTCAGGCGTAGCTACTGCTCAGAAGATGAAGGATTATTCTGTTACTACAATTTATAGTGGCTTTCATATCCCAAGCCTTGATATCTCTATCGGAGGGAAAGAGATATCAGCTAGCAATGTCTTCGTGGCTGTTAGCCCAGTTTCGACAGAGCCTCCATATTGCAGAGGTCTTATGGGCGTAGATATCCTAAAATCTTTAAAGAAAACGACAATTAACTTTGTAGATATGTTTGTGGAGATAGAATAAAAACCAATGAGACCCTCTGTCTGTCGGCTATGATGTGAGAAGAATAGAGATTGAGACAGGCAGAGGGAATCGCACTTAAAAAAAGATAACTAATACCAAATGAAAATGAAAAAACTGTTTATTTTTTTAGCAGCTTCAACGTTTGCCGTTGCCTGCCAAGAAAGTCAGCTATCAGAGGGTTCTGTGGCATCTGGTGAAATTAGCTTCAAAAGCTCAATTGACACCAAAGCTACCGATACGAACTTTGAGACTGGCGACCAGATTGCTGTCACAGCCTACAATTCTGACGGCTCAATCTTTGAAAAGAGTGTAGAGTACACATACTCTAACAGCCTTTTTACTAGTACAACTCCTATTGACGGAGGTATCGCAGAGAAAGCCCTTTCGTACAGAGCACTCTACCCATACACCGATATCCCAGAGAGTGACCTGTTTTATTTTACTACTAAAACAGACCAAAGTTCTGGTGACAACTACACTCAAAGCGATTTGATGCACAGCTATGTTGAGTCCACAACTTCAACTACTCCTGAGCTTGTATTTGACCACCTTCTCTCACAAGTGGTTATTAATGTTAGCTCTGACGAGGTTTCTGTGTCGGGAGCTAAGGTTTTACTCTATGCGAAAAATTCTATCGAATATTATTTCTCTACCGATAAATGCTCTTCGCTAGGCAATGTAACCGAGATTACAATGGCAGACAACGGCACTGACAGTTACAAAGCTATCATTGCTCCACAATGGTTTGTTTGCTCATCATCTGTTTTTGTAACTGTCGAAATCGACGGGGTTACCTATGAAGCCTATTTTGATGAAGATAAATCTTTCAAATCTGGTATGAAATATTCTTATGATTTTGTAATCAGCAATGGCGAGGTTATCTTCGACGGCTCAGTTAGTACAAATCCAGGTGAAAAACAAATTGCTATCGAAAGCATCACAATTACGGAAAATATTCACGGCTCTCTGCTTGTTGATTTAACTATGTCGCCAAACTACACTGGTACATATTCTATATTCCCAGCCCTTAAGTCAGATATCGACGCTTATGATGGCGGTATCCAGGCCTATGTAGAGGATTATGTTTATTCCGATGTATTTGTTTATGGCTACGACCACACCACTGTTGACTTCCAGTATGTATTTAATTACAGCCTTACTGATTACGACCTATTGTATTGGTGGCTTCTGCAAGAGTATAGAGACTATATGGTTATTGCAGTTGGTGTAAACAATGACGGTACATTGAATACAGCTATTACGTATAGTGACACCTTCCGTCTTGCAAGTCAATTCTCGCCTGAGACTGTCGAAATGCCAGATGTTGACTTCGGCTCAATCACAGAAGTTTCTTCAACTTATACTTCGGTAACATACGATATAACACCTGCTGACAAGGATATGACCTATGTTGTACTAGCTACTCCTATGGATATTTTCGAAGGCTACGATACTGATGTCGACCAATATATTCTAGCAATGGAATATCTTGAATCAGCACTCCTTAAACTTAACTACTCTTTGGAGACTGGACTTGTAACAGTCGCTTTGACTGGAGACCAAACAAATGTGGAATTGACTGGCTTGGATGCAGGCACTCAGTATGCTATCTATGCCTTTGGTGTTGATGTGGCAAATATTCTTCCTCTCACTACCGTTGAGGTGCTTGAGGTAGAAACTGTTGCTTATGAAGACCAAACTGGTTCGCTTAAGGGTATGACAATCTCTGATGTGTCAAGTACAAGTGCTCTAGTGTCGGTTGATGCAGGTGATTATACTGGCAACTACTTTGTAATGCCTGTTTCGGATGCTACTCTATCGTATTACAATGGCGATATGGCTGCTTGTTTACAGGGAGCTATTGACTATAATGTTCTAGGTTCTACAAAAGACTTCGGTGTAGTAGATGGATACTTTATCTTTAATGGCGATGCTGAATTCTATATTGGCAAGTCGTGGACTTTGGATTCGGGTACTCACTACACTGTTGGTGCGGCAGGTGTCTCACCTGACGGTGATATCATTACTGACGCTGTTACAGCCGACTTTACAACCACTAGTACTTACGGTGCTCCTGCATTTACATCACAGGGAACTGCTCCAATATTCAATATTGAGATGGTAAATCCTCTAAAAACTCAGTTGTACACCTTTGATAATGCTAAACTTTCAAGGAAGTAATTCTTCTTGTAAATAACCTTTTGAAGCTACGTCAAGGAGGAGGGAGTAGTAAGTTCCTCTTTAGGAAGATACTCCCCTCCCCCATAACTTAGGTTTTCGTGAGAGACCAAAGTTAGAATAGCTCAAAATTTATAATATGTAATAAATACACAACTATGAAAAAAATATTATTTTTATTTATTGCTGCACTCTTTGCAGTAGCTTGTGAAGAGTCAGGCACTACGCCAGACCCTAACACATCATACGAGGTCTCGTTCACCTCGTCGATTAGCACTCGTTTGAGTGAGAGCGCATTTGAGACAGGCGATGTTATCTCTGTTACGGCAATTGATGCCTATGATGTTACCTATGCCGAGAATATCGAATATACGTTTGCTTCTAATCTATTTAGTAGCACAACGCCTATTGAGTACTATAACGAAGAGCATAGCCTTTCGTACAGAGCGGTATATCCTTGCCTTGAAGTGCCTAAGACCGGGGAGGTTACCTTCTCTGTAAGTGAAGACCAAACTTCGTCTGCGAACTATCAGAATAGTGACCTTATGAGTAGCTTTGTTGAGCTTACTAGTAGCACTCAGCCTGAACTTGCTTTCGATCACTTGCTTTCTCAAGTTATTATTACTATAACCTCTAGTCCTACTTCTACTCAAGGAGCAACGGTTGACTTGGATGTGCTTAAAACAACCGAGTTTAACATCCTAACTAACGCTTCAGAGGCTACTGGTAGTGCTGCTTCGGTAGCGATGTATGGCGAGGGTGATGGCAGCTTCAAGGCTATTATCGTGCCTCAAGAGGTTGCAGCTGGCGAAGTCTTCGCAGTAGTAACAGTTGACGGCACTCAGTACGATATGATTTTTGACGAGGCTAAAACTTATGCTTCGGGCAAAAAATATGAGTATGAAATCTCGCTTAGCGAAGATGGTATCACATTCAAAGAGACTATTAACGATTGGGTTGAAGATTCTAACGACACTATGGGGTATATCACAAGTGTTACAATAAACGAAGTGAGATTCGAAGAGGCTATTTATAGTGTTACTGTTGACGAGAACTATAATGGCACTTATTTGGTTGTTCCACTAAGTTTGACTACACTCGACGAGAGCTTTGGCGGCAGTGAAGAGGCGTATGCAAATTACTATATTAGCTATTTGAACGATTCGGGTTTTGCTCCTAACGTTGTCAATGATGTATTCTCTTTCACAGGAGACCTTGTAGACAAAAATATCTTTGATGCGTGGGATATCCCTACATATACCGAGTGTAAAATTATGGCATTTGGCGTGAGTTCAAGCTTGACGATTAATACCGATATTGCGCTCTCTGATATATTTATTACAGCGGCTGAAACGAGCGACAACCCTGATGATGTTGTCTTCCCAGATGTTGAGTTTGGTTCGGTATCGGTCACTCCTTATATGCGTTCGGTTAAGACTACGATGATTCCAAACGATAATGATGTTTACTATATCACATTCGTTGCACAGGAGTATATTACAAATACTTACAAGACTGATGAGGCTCTTTATACTTATATCCTTTCGGATGTAGAGACTTTCTTGAACTATTACGGACTGACTGTTCAGGACGGTCTTCCTTATGTGGCTTACAAGGGTACTCAAAGTATTGACATTAATAACTTGGAGTATGACACACCTTACACTCTTGTTATTGTAAGCGTGGACGCAGAGACTCTACAACCTGCTGCTAAGCTAGACAAGACTGAGTTTAGAACCCTTCCTTGGACAGACATTGATGCAGAACTTGAGTCTATCTCTATTTCGGATATTAGTTGTACAAATGCTCTTGCTACTATAAAGGTTGGTGAATATATCGCTCCTTACTTTGTTGTAAATATCGACGAAAATTCTTTCGAGAGTGTTTATAACAGTGACCTTGAAGCAATGTTCAATGGCATTCTTGCAACTGCTCCAACTGATCTAGGAATTACAGACTACAACCTAGTGGATAACTACTTTATCTTCGAGGGCAATGCGTCGTTCTACATAGGTTATCCTTGGGATGTTGATCCAGAGGCAAATTATGTTGCTGCTGCTGCGGGTATCGACAGCCTTGGTATGATTACAACAGATATTATTAGCACTTCGTGGACTTCGGCTTCTGTGCCTGACACATTTAATATTGATGTTACTTTCGCTGATGAGTATGCTGCTCCTACTACGTTAATGGTTCACTCTACTCCTACCCTTTCGAACCTTGCGACGCTAGTGTTCTTGCTGGAGACTTCTGACTTCGAACAATTTAACTCTGACGAAGAGTTGGTGGAGGCTGTCCTTGCGAACCAGTCTTCAGCTTCGAACTTCATTAAGTATGGAGAGAGATATGACCAATACCTTAATCTAACATCTGGTACTAGCTATACGGCTATTGCGTTTGGTTATAGTATGGATGGTCCTGGACTTGTTACTAAAGTCTTCTCAGCTGAGTGTGAAACTGAATCTTACGAAATTCCTACTGACTTCGATTGTCCAGATGTTGACTTTGGAGAGATGAACCTTTTGGGTATTACTTCTACTACTATCGCTGTGGAAATCCTTCCTACAGATAAGAGTATGACTTATCTTAAGGGTAAGATGACAACAGAACAATTTAACTCATTCTCGTCACAAGAGGCTCTTATTATGAGCGAATTGGATATGTACACTGACTATGCCGAACAACTAGGTATGGACTTGCAGAACCTTCTTACTTATGTGTACTCGTACACTGGTGATATACCTAACTCAAGCATAAGTGTTAACCATGGTTTGTATGAGTTCTTGACTCCAGGGGTTAGCTATACATTCTATGCTTATGGTTTTGACTGTACGTCACTTCTTCCACTTACACAAGTTGAGTTTATCGAAGGTGTGCCTACTGACGACGCTTCATCGGTTATCGCTGACACAAGACCAGCGGCTGATCCTCTAGCAGACTTCAAGGCTCTTATCGGAGCTAAGGCTAACGAGCCTATGGTTGTTTACACCCCTGTCGCTGATGCAAGTGCTGTGACTTCTAAGCCAGAGGGCAGAGACCTTTGCCTTGTAAGCAGTGAGCCTGTTGCAAAACAAAACAGCACTCTTACAACTGAGTCGTATAACGTTGAGGGAGGTTCGGTTCTATCTGTGAGAGCTGGACAACTTAAGAACTTCTCTACCTCTAAGGTTGTAGAAATTAAGGGTAAGTTCTAAAACTTCTATTTGCGGACTTCTAAAGGGGATTTCAAATAATTTCCCTTTAGGAAGTCCTTAAAAATTCATTCGTAAAAAGAGGTGTAGTGTTCTTTGTATTTGAAGAACCTACACCTCTTTTCTTGAGTTATTATAGAGGAGTTCCCTCAGATAGAACCCTTATTTTTTGGGGATAAATTCTATCCTTTCTCTTTAGTTTCTAGAAATTATTTTGTTGCCCCTGAGACTGTGCAGGTGTCGCTAAAGTAAGCCACTAACATCCAAACTAGCTTCTCCTGCTCACGGATATAGTCGCTCATCATCGAGGCGGTTGAATCGTCGGCAGCATCGTTCGATTGCTCTAAAATCTCCTTTTCGAGCGAAATTAAAAGGCTGATATTCTCCAACAGGATTTTGACTGCCTCTTCAGCGCAAGAAACGCCGCTTATGTCCTCGATTTTGCTCACCTGAAGGTAATCATTAAAGCTGTTCTTCGGAGAGCCGCTAAGGGCTAAAATTCGCTCTGCTATATCGTCTGCTTTTTCCGAAGCATCTAGATATAGCTCCTCGAACTTCTCGTGGAGACGAAAGAACTGATGCCCTGTTATGTTCCAGTGGAAGCCACGGATGTTTGTGTAATAAATCTGAAAGTTTGCGAGCAGTTTTTGCAGCGATTCTACAATTGTTCCCATCTTTTGCTCATCGAGATGGATGTACTTAAGTGTTTTCATAGTTCTTTTTTAGTAGTTGTTTTTTCTTATAGGGGAATCTCCCTATCTTCGTGTCACACAACACTACTACAACTTTTGTGCAAATAAAGAAGCAGGGGTATAAAACTTCTTTTATTAAAGGGGAGTTCTAAAAATTCCCTAAAGTTTTATACCCCTGCCCTCTCTGTGGCAAAGTTTTTATGAAAAGTACTATTAGTCTATACCGCCGCCTAGCGAACGGTATAGATTTATTGCCCCCTCGACTTCGCTAAACTTGTCCGAAGCGTAAGTCAGTTGAGCAGACAGCAATGAGAATTGAGCTGTGAGAACTTCGAGATAGTTTACATTGCCGTGAAGCATTAGAAGTTCTGAACTCTTGAGTGCCTTTTCGAGAAGTTCGAGCTGTGCTGTGTCGTGAGTTATACGCTGTTGTGCGCTTTGGTACTGTGTGAGTGCTGCATTGACCTCTGCACCTGCATCTATAAGGGTTTGATTAAACTCTAGCAGAGCTTGTTCCTCGGTTATCTTCGCAATTTTAAGTTCTGCACGTAGCTTACCCTGATTAAAGATAGGCTGTACAATTGAGGCAACCGCTCCCATAACGATGTCCGATAGGTTAAACGACACACCAGAGCTATAACTATATCCTGCCGAACCGCCAAGGGTTATGCTAGGATATAGCGAACCACGTGCTATGTTCGTAGAATAGAAGGTTTGAGCAAGATTGTACTCCGCATAACGAACATCTGGGCGATTGCTAAGAAGCTCAATAGGAAGCCCAACAGATAGCTCAGATGGGAACGCTACATCTGAGAGTGACCCACGCTCGATAGTTGTGGTAGGTCTGCCCAGAAGTGCGCAAAGAGTGTTCTCTAGCTCGAAGATTTGTTGTTTGATTGTCACAATGCTACTTTCAAGTGCTACTTTGCTAGCCTCAGACTGATAGACTGAAGTCTGGTTTAGCCTACCTGCATCCTTAAGGGCTGTGATAGTCCTAAGGTTTTCTTCCCACGCTACAAGGGTACGGCTCGAAATATCTAGCTGCTCATCGAGCATCAGAAGAGAGTAATAATTTGCGGCAATTGTAGCCACTAGTCCCGTTTGGATAGTTTGAACGTAGGCTTTGCTAGCCTCTAGTGCTACTTTGCTTTTTTCCTTTGCGTTTGTGAGTTTGCCGAATACGTCAATCTCCCAGCTCGACGACAGAGTAAGCGAGTAGCTAGGCTTCGATGCAGTGCTAACTTCCGCACCTGCGCTAAGTCCAAGTGTAGGAATATATGCAAGGCGAGAGGTTTTAAGTGCAATCTCCGACTGCTCAATGCTCAGCTGCGCAACCCTTAAATCGGTATTACTCACTAGCCCCTCCTCGATAAGATTTTGAAGGATAGGGTCGGTGAAAAATTCATCCCAACTCTTTGAGGCTATATTCTCGTCAGTGTTATTTGTTGCCTCGATATAGCTGTATAGGCTATCGAGGGCTTCGTTATCACTTGCGCTGCTCTCGTACTTCTTGTAGAGATTACAGCTACTCACAAGGGTAAGGGCAAGTGTAACGGCTGCGAAGTTTCTTATTCTAAAGTTTATCATCGTTTTTTATTTAGCCAGGAGTCTTTGCTTTTTTAATGGGTAAAGACTCCTGGAAATTTATGTTTTCTATCGTATAATTATATGTGTAGGTTTATTTCTCGTCTTCAATTTTTGGAAGTACCCTCTGAGGCATAACCTTCTCTTGGATGCGCTGGAATATTACAAAGAGCGAAGGAACGATAAACACCAGGGCAACTGTGCCGACAAGCATACCGCCAATCACACCCACACCAAGCGAGATGTTACCATTAGCCCCAACGCCCGTTGCGAACATAAGAGGAAGCATACCGAAAATCAAAGTCAAAGAGGTCATAAGTATAGGACGAAGACGTGCCTTAGCAGCAGCGATTGCCGCCTCTACAATAGTCATACCTTGTCTTCTGCGCTCAGAAGCATATTCCGTAAGGAGAATAGCCGTCTTTGCCAAAAGACCGATAAGCATAATAAGACCGATTTGCATATAAATATCGCTTGTAAGGTTAAACAAATGCGCAAAGAGGTAACTTCCCAACAGACCGAACGGTACAGATAGGATTACGGCAAATGGCATAAAGATACTTTCGTAGAGCGCACACAGGATAAGGTAAACAAAGATAATACAGATAGCAAAGATTATCGCAGTAGAGCCTGTCGAAGAGTCTGCCTCCTCACGTGACATACTACCAAACTCATAGCCATAACCCACTGGAAGAGTTTCCTCTGCCACTTCTCTAACCGCTTGAATCGCCTGACCAGAGCTATAACCATCTGCTGGCATACCGTTAACGGATATTGAAGGGAATAGGTTGAATCTCGAAAGGGTTTGTGCTGCATAGGTCTTCTCAATTTTTAGATACTGTGTCACTGGTGACATCTCACCTACGCTATTGCGGACAAACATTTTTTCGAGCGAGCTTAAATCTAGCCTATCCTCGGCTGGTGCTTGGAAGATAACACGGTAAAGTTTAGAGTATTTGTTCAGGTTCGAAGCATAGCTACTGCCGACATATCCCGAAATTGTATTCAGTACATCCGAAGGACTAACGCCGTTTCTCAAACATTGAGCTGCGTCAACCTCGATTTGGTATTGAGGAAAGTTTGTAGCAAAGGAAGTCTGCGCCCTTACAATTTCATCTCTCTGCAACAGCCCGTCGATAAAGTCAGTGGTGTGCTGCTCTAGGTCAGCGATAGTGCCACCCTTCTGGTCTTGAACGTGAACCTCAAAGCCATTACTTGTACCATAGCCCGTTACCATTGGAGGAGCCATAGCCATTATCGTAGCTGCTGTAAGATCTGAGGTCATAGCATAAATGCGATTGATTATAGATTCAACATCTTGTCCCTCTTCTGTACGCAAAGACCAGTCTTTAAGTCTTATGACAATCATACCCGCATTACCACCACTTGTACCCATACGGTTAACACCAACAACCTTCGAGTAGTGTTGTATCTCGTCAATTGTGTTTATTCTATTTTCTATCTCTTGTACAATCTTACCTGTTTCGTTACGTGTATAACCTGGAGCGGTCTGAACATTTAAGAAGATTATTCCCATATCCTCGTTAGGTACAAGTGCTGTTTTTGTGTTGTTCATCATATAATACAGCCCTCCACACGCTAGCAAAACAAAGAATATAGCAAGCCATTTGCGACGCACAAAGAATTTTACGAAGCGAGAATATTTATTAACTAGCTTCTTGAAGCTCGTCTCAAAAGCAATGTGGAAACGTGATGAGAAGCTAAGTTTCTCGCCATTCTCGCCCTTGTTGTGTGGAGTCATAATAAGAGCACACAGAGCAGGGCTAAGAGTCATAGCGTTTAGTGTAGAGATTGCCACGGCCACAGCCATAGTAAGACCGAACTGCGTATAGAACGTACCTGTCGTACCGCTCATAAAACACACTGGAATAAACACTGCCATAAAGACAACTGTTGTTGTGATAAGCGCCGAAGCTACTTCCTTCATAGCTCCATAGGCTGCAAGATACGGTGACTTCTCTCCCCCGTCAAACTTACTCTGCACCGCCTCGACCACTACAATCGCATCATCCACCACAGTACCGATTACAAGCACCAGTGCAAAAAGTGTCAATAGGTTCAAACTAAAGCCCATAAGATAAATAAAGGCAAATGTGCCGACAAGCGACACTATAATCGCAATCGAAGGGATGATTGTAGATTTGAAACTCTGCAAGAAGATATATACTATGAGTATAACGAGCAGTATAGCCTCTACAAGTGTTAAAAATACATTCTTGAACGACGCATCCAAAAAGTCTTTAGTGTCCATTAGGTCGATAATTTCGAGTCCCTTTGGCAGGTCTTGGCGTATTTCGTCAATAAGCTTGTCAACAGCGATAATAATCTCATTAGCATTCGAGCCAGAGGTTTGGGCAATCATACTCGAACGACCGCTCTTGCCATTTACGTTACCTAGGATGTTGTAGTCCTTTGCCCCAAGCTCTATTGTTGCAACATCTTTAAGGTAGAGTACCTCGCCATTTTCGAGCGACTGAATCACTAGGTTCTCGAAATCAGTGTTTTCTTCCAAACGTCCTTTGTAACTTAGCTCTACTTGTAGTGCATTGTCTGAATTCAAGCCTAGAGTACCTGTCGAAGACTCGATATTTTGTTGCGAAAGAACTGCTGTTATATCGGAAGGGATAAGGCCGTACTGCGACATCTTTTGTGGGTCTAGCCAAATACGTAAAGCATACTCTGGACCCATTACATTTACCTCGCCAACACCTGGTACACGTGAGATTCTTGGCTCGATATTAATCTTCATATAATTCGCTATAAAGATATCATCGAAAGTGTTCTCAGGGCTATAAACTGCAATCATCTTAAGTGTACTGCTCTGACTTTTGCGGACGGTAACACCAGACTGAGTTACCTCAGAGGGAAGTAATGACTCTGCTGAGGCTACACAGTTTTGAACGTTAACCATAGCCATATCAGGATCACTGCCCTGTTTGAAATATACAGTAATACTTGCAGAACCCGTACTGCTCGCAGACGAGGTCATATAAAGCATATCCTCTACACCGTTGATTGCCTCTTCGAGTGGAACGACAACACTCTTCTGTACAGTAGATGCACTAGCACCAGCATAACTCGCACTTACGCTGATTGTAGGTGGAGCAATTTCTGGAAACTGCTCGACGGCTAGCATCTGATAACCTATGACTCCCAGTAGGAGTAGAAAGACCGAAATAACAAAGGAAAGTATCGGTCTGTCAATAAATCTTTTTATAAACATAATTTTTTGTATCCTTATTTTTGGCGGCTTTTTCTTTAAAGTCATCGGACTTTTCTTGAAACTCGCCGCTCTCGTGAATTTTTATAATTCCAATCGTTTGAATTATTATGCCCTCTAAAGAGCTGGTGCAGCACCCTTAGATGGAGTGATTACAGTGCCTTCTCTTAAAAGACCTGCTCCCTCTGCAACGATTACCTCGCCAGCCTTAAGACCGCTCGTAACAATATATTCATTGCCATTGTCAAGTGGATAGACTTGAATCTCGGTAGACACAGCCTTGCCGTCTATAACCCTAAAGGCAAAGACAAGATTCTGTAATTCGTATGTCGCAACCTTAGGTATGACAATAACACTGTCGAGCTGAGTGTGAATGACAATGTTGCCGTTACCGCCGTCACGCAAAATTTCTTCTGGGTTCTCGAAACCTGCCCTTAGAGAAACAGCACCAGTGGTTCTGTCTATCGTTCCGCTAATTGCGTTAACCCTGCCTGTGTGGCTGTATAATGCGCCGTTATTTAGTACTAGCTCCACATCTCCCATATCCTCGATAAGCTGTTCTGTTGAGCCACTCTGTGCGCTAAGAGTCAGAATTTGTGATTCGGACATAGAGAAATAGGCATTCATATTTTCGTTGTTTGTCACACTTACAAGAGGGTCTGTAATAGATGAGCTAACAAGTGCACCCACACGGTACGAAATCATACTCGCTACACCGCTCACAGGGCTTTTGATTGTCGTGTAAGAGAGATTATTGCGTGCGTTAACCTCTTCGGCATTTGCAAGAGCTAAAGCAGCCTCTGCTGATGCTAGGGTGTTTTGTGCAATTAGAAGCTCGTTTTCGGATATTACCTGTTCGTCGTAGAGAGCTTGACTGCTTTTGGCGTTGAGTTCTGCTGTGGCAACATTAGACTCAGCACTTTTCACCCCTGCAATCGCCACGTCTAGAGCTGCCTTATAAGGCACTTGGTCAATTATAAATAGTGTCTGTCCAGCTTTGATTTGTGCTCCCTCGTTTATAAGGATATTTGTGATTACACCCGAAATTTGTGGGCGGATATCCACAAACTGTTCACCCCTAATCGAAGCACTATACTTCTGAGATACCTTTGCATCTGTAAGGTTAAGCTCTAGTGTTTTGTAGCTCTTTGCTTCGGTTTTACGTTCAGCTTGTGCCCCACATCCAGTGAGCGATAGGCAAATAGCCAGCATTGTAAACGATGGAATAATGATTTTTTTGTTCATTTTGTTAATTTAGTTTGTCGTATTAATTATTTCTTTATTAAATTTTATTTGTTTCTTATGTGTTATTTCGTTTAAGCTATAACATCAAATATTGACTCTCCTTTTTTGCCAAATAAAAAAGAGGCATACCCTTTGCTGAACTATCTGAGTCCTAGAAGTTCTTGTCTTGTATTGTGGGCAGTTCAAAAACTTCAAGTCATAGCTGTACTCTACAAATGTAGATATTCAAACTAAATTTTACAAACATAATAGATAAATCGCCCATTTTTCACGACAAAACAGCACTTTACCCGAAAGGGCAAAGACTTGCGGATAATTTTTGGCTCTGTTCATTAGTGCGGTTCTGCTCTGTTGCTAATTCCTTGTTACTCCTCTGGCATATATAACCCCTGCTTTTGCCTTTACAGCATTAGGGATTCTGAAAAAATTCACACATCGAAGAAATAGGGGAAATCTCAGAAAAGTTTTTAAAAAATTTGTTTTATATAAAAACAATAACTAACTTTGTGGCGAAGTAAGAAGTAACTTTTAAAGAAATTAATATTAATGTCACATAGCAAAGCATATCTAAATCACACATTTGTCATCTCGACAAATTGCCTTGCTGTGACTGCGCATAGATCATTTCGACGACGACGATAGTCGATAATAAATACACTTCCCACTTGATCGTTCTGCACACGTCTTTAAATGGATTTTAAAGATATAAAAAGCAGACAAGAATTTTTCCCTGCTTCACATAAATTTTCAAAACATAATTTTAAGGAATCAAAAACATAAGAGCGTAGCTGTGTCTCTTCTTTCCTCCCTTTAAAAGAGAAAAAAAGTCGCTGCACTTTATAACTTTTCTAAAGAAAAAGTTGACTTATCGGTTTTAAAATTTATAGTGCGTTTTTAGACAGTAAACAAAAGTAAGAATTAATATTTTCAAACAAATCATAACTAAATTTAACTCGTGGAATTACACGACTAAAACCCAAAAAACACATACTAAACATATACTATGAATATTTGTAACTTTGTTATTGAGATAGCTTCAGAGAAGCACTGTAAATATGCTGAGCAAATCTGTAAAGAAATGGCTGATTCGGCTGCCGTAAGAGGCACTGGTATCGCAACGAGGTCAACCGAATATATCTCCAAGAAAATGGAAGAAGGCAAAGCCGTTATAGCATTCTATAAAGATGGCAGCTGGGCAGGCTTTACCTATATCGAAACGTGGGAAGGGGCTAAATATGTGGCAAATTCAGGGCTGATAATTAATCCAATTTACAGGGGCATAGGACTTGCTAAGGCTATAAAGACCGAGGCTTTCGCCCTTTCGCTTAAACGCTTCCCTGGCTCGACACTATTCGGGCTTACGACAGGATTTGCTGTTATGCGTATTAACAACTTTTTGGGCTACCGCCCCGTTACGTTCGATTACCTCCCGCACGACGATAAGTTTTGGAAGGGGTGCGAAAGTTGCGTTAACTATCATATCCTACTCGAAAAGGAAAGAAAGAACTGTCTTTGTACGGCAATGCTATTTAATCCACTGACCGACCATACGGATATACAACTACCAGAAATACCCTAGCTCTCCCCCTCGCATAGATTTTGTGATATGAGCTAGACTTTAAAAAATATATAAACCCAAAGATATAAATTTACCCGAAAAACATTTAAAAAATTATGAAAAAGAAAGTAGTATTAGCATACAGCGGAGGGCTTGACACCTCTTACTGTGGAGTATATCTTACAAAGAAACTCGGATATGAAGTCCTTGCAGTGCTCGCAAACACTGGCGGATTTAGCGACGAAGATATCGAGGAGGTGGAGCGACGTGCTTACGAGATTGGATGTAGTAGTTTTACGAACCTAGATGTAGCGGATGATTATTATAACTCTACTATTCGTTATATGATTTTTGGGAATATGCTCAAAAATGGCTCTTACCCTATCTCTGTTAGCTCTGAGAGAATTGTTCAGGCTATTTCGGTGGCGAAGTTCGCTAAGGAAGTAGGCGCAGATATATTGTGTCACGGCAGCACTGGTGCCGGCAATGACCAAATCCGTTTTGACTCAATCTTCTCGATTGTAGCCCCTGAGATAGAAGTTATGGCACTTATCCGTGAGCAGAGCCTTTCGAGAGACGAGGAGATAGCATTCCTAAAAGAGAACGGTATAAATATGGATTTTCAGAAGGCTGAGTACTCAATCAATAAAGGGCTATGGGGTACGTCTGTCGGAGGTAAGGAGACTCTTAGCTCTCGTACAACTCTCCCTGAGGAGGCATATCCTACAAAGTGCACAAAGAGCGAGGAGGAGGCATCAGAGATGTGCATTACCTTCTCTAAGGGCGAGATTAGTGCAGTTGACGGCGTAGCGGTAGCTGGGGTCGAGGCTATTAATTTAATACAAGAGAAGGCAGGTAGCTATGCTATCGGTAGGGGTATGCACGTAGGAGATACAGTTATTGGAATCAAAGGTCGTGTAGGCTTCGAGGCGGCTGCTCCAACTGTTATCATTAAAGCACACCATATGCTCGAAAAACATAACCTATCGAAGTGGCAGCTCTTCTGGAAAGAACAAATTTCGAACTTCTATTGTAATAACCTACACGAGGGGTTGTATTATGACCCTGTAATGCGTGATATTGAGGCGATGCTTACCTCTAGTCAAGAGTTTGTGTCGGGAGATGTTTATGTGAAACTTATGCCATATCGTTTTGATGTTATAGGTATAGAGTCTCAGCACGACCTTATGAGCGATATCTTTGGCTCGTATGGCGAAATGAATAGAGCGTATAGCGGTGAGGATGCCAAAGGATTTGGAACAGTCTTCTCGCTAAGTTCAAAGATATTTAACACTGTAAACAAGATAAAGGTATGATAAGAGCAGGTGTTGTAGGCGCAGCAGGTTATGTAGGAGGCGAGATTTCTAGACTCCTACTTCTGCACCCAGAGGTAGAGTTTGTCTTTGCGCAGAGTTCTAGCAGTGCAGGCGAGCCTCTGTGGAAGGTTCACGAGGATTTGTTCGGAGAGAGCGATATGCTTTTCTCTAAAGAAATAGACCCAAGTGTTGATGTGGTATTTCTATGTTCGGGACACGGCAGGTCTTTGAAATTTCTCGAAGAGAATACCCTTAGCCCCCAGTGTGTCGTAATAGATTTGGGTAACGACTTTAGGCTTAAAAAGGATTCAGTTGTGGAGGGGCGTAAGTTCGCCTATGCTCTTTCGGATTTCTTCTCAGAAGAAGTGGCTGAGTGTCGTAATGTAGCGAACCCAGGATGTTTTGCTACCGCTATACAGCAGGCAGTTTTGCCACTTGCTCAGCGTGGATTGTTGACTGACGACATTCACGTAACGGCTACAACAGGTTCGACAGGCGCAGGTCAATCTCTATCTGCTACAACTCATTTTTCGTGGCGTGCAAATAACCTATCGCTCTATAAGACCTTTACGCATCAACACCTCGGTGAGATAGGCGAAAGTATTATGAAATTACAGCCATCGTTTGATGCACAAGTGAATTTCATACCTTATAGAGGCGACTTCGCTCGTGGCATTATCGCTTCTGTACACACGAAATGTGATGCCTCTATTGAAGAAGTGACAGCTATTTTCGAAGAGACTTATAAAGACTCTCCATTTACATTTCTTAGTCCTAAGCCCGTTAACCTTAAGCAGGTTGTGGGCACAAATAAGTGTCTTCTGTTTGTAGAGAAACACAACGGCTATGTCCTTATAACATCTGTTATAGACAATCTCCTTAGAGGCGCAGCAGGTCAGGCTATCGAAAATATGAATAATATCTTCGGTCTACCTCTCACTTGCGGACTTAGACTTAAGGCTTCGGCATTTTAAGGGAACTTCTAAAAACTGGACTTTAAAAAAAACTATTAGAGAAAAAAAGTAATGAATATTTTTGATGTATATCCTCTCTACGATATCAATATCGTAAAGGCAAAAAATACTACACTGTGGGACGACAATGGTACTGAGTACCTAGATATGTATGGCGGACACGCTGTAATTTCGATAGGTCACACAGCAGATACTTATGTGAAATACCTTACAGAACAGCTCTCGAATATAGGCTTCTATTCGAATTCTATAAAAATAGAGCCACAAAAGATACTAGCTCAAAAACTTGGTATTCTATCGGGCAAGGAAGATTATAGCCTCTTTATGTGTAATAGCGGTGCTGAGGCAAATGAAAACGCTATAAAGCTAGCTTCTTTCCATAACGGCAAGAAGCGAGTGATTGCTTTTAGCTCTTCATTTCACGGTCGTACATCACTCGCTGTTGCAGCTACGGATAATCCTAAGATTGTTGCCCCAGTAAACGAGACTGACAATATAGTTTTTGTGTCCTATAACGACATCGAAGCCCTAGAGGCGGAGTTTGCCAAGGGCGGAGTTAGTTCTGTGATTCTAGAGGCGATTCAAGGTGTCGGAGGGGTGAAGATGGCAACAGAGGAATTTGTGGCGGCTATTCGCTCGCTGTGCGATAAGTATAATGCTGTTATGATTGCCGACTGTGTGCAGTGTGGCTGTGGACGTAGCGGTAAATATTTTGCACTTGACCACTATGGCGTTAGCGCAGATATCTATTCTATGGCTAAGGGTATCGGCAATGGCTTCCCTATCGGAGGGATTATGATTTCTCCGAAGTTCGAAGCAAAATACGGAATGCTAGGCACTACATTTGGGGGTAACCATTTGGCGTGTGCGGCTGCTCTTGCAGTTGTCGAGGATATGACAGAAAAAGACCTTATAGGCAGTGCTCAGAAAATGGGTGAATATCTTATAGAGGAACTTCACAAAATCCAAAGCGACAAAATTGTAGAGATACGAGGCAGAGGGCTTATGGTAGGTATCGTCCTTAACCAAGAGAGTAAAGAGCTAAGAAAAGAGATGCTCTTTACGCATAAGATTTTTGTGAGTGGAGCATCCGACCCTAAGGTTCTTAGAGTACTTCCTCCTCTCACTATTACAAAACAGGAGTGCGATAGATTTATCTCGGCTCTAAAAATTGCACTGCGATAGATTATGAGTAAAGAAACATTGACAGTCGTAAAAATTGGCGGAAATATTGTCGACTCTCCAAGTGAACTGGATAGAATCCTTGACGAGTTTGTAAAACTTAGCGGAAAGAAGATTCTAGTACACGGAGGGGGCAAAATTGCCACTAAAATCTCTCGTGCCCTAGGCATCGAAACAAAGATGGTAGAGGGGCGTAGAATTACCGACAAAGAGACTATCGAGGTCGTGACAATGGTTTACGCAGGCGGTATTAATAAGTCGATTGTAGCGCAATTACAAGCCAAGGGACAGAGTGCTTGGGGAGTGTGTGGCGCAGACGGTGGGATCATTCCTTCACTTCGTCGCCCTGTAAAGGATATTGACTATGGCTATGTGGGGGATGTCAAGACCTCAGAGATAAAAAGTGAGGTATTCTCAACGCTTCTCAGTGCAGGATTTAGTATTGTCGTAGCTCCTATAACTATGAGTGTCGATGGAGAGCTATTAAATACAAATGCCGACACTATCGCTCAGAGTCTAGCTGTTGCGCTCAGTTCGTTATATGCTGTTCAGCTGGTTTATATCTTTGAGAAGCCAGGTGTTTTAGAAGATGTGAATGACGAGACGAGTGTGATAGAAAATATCACAACTGAAAGTTACGTTTCTTTAAAAAAAGAAGGGAAAATTTTCGAGGGTATGATTCCGAAGATTGACAATGCCCTTAAGGCTGTGAGCAGCGGAGTGGGTGAAGTAAGAATTTCTAACAGCTGCCTACTGGGGACTGGTACTACAATAAAGGGAAGCTCAAATTTCTCCATAAAATAAAATTTCCCTTTGCGAAGTTTAAAAAAATATACATATAAAATATGACAACACCTGAAGCCATAGGATTACTAAAGCGACTCATTGCCACTCCTTCTGTGACAAAGAATGAGGAGCATACCGCTACTCTACTCTTTAATGAGATGGAGAGTCGAGGCTATGATGTTCAGCGGTACGGTAATAATCTCATAGCGTATAATAAATACTTCTCAGAGAGTAAACAGACGGTTGTCCTATGCTCTCATCACGACACTGTCTATCCAAATGAGAATTACACCCTTGACCCCTTTACTCCCACCCAAAAGGAAGGGAAGCTCTATGGACTTGGCAGCAACGATGCAGGGGGGAGTTTGGTGAGTCTCTTTGCAGCGTTTGATTGTCTGTATCCTTTGGAGAACCTGCGCTACAATGTAGCACTGCTCTTTACGGCAGAGGAGGAAAGCTCAGGGGTAAACGGAATGAGTGTGATGTACAGTAAGGTTATAAATCCTCACCTCTTTGTTATTGGCGAGCCTACATCTATGGATGTGGCGATTGCCGAACGTGGGCTAATGGTTTTGGACTGTGAGGTCTTAGGGGTGTCGGGGCATACGGCGCACAATAATACGGTAAACCCTATAATCAAAGCTATGCAGGATATAGCGTGGTTTAGCGAATATAAGTTTGACAGAGTGTCGGATGTGTTGGACGAGGTAAAGATGAGTGTGACAATAATTAATGCTGGAACGGCTCACAATGTAGTGCCAGGCAAATGCAGTTTCGTTGTAGATGTCAGAAACAACGGCTGCTATTCGAATATTGAGATACTAGAGATTATAAAGCAAAATGTGGAGTGCAGTGTAAAGGCTCGTTCAGTGCGTCTTAATGCTTCGTCGATTGAGGTGACTCATCCTTTTGTGCAGTGTTGTATTGACAGTGGTTCTGTGCCCTTTGGCTCGCAGACCCTCTCTGACCAGGCACTTGTGGCGTGCCAGAGTGTAAAGATAGGAGTGGGCGACACAAAACGCTCGCACACTTCTGACGAGTGGATATACATAAGTGAGATTGAGAGCGGAATAGATAAATTTATAAAGATTTTTAAACAATATTTAGAGATATGAAACTTTGGCAAAAGACAGTACAAGTAGATAGTTTAGTGGAAGAGTTTACAGTGGGTAGAGATACAGAGATGGATATCTACCTCGCTCGGGCAGATATTCTCGGCTCGCTTGCGCATACTCGAATGCTAGAAAAAATAGGGCTGCTCACGCCAGAAGAGCTATCTAAAATCCAGAAAGGTTTAAAGACAATACTTCAGAGTGTGGAATCGGGAGATTTCGTTATCGAGAAGGGTGTGGAGGATATCCACTCGCAGGTCGAGATTCAGCTCACTGAGATGATTGGCGAGATAGGCGGCAAGATACATAGTGGACGTTCTCGTAACGACCAGGTGCTTGTAGATTTGAAGATTTTTCTGAGAAACGAAATTAGAGAGATAACCGAACTCTGCAAAGAATTCTTTGGCACTCTTATAGAGAAATCCGAAAAATACAAAGAGATTTTGATGCCAGGCTACACGCACCTACAAATAGCTATGCCGTCGTCCTTTGGGCTTTGGCTAGGGAGTTATGCGGAAAGTTTAGTTGACGATTGCCATAGCCTTTTGGCGGCCTATAAGATATGTAATAAAAACCCTTTGGGTTCGGCTGCTGGTTATGGTTCGTCGTTCCCTCTTGACAGGGATATGACTACTGCTATTTTGGGATTTGACTCAATGAACTATAACTCTATCTATGCGCAGATGAGCAGGGCAAAGTGTGAAAAGAGTATTGCTGTTGCACTAGGCTCTATTGCAGCTACACTCGCTCGCTTTGCGATGGATAATTGTATGTTTATGAGCCAAAATTTTGGTTTTGTGAGCTACCCCGAGAGTTTCACAACTGGTTCTAGTATTATGCCGCATAAGAAGAACCCAGATGTATGGGAGCTAATTCGTGGCAAGTGTAATATTATACAAGGACTTCCAAACACCATATCGCTATTGACCTCTAACCTGCCGATAGGTTATAACAGAGATATGCAGCTTTTGAAGGAACATCTCTTGCCTTCGATTTTTGAGTTAAAGAGCGTTCTGCGTATGGCTACGGTAATGCTTAGTGAAATCAAGGTCAACCCACAGGCTATCTCAGAGAGTCGCTACGATTATATCTTTAGCGTTGAGAGCGTCAATAAACTTGTTGTGCAGGGCGTGCCGTTCCGTGAGGCGTATAAGATTGTGGGTTTTGAGATTGAGAAGGGCGAGTTTGTTGCCAATCGAGAGGTTAGCCATAGCCACAAGGGAAGTATCGGAAACCTTTGTAACTTTGAGATTACAGAGCTTTTCGAAAAGACCCTCAGAGAGTTCAATTTCGAGAAGTATATTGAAGCCGAGAAGGAACTTGCTCAGTAGCTTATATATTGAGAGAGAAGGTGGGAAGCACTACCCTTCTATACCTTTCCTTTTTTGAAACTCCCATTTCTCCATAAGGTTATTTTACTCGTAGAGACACCAAATTTTACTTATACGAGATACTGATTTTTACTCATACGAGATACAAAAAGAATTAAAACCTGAAAAAGATTTAAAAATATGAAAAAATTCGAATCATTCTATGATGTTGACTCACCAAAGAGTTGGCTTAAAACCGCAAAAGAGATTAAAGACTCGCCATATATGTACGACACAATTGGCAAGAATAAGACACTTCTTATGATTTTCTTTAATTCATCTCTGCGCACCCGCCTTTCTACACAGAAAGCAGCTATGAATTTAGGAATGAATGTTATGGTTCTGGACGTGAACGCAGGAGCGTGGAAGCTCGAAACAGAGCTAGGCGTTGTGATGGATGGCGACAAACCTGAGCATCTTTTGGAAGCTATTCCAGTTATGGGCTCTTACTGTGACATTATCGCTGTGAGGAGCTTTGCAAGTCTTACCTCTAAATCTGATGACTACTGTGAAAAGATACTGAATCAGTTTATAAAGTACTCTGGCAAGCCAGTTGTGAGTATGGAGGCTGCTACACGTCACCCTCTACAATCGTTTGCCGATTTAATAACAATCGAACAGTACAAACGCACCCCTCGCCCTAAAGTTGTTATGACGTGGGCACCGCACCCTAGAGCTTTGCCACAGGCTGTTCCAAACTCCTTTGCCGAATGGATGAGTAATTGTGATTATGATTTTGTGATAACTCACCCCGAAGGCTACGAGCTCTCTGAGGACTTTACTCGTGGGGCAAAGATTTGCTACAATCAGGAGGAGGCATTCAAAGATGCGGACTTTATATATGCGAAGAACTGGTCAGCCTTCTCTGACGAGAATTATGGCAAAGTTCTATCGACTGATATGAATTGGATGGTCGATGCCAAGAAAATGGCACTTACAAATAACGCCTACTTTATGCACTGTCTACCCGTAAGACGTAATATGATAGTGAGCGACGAGGTTCTAGACTCGCCCTCTTCAATTGTTATCGAGGAGGCAGCCAATAGAGTTGTCTCAGCTCAGACTGTCCTACTGAAGATGTTAGGCGGTTTTTAGATGATATACCTTTAGGGGAGTTTTGGGACTCCCCTTTTTTTATGTGCTTATATTTTAGGTGTAGGTTATTTCCTCTTTGGATTTTTAGGAAACCAGCCTTTGCGCACTCGCTCCCTCTGTTCAAAAATCTCGATAATAGACCACATAAATGCTATGCCCACAACTCCTAGTATCATAGAGGCGATGAAGTTCCCTAAAAGCAGCGACCCTGCAAGCGAAATTAGTCCAAGGACAAGAAACGCCCACCAGCACTTCACGCCCCAGTAGTATTCAGCTTTTATGACAATGGGGTGAAATAGCCCAATAATAAGAAAGGTAGCCACAGCTACGATTACACCTGTATAATTTAATTCCATAAGTATTCTACTGTTGAGTGTTAAAAGGGAGAGTTTTAGAACTCTCCCAATGAATATTGCCACCACAAAGATAACTAATTATTTTTGTGGCTCGTAAAAAATTTGCTCTATTGTGTCTTTTTTTTGTGCAGTGCCATATAATATGAGGGGTCTTAAAGGCGTTGCAAAATTAGCAGCTCTGCACAAGCAGGCAAATTTATACTGTTACCATAAATGTAGTTCAAAAACTATACCTATATATAGCTATTGGTTTTCACATTGAATTTAAGTACTTTTGCAAAAGCATTTTTAAAGAAATACACATAAGATTTTTTTGAAAACGCCACACTAAAGCATAATAAACTAACTATATTTTTAGAATACAAAACTTATGAGATACAAAGTAGGAAAATATGTATCAGACGACTCGATGAGCGATTTGATTTGCGACAACTATGCGACACTTCTGGTGATGAGCCGTTTCGGTATTGATTTAGGTTTTAAAGACCAGAGCATCGAGGAGGTTTGTGCAAAGAGTTCAGTGCATACCGACACCTTTCTGGCAATTGTGAATCTACTGATTTCACAAGACAAAAAGAATGTGAAGATAGACTACTCTAAAGTCTCGCTAGAATCGCTTGTGGGCTACCTGCATACCTCTCACGGCTACTATCTGGAATATCGTCTGCCGTCGATACGCAAAAAGCTGGTAGAAGCGCTGCAAAGCAGTGATAACACTATTTCTATGGCGATTGTTAATTATTTTGACGAATACGTAGCAGAGGTAAATAACCATATGATGTATGAAGAAAATACCCTTTTCCCATATATCAAAACCGTAATCTCAAAGGGCTGCACAAAAGAGTATAGCATTGACACATTTAGCGAGCATCACGACAGAGTCGAGGTTAAACTCTCAGAACTAAAGAATATCCTCATAAAGTATTGCCCTGCAAAGACTACAAATGAGCTAAACAGTGTCCTTTACGATATCTTTACGTGCGAGAAAGATTTAGCTTCGCACAATAGCATTGAAGACTTTCTGCTCGTGCCTACTATGCGAGAAATAGAAGCTAATAGAGAGAGGGCGTAGTGCTCGTAGTGTTTTTTACTTAGAAAATTTAACGAAGTGTTAAGAAAGTTATGTCAGAGAGAATACATATAATAGTGGTAGAACCATCGGCAATTATCCGTATGGGGCTCTCCTCTATTCTTCAACAGAGCGAGACGCTCAATATAGATATTGCAGAGGTGTACTCAATCTCAGAGATTGCCAGTGTCCTGCATAGGCAGATTCCCGATGTGGTTATTATTAGCCCCTCACACCTTGGTGCGCTGCCTATCGAACAGCTTAGGGCGGAGGCGCAAAACGATAAACTAAAAGTTGTCGCTCTCCAAAGTTCTTTTATGGAACAGAGCTCTATGAAAAATTTTGATGAGGTTATCTCGATTTATGACCCACTGGAGGTTATACAAGATAAGCTCACAAAGGTGACTAGTGACGAACAGATAGACCCAAACAAGAAAGAACTTAGCGCACGTGAGAAAGAGATTATAGTATGCGTTGTAAAGGGAATGATTAATAAGCAAATCGCTGATGAGTTGTGCATCTCGACCCATACGGTTGTGACGCACCGCAAAAATATCGCAAACAAGTTACAGATACATAGCCCTTCGGGACTTACGATTTATGCAATTGTGAATAACCTTGTCGACCTTGCAGATGTCAAAAATACAATCTCACAGCCCAAAGATACATCACAATAGACTTTGCACCCCTTATGCAGAGGTAAGGGAGATGACGGCAGGGAGGAGGAGATGAAACAAATATAAAGTCTGGAGGCAAATGAATAATAAAAACCGCTTCGCAAATTGTCACAGGACAAATGCGAAGCGGTTTTTTAGTGCTATGCTCTACGCTCCTTTAGGGGCGGTAGAATATAGCTTTGGTTACAGAGAGGTTACTCTACCATAGAGAACTTAGTGCCGTTTAGGTAATAAGTCGAGTGGTAATCTTTGCCCTCTGCCTTAAGTTTTGCTCTTACAGACTGTACGTTTTGTAGCTCGCTACCGCAGTGCTCCTCTGTACCGTCTTTTTCGATGCTCTCTAGGTATTCAGCTTCCATTTCGGCAAGTTTCTCATCAGAGATACGGCTTTCCATAACGATACCTGTAACAAGGATATCGGTTGCCACTAGCTCTGCGTTAAAGCCTCCAATTTCGCCGCCTGCTTCTACTCTAATAGTTGTAGCAGGGTCAGCCTTGTCGAAGATAAAACAGCGACGACCTGAGTGCTTGCAAGTGTGTTTTACAGTTGCGCCTAGAGTCACCTCTTTGCCTACAAGCCCTTCGGCAGTTGAGATAAATTCAGCAACGGTTAGACCTGCTGCTTCTGAGGTTACAACTTCTGCTGTTTCGGCAGCTTTAGTTTCTGTCTTTTTGTCAGATGGAGTTGAGCCACAAGCTACTGCAAAGAGTGCGGCAGTGGCGATAAGAAAGATTTTTTTCATTGTTTTTTGTTTTTATAGTGTGTGTTTTTAATTTGTTTTTTAAGTCCAGTTTATTAGAAGTTCCCTTAAGGAATTTCTAGCGGTTCTCTCTAGTTCTTCATAAGCCCCTCTACGTATTGAAGAAAGTTATGAACGCTTTGCCCTAGGTTCTGTTGACAAGGCACTTCGTAGCTGTCTATTTGTTTTAGCTCCTCGTTCGTAAGGGCGTAGAACTTCTTACCCTCTTTGTCTGTCACAGAGACTGTCCAGTAGAACAAGTCGCCCATAACTAGGAGCTGTTGTGTGCGGATATCGAAGTGAGGAATGTCTAGCTTTAGAGGTGTATAAACTCCTTCGCCACGAAGCAGAACATAAACATCGCCCTGTTTATCGAATACAAAGCCATAGAAGCGTCTGTTTGCTACCTCGCAGATAGCGAAGTGCTCTATCTCTAGACTGTCGCTTAGAAGCGTGTTTTTGATAAAAGGAACACCGTTAACCATTTTTATATGGAAGAGTTGTCCCTCTGCATCAAGTGAGAAATAACCCTCGTCGTAAGGCTTACGTGCGCTAGGATTACCATTACTCCACTGAGCTGGAAAGGTAAAGCCTTTCTTTAAAAGGGCGTTGTTATATCGCTCGCTTTTAGCTACATCAATCTCGTTACTTCGAGCGTCGATAAATTCGATTTTATCGGTTAGTCTAAAGAAATCGTCTGGCACTGTAAGCCCAACTCTCAGAGGCATAGACTCAAAGAGAGTATGCAGTTTTGGCAGAGAATTTTCGAACGTTGAAGGAGACTGACGAAAGACTACACGTCCAGCAGCAATAGTGCGCATATCCACTGCTACGCCCATAATTGTGTCAGGTGCAGTTCCGTCTGACATAAGCTGACGATAATTTAGCACTGGCATCAGCGAATCGCACTCAGCCGTTGAATACTTTTGACGAGTTTTTGTAGAAGTCATCGGGTAGTTTTTGTCGCTATAATCTATCTCGACAAGTTCGTTAAGTCCCGAACTGTAATAGACAAAGGGATAATCCATAGGCGTATAGAGTGCCATATTTAAAACCTTTGGTATAACATACAGAGCTGCTACGACAACTAGTAGCCCTGTGGTAAATCTATATATCTTTATGTTTTGCATCTGTTTTTCTTAAAATACTTTATAAAAGGGTGAACAATTATCTATTTTTGTGCTCCGTCTTTGAAGCGTAACACTGCGTTAAATGCTGCAAAGACAAGAAGGATATCTACCAGTACAAAGAGCACAATCGCCAGTGGGCTAGGAGCTAAATCGTAGAAGAATGAAAGTATAGCAAAGGCTGCGACACCGCCAATTATTCGCTTCTTCCAGATAGGTTCGACAATAATCCACGCAAGGGCAAAGTAAACGCCCAGAGCCAATAGAAAATACCCCAAGAACCTAAGGGCTGAAACAGCGATAATCTCACTTGGATAATAGTGGCTAAGGATTATATACAGAACCAGAAAGAATCCTCCGCTAAGCACCGTAATATTACGTAAGCCAAAGGCATAAAGTGAGCTGATTATCTTTGTTTCGCTATAAGGCAGGTGAAGTGTAAGTTTAAGTCGTTTGTCTGTTGTCTCCGAAGTAAATTGTAGAGCACCTATCATAAGAGCCACTACAACAGGATAGAGGTATAACCACAACGAAATAACATCAAATTTTCCTCCAATGGCAGAGTTCCATATTTCAACTGCTCCATTCGAACGGAATATCTCAGAGGTCGTAAGCCACATATACCCCAATAGCACAAGTGCCAAAATAATAGACAGCAATGTAATGCGCCGTGTCTTTATAGATTCTTTATAAAAAATAGCTTTTATCATAATTTCAATTCTTTTTGTTTAAAGCCTAACTCTATGGGTAGGTTTAATATTTGCCTGTAAGCCCTATAAAGGCGTTTTCAAGGTTTATATTCTCTTGTGTTAAGTCTTCTATGCCCTGAGGTGAAAGAAGTCCTTCTATGCCGCTTTTTGGAAGGAAAGAGAAACATTCCCATTTGCCGCCCCCAAGGTGTAGAGGGTTATAAATCTCATCCGAGGAGAACTGCATATCCTTTGTGCTCTTGAATGTGAATCTGCGGAAGTTATCGAGAATTTCACGTGTAGGCTTATGCAGCAGTATCTTGCCGTAATCCATAATCATACAATCGTCAATGAGAAGCTCCATATCTTGTATGATGTGTGAGGTTGTAAAGATTGTCTTTCCCTCTGCTAGAGCGTACTCCCTTAGGTATTCAACAAAGAGTCTGCGATATCCTGGGTCAAGCCCCATAGAGAAGTCGTCGAGAATCAGCAGGTCGGGATCTTGCGCAAAGAGTAGCCCTAGAGCTACCTGCGAACGCTGCCCACACGACATAGTGCTAATCTTTTGAGTCTGCGAAATTTTGAGCTTTGAGATAAGTTCCCAATACGCCTCACGCTTCCAATTCTTGAAGAACTGGCTATAAAACTTCTCTATCTCTATAACATTAAAAAACGTGTGCTGAATATGCCCTTCGAGTAGAAGCCCTATTTTAGCCTTTGTTTCAGGGCGAATATTATCCATATCTTCGCCAAAGAGTCTACACACTCCCTCTCGTGGTTTGAGGTAGCCGTTCAGGATATTGATAATGGTTGTTTTGCCAGTACCGTTCTTTCCCAAAAGCCCAAGGATACGTCCACGCTCAACCTCGAAGTTTAGCCCCGAGTATATCAGTCGCTTACCGTAGTAATGGGTTATGTTTTGGCATTCTATAATCTTTTCCATATAATTATATCTTTTTTTTGTTTTTTGTGAGTCCTATTACGTACTTGTGACTCATTTCTCTTTTAGCTCCACAAGCTCTGTATATCTCTAAAAATTACAGCCGACACGTAGTGTGCACGAGTGCCGCTGCTCATCTAATGAGCTATATGCTTCGTAGCTATACTGTAATTCTGTAAAAATACGAATATTTTGCTTAATTTCAAAATCATAGCCCAGTTTTGGACTTATAGCATAGCGAGCTGAGGTGAGGTACATCCATTCGGCTTCGAGCATCTCATCAGATGTTCGTGGCTGAGTCATTGCATCTGACGGAGTTACGTAGTAAGCGTCATAATATTTCGTGCCGCTCCCGAAGCTATAACCAGAGGCGAGCGAAAAGTTTAGTATGTTTGTATTTCGAAGAGTCAGGTTGTAGCGAAGTGATGCTCCTAGGATATTCGAATTGAGTATCTGTCTACGATAGAAGGGGTATTGTTCAGCAAATATGTCTCGTGAATAGAGCGTAGCGTAGAGTTCCACCTGCCATTTCGGAGTTATGCCCTTTATATCGAAATCGCCTCTATATTTAAACTCCGTAACACTATAGTCTGTTGTGCCTGCGTGACGAGGGTCTGAATACGTTATGGTAGTTATGCTGTTCGAAGAGCTCTCTGTCCAGATTGTCTGGTAGTTTACCATAGAGGTTTTAAGGTAGCTACCCGATAGTGAGTGTCTATTACTGCTGTGTGAGTATTGAAGTGCTCCACTTATGTTGTATGATGTGTTGTCGTTGAGGGTATGAACAACAGATGAGTAAGAATCTAGTCCATAGCTACCTGACGAGAAGCCGTAACTTCCCTCTAGGTAAAGGAAAAGATTGTCTAGAATCCCTGCGCTGAGTTGTAGTGATAGGGAGTGTGAGAGGTCAATGTATGGTTGTGTCGAACTTTTTACGTAATTGTGAGATATTGTGCTATAAGTCGAGGAAGTGCCCCAAAAAGCCCCAAAGCTAACAAGGTTATTGTAGACTTTGTCTGTTGTGCCTCCCATCGAAAACTTTATACCTTCGACCTCTTGTGAGAAGGTATATGAAGCCCCGATATCGAACCTATCCCATAGGCTATATCCAATACCTAGGGTTACATCCATATCCGAAAAAGAACTTTTATATCTAAGGTCCTTCATCTTTGCATAGTTAGCACTTTTAAATACCATCTGCCCTGCAAGGGTGAAGCCCTCAAATAGTTGGACGGCAACTGCACCGTCAATATTGTACATCTCTAAGTTTTTTTGCCCCTGGTTCTCTGAGGTAAATTCCACGATGTCGAATGGGCGAGAGTATGGGTTAATCCATACAGAACCGCTCATATTTTCACCCGTGAAATTCTCGTAGCTTATCCCTCCGCTGAGAACCACTTTATCGGATATACGATATATCGAGCGACTTTCGGCAAAGAAATCACGGCTACTCTCGGCATCTGAGTAGTTGCGCACTCCCCCACTCTCATAGCCATAAGAGGCAAGAGCATAAGAGAAATTATCTCTTTGGAATTTCATAATCCCAATAGGATTTACAGAGGTAAGCCAAGGCGAGTCTGCAAGTATAAATTCATAGCTAGAATTTGTTTGCCCGCTAAGAATACGACCAGGCTCATAGGTATAAGCATAGCTATTGGCATAGCTCAAAAGAGCTACGCCAAATAGTGATGCTATTATTTTAGATGTTTTACGCATTGTCTCTATAGTTATGGGGAGTTATTTTGGACAACTCCCCTTTATAAATGCTTAGGGAAATCTTCAGAAGTTCCCCTACCAAACTTTCTCTTTAGTCTTATTTAAGAGCAGAGATACTTCTTTGGTGGAAGTCTTCCACTGAGTTGTTAGTGTCTTTGTAAACGATAACAGCTCCGTTTTTGATTGAAGCCTCAGCATCAATTCCACTTGCGTCAGTTGTACCATAGTCTACAACACCGTCAGTACCTAGGCTATAGCCATAGACAAGTTTATCGCTGTTGCCTTCGATTGCTTCGGTAGCTGTTTTGTCGACGTTACGGTATGCTGTGTAGCCTTGGCGTGTAGTAACTGCTACATAACCTGCGTCAAGGTCAGTTGTTAGACGTTTGCGGTTTTCTGTCATATAAGCTGCTGAGTAAGTTTCAACTGCATCTACAACCCACTCTTTCTCAACCTTCAAGCACTTGAAAGCATCTGAAGTGTAGCCAGCTGCCCAGTAATGATTAGTTACGTCAGTACCATAAGAAAGTAGATCTATATCTTCAGGTGACTGGAATACAACAACTGTTGGGCAAAGGTTACCTAGAACGAATGCAGTGCCTGTACCCACTTTGATAGCTTTCATATACCTATCAGTAGGTATAGTAGCCGATGGAGCTGGGTGGTAGCTAGTGCTTGTGTATTGTTCTGGGTCATAAATTACGTAGTCAACGTTCGAAAGGTCAACCGACTTTGAGTAAGTAAGTGTGTGGTCGATACCGCCGTTAAGTGCGATAGTGATTTCGCCACGTGCAGGGATTACTACTTCGCCTTGAGTATAGGCAACTGAGCTCCATAGAGGAGTCCACGTTTCGTTTACGAAGTTAAGCTGACCAGCATCGTCATAGTCAAGTGTAGAGGCGTGAGCATTACCGTAGCTTGTACCGATAACTACATTGTTAAGAGTTGCCTCCATATCAGAGTTGTTGTAAAGAATTACATACTTATCGAAAGTATAGTCACCTTCACCAGTGTCGTCTTGACAACCTGCGAAGTAGAACTCTTTAATCACAACCTGACCGCTAGTAGAAGCTACAAGAGGAAGTGATATAACTGAAGTCTCGTCCCAAGAAGAAGAAACAGAGAAAGATGTTGTCTGACCGTTAAGAAGTGTAAGAGATCCGTCACTAGCTCTTTGCTCGCTTGCAGATGCTTGGTAAACGCCTGCTGGCACATTGAACGTTACAAGACCTGAGTCATTAGTAAGTGTGTCAAGGATAACCCCAAGTGTGCTTGTAAGGGTAACTTTGATACCTTCTGCTGCTTCCAGAGCATCTGGATAGTCTAGCTGAATCGAAACATCGTATGTCTCAACAGTTGGCTCTACTGGTGTGATTGTTGACTCTTCACAGCCCACTAGAAATAGTGCAGCAAAGAGTGAAATAGAAAGAATTTTTTTCATAGTTTTGTTTTATTTTGTTTTATTTGTTATTATTGTGCTCTTTATTATTTTCTAAAGTAGCGGATTTATATCTTAAGTCTAAGGGTTAGCCCGTAGTAAAACTGTGGAATGTAACTGCTGTTATATAGTGTCCCTGTGCCGTAGCTCCACGATGAGGTAACACTGCTAATGTTGTTTAGGAAGTTCGTTGCATAGAACGACACTGAGCCTATATCTGCTATCTCTTTTGTAATGCTGAGGTTTAGCGAGAAGTATGGAGTCACAGTGTATGGCGTGAAGTAGTAATCGGTATTCGAAGTAGCTACGAGTTGCAGTAGATCGTTATATAGTGTCTGGTCGTTTGTCTTTGCCCACGCCAATTTTTCAGCAAATGGGATAAGAGTATTAGGGTCGTCCCAGGTCGAATAGTACAGCGGATATGCAGCAGTATAGTTGTTGCCGCTGTAAATATCTGCTCCGCTATCCTCATAAGAGCCTGCTGCGGTCATAGCAAATGCCTCAGTACCCAGATTTTGTGAATAGGAATATAGAGTTGACTCCAGTCTTACAGAGAATATCATACCGATTTTCGGAATATGCGTATTGAACGTAAGGTTTAGGTTTACTTCCTTGTCAATTGAACCGTTAGCAACTGTGCTAGAGCCGACATAATACCCTACGTACTGATATGGCTGTCCGCTTGACATATTCATACTCGATATACTTTCGACCATATAGTCTTTGACGCTCTTATATGTATAGAAATTACCGTCAAGTCTTATAGAGGTATTAATCGGGTTAATCTTTACAAAGTCCACAGCCCACTCCACGCCCCAACGCTTCACATCCGAGCCATTGGTGTAGTACGAGTCCGAGGTGTATGTTTGGTACTCTGTATATGGCGCAGTCCAGTTATCTAGTAGTCCGTTCTTGTCGCTCACGGTTACTATGCCTGTGGTTTGGTCTATATCGTAAAGTCTATCCTCAAAAGCGATTGGGCAGTCTGCCATACCGCTTTGTGTGGTTAGCTTATATGCAAATGGTATATAGGTATTAAGCAGCGTATAGGTATTCTTTGTTACGCTATAATACATTGCAAGTGAAAACTTATTGCCCCACAAATTTCCGCTCATCCCTATTTCTGTCTGGTCTGTATATTGCCATTTGAGGTCTGGGTTATATATCGGTGCTTTTGGAAGAGTGTAATACGCCATAATAGCGGTATTGTTTGCATCAGATGCAGCTGAGAAAGCCATAATGTCACGGTATGACGTTGTAGGATATAGCATACTGAACGAAGGGAGTTTTACACCACGCCCCCAGCCGCCATATATTCTCACATCACTAAGTGCTCCGCTGTTGCCTTTTAGGAAATTGTACGCAATATTAAAGCGGGGCGAGAGGTTTGCCACTGTACCGTAAATAGAGTTCTCTATATATGTTATATCGGAGCGAAGCCCTGCCATAACATCCAGTGAAGAACTCTCAGTGAGTTTCATAGAAAAATCTTCTGAAACAAAGACCGAAAAGTTATTCATAGCAGGCTCATCGGCATAAGAGTACTCTCTCCACGTCGGAGCATACCTCATATCGTCATAATATAGCCCTACGCCTAGATTCTTACTGAACGAGTAGTCGGCACCCACTAGGATGTTGTTGTGGATTTTATAGCTAAACTCTTTGCTCCACGTAGCTTTTAGTTTTGCTGTAACGTATAGCGGCTTTGAGTCTGTGTAAGACTTTTCGTACCAATACCCTGGTTCGAGAAGTAGGATGTCGGCATTTGGATTCGTATCATAAGTCTCTGCTATAAAATAGCCCTCCTCTGTTGTGTGGAGTGCAGGGGTCGAAGAAGCTGAGCTTTCCGATACATTCGTTGTGTAGAGGTTGTCGGTATAGCTTACTGAGCTAGAAAATTCAAGTTTCGTTAGCCAAGAGAGCTGTGGCAAATAGTCTAGGCGAAGATTTGCCCTAAAGTTATTATCACGTGACTCTGTGTAGTTATTTGTCTTTTTGTCGGGGTCGTCCTTGTCGTTATATCCTCCTAGGTTCACACTTGAGCCAAAGTCGATATTTAGACTTCTACCTCCGCTCAGCTCAATGAATTTTAGATAATTAAGTGTAAGAGCATTTCTGCTGTATGACGTATATGGCGATGTAAGGTCAGAGTAAGATTTTGCGTGCTCAGCACTCAGGTTAATGATACCTGCATTTTCGCCAAGTGAAAAGCCTTTTGAGGCAGAGAATTGCTTTGTATTAGGGCGAACTGCTACTTCAATATTGAGAGGAGATTTGCCCTTCTTTGTGTTAATCTTTACGATACCGTTACTTATATCGCCATATTCAACAGGTGCGATACCTGTAATGATTTCTACGGACTGAATATTAGAGAGTGCTATACTTCTTGTTGCGCTACCGCTGGCAGTCCCTGTATTGGCGTTTGTGCTAATTCTTACTCCGTCTACTTCGATACCTGTTGTGAAGGTAGGAACTCCGTCCTCTCCGCTGCCTGAGCGAACTGACATAACGCCGCTCTCTCCTACAAGTGAGATATCGCCCCTGCTCTTTCCACCTGGCAGAAGCATACTGAGGTCTGCAACGCTTAGAGGTTGAGCGTGTTCCATAGCTGTACGGTCAATTGTATAGGATGTAGAGCCGCTACTTTTTGAGGTAGCTTCGGCAGTGACAGTAATGCCGTCGATACGAAGTGAGCTTGTGACCATCTTTATTGTCACATCTCTAGAGTCTGTTGTGATTTGAAAGTCTACATATCCAAATGCCTTTACGAGAAGCGTTACCTCCTCTTCTTCGATGCCGCTAAGTATAAAGTTACCCTCAGAATCGCTAAGTGTATAGAGCGCACTGCCCTCTACTGCGATAGTGGCATACTCAATCGCTGTGCTGTCAGATGCACTCAACACCCTGCCTTTTACGGTATGTGTTGTAGCAAACGATAGCACAGTAGAAAGTATTGAAAGTACGATTATAGCTGTTATTTTCTTCACAGTGCAAAAGTACTGCCAATTTAGTAAGTGGACAATACCTATATCTTGGGATTTTTTTGAAATAAAATTTAATATCTATATATAAAACAAATAATTTTTCTTACATTTGTAGGGAGTGTGGAGTTGAAAAGATTATTATAAATTTACAAAACTCACGTTTCCGCAAAAGAGATATGAAGAAAATCCTAAATATACTGCCCCGAAAATTTGTCCTGCCGCTCTTTCTGCTTGGAGGACTTATCGTGGGACTTGTTGCCTATATATCCTATATGGGCAGGGTGCACGTCTATGCGCTTGACGATAGCGAGGGATGTATTAATTGCCACATTATGACCCCATACTATGACTCTTGGCAGCATAGTTCACACAGCAAATGGACAAATTGTAATGATTGTCACGTTCCTCACAGTAGTTTCTGGGCGAAATATTATTTCAAAGCTGTCGACGGATTGTATCACGCTGCGGTCTTCACTTTTGAAGCCGAGCCACAAGTGATACGTGCACGAGAGGCTAGCAGTAGGGTTATTATGGATAACTGCATTAGATGTCATACGCAGCTCAATACAGAGTTTGTAAAGACTGGTATGATAAACTTTGACGATGTTCAGCAGGGCAAGGGCAAAGCCTGCTGGGATTGCCACAGAGACGTACCGCACACAACGGTAAGTAATCTGGCTTCTTCGCCAAATACAATTGCCCCAATGCCTAAATCGCCAGTACCCGATTGGTTGAAATCCAAAATTAAGGAATCGAAAGATGAGTAGAGGGTTTGCACTTACCTATCCTTTTATTTAAGATTATGAAGCAAATATAAACACTGAAATAAATTTTAAAACTAAAAATATAATGTTTAAAAAATTAGCAGAACTTATTAAACGCCGCCCAGCAGTTGGTTGGACTATCTTTATGATAGCTATGGTTGCAGTCTTTGGTTTGGGACTCTTAGCGGCTTCTATAACTGAGAGACGTGCAGAGATTGCGACACTTCACGCCAATAAGGTTATCGAGATTACGGGGATAAATCCTCTTAACGAACAGTGGGGAATAAACTATCCACGTGAGTATAATACTTGGAAGCAGACCAAAAATATGGACTTCACTTCGAAACACCTAGGAAATACAACAGAAGATGTGCTAGAGAGCCGTCCCGAGATGGTGGTGCTCTGGGCTGGTTATGCTTTCTCTCGTGACTACTCTGCTCCTCGTGGGCATATGCACGCTGTTACAGACGTTACAAATACTCTTAGAACAGGCACTCCTGACGAGAATACTAAGGATATGCAGCCTTCGACTTGTTGGAGCTGTAAGAGTCCTGACGTGCCTCGATTGATGCAGGAGAAGGGTCTTGCAGAGTACTACAAAGCAGCGTGGAGCGAGAGCGGTTGTGAGGTTGTTAATCCTATCGGTTGTGCCGATTGTCACAATCCTGAAACAATGGAGCTTTCAATCTCTCGCCCTGCACTTGTAGAGGCGTTTGAGAGAATGGGTAAGAATATCGAAGATGCTACTCCACAGGAGATGCGTTCACTTGTTTGTGCACAGTGTCACGTTGAATATTACTTCCAGGGCGATGGCAAATACTTGACCTTTCCTTGGGATGGAGGTATGACAGTAGAGGCTATGGAAGAATACTTTGATAAGGCTGAGTATAGCGACTGGACTCACTCTCTAAGCCGTACGCCTATGATTAAGGCGCAACACCCAGACTACGAGTTATTCGTTATCGGGCCTCACGGTCAGCGTGGACTTAGCTGTGCAGACTGTCATATGCCTTACCGCTCAGAGGGAGGTATTAAATACTCTGACCACCAAATCGTCAGCCCTCTAAAGAATATCTCGTCGACTTGTCAAACCTGTCACCGTGATAGCGAAGAGAACCTAATAAAATATGTCTATGAGTATCAGGACAAGGCTCTCGAAATTAGAAATAGAGTCGAAGAAGAACTTTCAAAGGCTCACATCCTTGCTAAAACAGCGTGGGACAATGGCGCAAACGAAACAATTATGTCGCCAGTTCTTGCACTTATCCGTCAAGCGCAGTGGCGTTGGGACTATGCGGTAGCTTCGCACGGCGGTTCTTTCCACGCTCCAGTCGAGACACAGCGTATTTTGGCTCATAGCCTTGACAAGTCTCTACAAGCTCAGTTGGAGCTTCAAAAGGTGCTTTACTCTTTGGGCGTTACAGATGTTGCCTTGCCAGATATTTCTACAAAGGCTAAGGCTCAGAAATATATCGGTCTGGATATGGATAAACTCATAAAAGAGAAAGAGGAGTGGAAAAAAACAACTCCCCCAGCGTGGCTAGAGAAAGCTAAGAAAGAGGGTAAAATAATTGCATCGAATTAATGCAGAAAGAAATATCAAGAAAAATATGGCAAGCTCCTTGGGGATACCCAGAGAGCTTTGCTATTGTAGGGGGGATATTGTTTATAGGAGTAATCTTGCAGCTGGTTATAGGTGGCTTTGATTTCTATTTACTCGTAAGCCCTTCGAATCTAATTGTAGGGGCAGTTATTGCCCTTTTGTCTGTGGTCTTTGGTGTGAGGGCACGTAAGAGTGGCTTTGCGAAGTGGCTCTCTGGAGCAGCCCTTTGTGTGGCACTTCTTTCTGCTATACTTCTTCTTACGATTATTATGGGGCTTATCCCTCAGATGACTCATAGCATAACTCCACTCGGCTTTGAGGCTATGACATCTAATTGGGCGTTTGTTATACTCTATACGCTGCTGCTTGTATCGCTAGGGGCTCTTATTATTCGTAGACTTACCTCACGCTTTATTTTTAGGAATGTATCCTTTGCGCTCAATCATATAGGGCTTTGGCTACTACTCTTTTCTTCGGGTCTGGGCTATGCCGATATAGAGCGTTATATTATGTATGTTAATGAAGGCGAGACGGAGTGGAGGGTTTATAACTCGCAGGGAGATATCAAAGAACTTCCGATAGCGATAACCCTTAACGATTTTTCTATGGAGTTCTATCCCTCACGAATGGTTATGGTCGACACAGAAACTGGCGAGATTCAAAACGGTGACACTACTCTACTATCGGGAAATGACCGTTACCGCTCAGTTATGACCGTACCAGAGCCTCGCTCTTTCACATCTGATGTGGATGTTTATACAGAGGAGGGAGAGGCAATCTCTGCCCTAATAGAGGTCAATAGCCCCTTGAAGGTAGGTTCGTGGTGGGTTTATCAGTACGGCTATGACAACAATGCAGGCAACCGCTCATCGTACAGCAGCTTTGAACTTGTCTACGACGGTTGGCTTACGCCTGTATATATCGGTATAATTTTAATGATGCTCGGCTCTGTGGCAATGCTTTGGAGCGGACGAGATAATTCATAGCTTGTAATTCACTTTTTTTCATAATTCACAACTTTAAAATATGACTTGGAGCGATTTTATATGGTTTGCAGCACCTGCCTCTATACTGTGGCTAACCTCTGGTGCGGTTATATATCTTAAGAGGAGCTGGGCAAAGAGCCTTGCCAATGCTTTGATGCTCGGAGGCATCGGGGTATTTGCGCTCTTTATCGTCCTTTTCTGGATAAGTCTGGAGAGACCTCCTATGCGGACGATGGGCGAGACTAGACTTTGGTATTCGCTCTTTATTTCGCTTGTAGGCTACGTTGCGTATCGTCGGTGGAATCACAGCTGGCTATTGAGCTTTTCGGGGATTGTAGCCACTGTTTTTACGATTATAAACATCCTTAAGCCCGAGATTCACAGCAAAACTCTAATGCCTGCCCTTCAAAGCGTTTGGTTTATTCCTCACGTCACTTCATATATCCTCTCGTATTCTATGCTTGGAGCAGCCACAATTGGGGCGGTTATAGCTCTTAGCAAGAGGAGATATACGGCAGAGATATTCCACTTCATCGACAATATGGTCTATATCGGATATGGCTTTTTGATGCTAGGGCTACTGATGGGCGCACTGTGGGCAAAGGATGCGTGGGGGCACTATTGGTCGTGGGATCCAAAGGAAACGTGGGCATTTATCACAACTGCGGGCTATCTAATTTATATACACCTACGCTTAAGGACAAAGGGCGTAGATTTACGCCTCCCTCTGTGGCTAGTGATATTCTCGTTCGTTCTTCTTATGATAACGTGGCTAGGGGTCAGCTACCTGCCCTCAGCTCAGGGAAGCATTCACGTTTACTAGCAGTAAATATTTTCTGTACTGCCTTTTAGTATAAAAGCATTGTGCTGATTTCTCTAAAAGTTTTAGAGAAATCAGCACAACATTGTCTAGCTCTTTTCGCTGTGGCTATTATATCTCTGCTCGTCCGCACCACAGGGCGGCTGGAGCATAGGATACTTTAGCGGCGAATATTGTTGCGAGGTCTGTCGTCTTCTTTCATAACCTTACGCCTATAATCCTTTTCTTGACGAGAGTCTAGAACCTTAAGGATATCCTTGTGAGTGCGTGGAGCTTGTTTTTCCATAATTCTATCCATTTCCCTACGAGTAGGCTCTTTACGAGACCGCTTTAGGTCACTAGCCATTTCATTGGCATACTTTAGATAGATTCTATAAACTTTACTCTCTTGAGAGTTGCTAAGTTTTAGGAGTCTGTCGAGGTCATCAGTCCTTTCCTCTGCAATTTCTTTAGTGTTAATCTCAGAGGTTCTTCTACGGTCATTTCTGTACTCATCCTCATCGTGAAGGCTGCTATTGCCTAGAATCTGCCCACTCGCAAAAAGTGAAGTCCCAAAGATAAGCATCAGCGTAAGTAGCAATGTTCTAATTTGTAATTTTTTCATAACTGTCAGTGTTTTAAAAGTTAATATTTGTGTGGTTATTTGTTTTAGAAGTTCCCTTTAATGTAAAGGTCTATTAACATTTTTCTCCCCCTTCATTTTTCTTGCCCCGCTCCAAATGAAAAAGTAAATTGCAAAAAAGAGGAGAGTTTGTTTTCGCCAGAAACTCCCCTCTCCTCTCTTAAGGGAACTTCTAAAAACTGGACTTTAATGCTTTTTGATTCTAAGACTTCATCTTCGAATTTTTGAAAATGCACCGTGGGAACCCCTACGCTTACATTTTTAAAAATCCAAATCTAAAGCCTTATAATAAAAAATCAAAAAAAGCCAGTTATTAGAACTCCCCTTAAATCTATATCAGCGACCTTAAGTTATCGTATCTGATTCTTTGGCTGATCGTTCTTTTTATCGTCTTTTTTGTCATTGTTCTTTGAGTTATTTGTTATGCTGTTAGAACTTGACGAAGAACCTCTTTCGTAAATCTTAGTTTGGCTTGTTGTAAGGATTTTCTTGATATCTTTATCAGTAGCTGCTTTCTGGCTGTTTAGAATTTTTTGAACCTCAGTTTTGCTGTTTGTCTTTTTAGACTTTTCAAGTTCTTTAACCATTAGCTTTGCATACTTTAGATATACTGTATAAACCTTTTTCTCTTGAGAGTTACTAAGTTTCACAAGGTCGTCAAGGTCGTCAGTTCTTTCCTCTGCTACATCCTTAGCATCGTATTTGCTCTTTGAAACATATTTCTGAGCACTTGCGCTCATTGACAAAGACATTAGCACGAATGCCATAAGGAGAGTCATAAATTTGAATGATTTCATAGTTTTTCGTTTTTTAGTTGTTATAATTTAATTTTTGTGTAGTTTATTTTAGAAATTCCTGCACATTCACAACTTCACTCTCCTCAATCCTTTAGATTCACTACTGCTAATTTCGAGGTCTTTACTTGCCTCCCCAGTGTATGAATCTACTTCTTCTTGTTGTTATTATTTGTGTTGTTATTATTATTTGTTATTTCGTTTTTAGAAGTTGAGCTATTGTTATTAGTTTTGCTGTCTCCTCCTGTAATTTGGTTTGATGTTGTTGAAGTAGTTGTACAGAAGTTACTTTCATAAAGCTTCTTTTGAGAAGTTGTAAGAATTGCCTTTATATCTGTGTCAGTTGCGTTAGCTTGTCTGTTAAGAATTTTTTGGATTTCGTTCTTGTCGTTTGACTTTTTCGATTTCTCTAGCTCGGCAACCATTTCCTCAGCATATTTAAGGTAAATGTTGTAGGCTTTAGTCTCTTTTGAGTTACTTAGCTTAACTACTGCATCTAGTTCCTCCATTCTCTCTTGAGCTACGTCCTTAGCGTCATATTTGCTTTTTGAAGCATATTTCTGAGCACTTGCGCTCATCGAGATTGACATTAGCATAAAAGCTGCACTGAGAGTTAAAATTTTTGATAGTTTCATCGTCTTTTAAATTTTGGGTTTTAAAATAAAAATAAATTTGTCTTGTAAAAAAAATTAAATACCGTACGCCTCGTCTTCTCTTCCTTTTAATTTTAGAGTGCAAAATATTTATTAGGTTTAATTTCGACACAACAAAGATACAAATTTTCTTTAATAAAACCAGAGCTTTTTTATTTTTGAGATATTTTCTTAATCGTGAGAATATCAATGGAAAATATACAGAGGGTAAAAAAACTGTGAACTTTAATTTGCCGTAGTGTTATCTACAACATCTTAAAGTTCACAGTTACTATTTTCTTTATAACTCTAAGGACTCCTGTGTATAGGGGGGGGCAGGCTATTTACTCATAGCCTCCCTACTCCATAGAAACCTCTCATTTGAAGGGCGATTATTTATACTCCTCTGGGAGAATAGGCATTGCGCCGTGCTGTGTACACACATAAGCCGAAACTCTAACAGCTTTAATGTGCGAAGCCTGAACACTATAGCCTTGAAGAAGCGATGCTATAAAAGTAGCCGTGAAAGAGTCTCCTGCTCCAACAGTATCAGCTACTTCAACCTTTGGCGTTGCCACAAATGAAACATTGCCAGGAGTAAAGACATAGCTACCATTAACCCCACAGGTGAGAATCAACATTTCGAGTTTATACTTCGCAAGTAGAATCCAGCACTTGTCCTGAAGGTCAATTCCTGGGTAGCCAAACATACGACTGATAGCCACTAGCTCCTCGTCATTAATCTTTAGGATATTACATCTCTTTATCGACTCTTCGATAGTTTCTTTGGTATAGAAACCCTGACGAAGATTTATATCCATAACCTTGTAGCGACCAGGGTCGTCTGGTATTGCATCAAGAAAACGAGCGATAGTACTACGAGAAACCACGCTACGCTGAGCCAGCGACCCGAAACACACAACTCTAGTCTCCTGAGCAAGTGCGTTTAGCTCTCGTGTAAAGGGAATATTGTCCCACGCCACACCTTCTTTAATATCGTACATAGGTACTCCATTGGCATCGAGTTCTACTTGTACAGTACCCGTAGCGTAAGGTACTTTCTCGATTTCATATTTAAGCCCATTTTCGTCAAACCTTTCAAGGAGTTCGTCGCCGAGTTTGTCATCGCCTATTGCGCTGATAACCTTTGTATGGAAGCCGAATTGTGAGACGTGGTATGCAAAGTTTGCTGGTGCGCCACCAATCTTTCTGCCCTCTGGAAGCACATCCCAAAGTGCTTCGCCTATTCCTACTATAAATTGTTTGTTCATTTTTTTGAGTACTCTGGGGAGTGTGAAATACTCACTCCCGCTAATTTTTTATATATGTTATATTTGCGACCTTTAAGAGAGTTGAACTCCCTATGCAGTCATTATTTTTCTTCTAAAAGTTCTTTTTCTTTAATTCGTGAGCCGATAAGTGCGTAATAAAGTATCACAGCCTCACACACTATAACCATAGCCCAAGTCCATTGCCACGACCCTAGTACATCTGCTAACGAGCCTTGGATAAGTGGGAAAACCGCACCGCCAAAAACCCCCATCATAAATACTCCCGAAGCCTTTGAGGTGTACACACCCAATCCACGAACCGCAAGGGTAAAGATTGCACCCCACATTATCGAGTGACAAAGACCTATCGAGATAAGAACCCACAAATTTTCGCTAAAGATAGCGATAAATGTTAAGACTATCGCAGCAATTGCAGTAACGACTAGCTGTGTGCGTGCAGAAATTGTGCTCACAAAGCTCGAAAGCATTCTGCCGACCATAAGCCCTCCCCAGTAAAGAGTAGCCAATAGAGCAGGTATTCCTAGCTCTAGACCCCAAAGGGAAAAGATATCGCTACCCAAGAACATAAGAGGTTTGCCATTTTCGATAAGCTCCATAGCGTGAAGGTTAACATTCACTCCAATCATAACCTCGCCCCCTACATAAAAGAAGATTGCAATAACGCCAAGACGTAGGTGTCTAAACGACCAGATGCTTCTAGAGGTTTGAGCCTTATTGTCGCTGAAAGTCCCTTCGATATTAGGGAGCTTCAATCTGTAAACCACAATTGTTATAATGATAATAAAGACTGTCATCCACGTAAACGGAGCAATAAGTTGCCCTGATTCTACACTACTCATCGCTACGCCTGCAAAGATTACAGCAGTAACAAAGAATGGCGCAATAGTCGTACCGATAGAGTTAATAGCACAAACGATACTCATACGCTGCACTGGCTGTGTGCCTGGCAGTTCGTAGGCATTGACATAGGGGTTAATAACCACCTGCAAAATTGCAGCAGAAGTACCCATCAAGAACGAGCCTACAAGGAAGATAAAATATCCCCAAGGCACATAGTCCTCGCCAATATTTACGCCCCACCCCTGCGAGTATGTAGCTACGACAGACGATAAAAGATAGAAGACAAGCCCCGATATCATAAAGAACATCGCACGTATAAGAGTTGTTTTGTAGCCAGTCTTATCGATCCATTTCCCTCCCAGCGAGCTATTTAGAAGATAGCCCAGAAAGAAGAAGAAAGGAATAAGAGTTACAAGTGTATTTCGTAGTGCTTCTACATCCGAAAGGAATGCGATTTGAAGCGGGCCCTGAAACTGCCCATTGACAGTCGTAAGAAACCCTACGATAAAGTAGACAAACGTTATGATTATAAATGGAGCAAGCCCAAAGTTCGATTTTGTTTTCATCACTAAAACTTTTAGAAGTTCCCTATATAATAGTCTCTAGAACAGGCATAGCTCCACGTAGTGAAATAGAGCTGACCATAGTTAGATATTGTTCAACAAACTTTTGGTTGTCTGCAAGCTGCACCATTGCAAAAGGCGAAGCGGTAAGGAACTCTAGAGGGTTGTCATTTTCTACCTTCTCAATATCGCCTGGAAGGATTGCAGGCTCGAATATATCAAAAGCAATGCCTTTGTCGTCTTTGCGGTATTTCAGGTAGTGGCGATATGCTGCAATTAGATATGCTATACGTTTGGTGTCGTCACCTGCGGCGAACATTTCACGAACAATCGGCATAACATATACTGGGAATTTTGAAGCTCCGTCACCGCATAGTCTAGAAATTTGGTCGCTAACGGCACTATTTGCAAAACGCTCCACAAGAACTTTCTTATAGTTCTCTAGGTCAGTGTTCTCAGGTGCAGGAACGTATGGAGTAACGTCAATATTCATAAAATCTTCAACGAATTTAACGATTTTAGCGTCTCTCATCGCCTCGTCAACCTTACGGTAACCACTCAGTAGCGAAGGGTATGAAAGTAGAGTGTGTGAAGCATTAAGAAGCGATAGTTTCATCTTCTCGAAAGGAGCTACATCACTTGTAAACTCTACGCCTACTTCTTCCCACGCTGGACGACCAGCAGCAAATTTGTCCTCTACAACCCACTGAATATAATCTTCGCAATAGACAGGTGCAGCATCATACGACTCCAATGTTTCATTAATACGCTCTACATCGCTAGGAGTTGTAGCAGGGGTAATTCTGTCAACCATACTGTTAGGGAATGTAACGTTTGAGTCTACCCATTCTAGAACGGCAGTGTCTTGTTTTGCAAAAAATTCTCTAAAGACCTTTTTGCAAGTGTCACCGTTGTGTTGTAGATTGTCGCACGAAAGGATAGTAACAGCACCGTTTCCAGCGGCGATTCTACGACGTAATCCCTCTGCTACGATACCGAACACGCTCTTAGGCGTTGAAGGGTTCTCTAGGTCAAATTTCACAGCTTCTGTTTCTAGATTATATCCACCCTCTGTAATAGTGAGTGTAATTATTTTAACATCTGAGCTAGCTACTTTTTCGATAATAGCTTTGCTCTCTACGCCGCTCCATAGAAGTTCTGTTAGCGAGCCGATAAATTCGGTTTCGTTTTGACCGTCTCTACCGCATACTGTTAGCGAGTAGATACCGTCTTGTTTCTTTAGTTTAGAATACAGGGCTTCGTCACCTGGCATAATCATAGCACCACAAATACCCCACTCTTCGGACTGAGTTTTGCTAAGGAGTCTATTAGTGTAGCTTTGAAGGTGTGCACGGTGGAAGTTACCTACGCCAAAATGAAGAATACCAGTTTTAAGGTTTTCACGATTGAAGTTAAAGTTTTTAGTTGTCATTGTATTTTTAGTTTTTAAAAGTTTGTGTTTTTTTCTTTAGAACAAATTTAGATAAAGAAAATACTAGACGCACAAAGTTTCTTGCGCTTTTTTTCTGAAAACGTTTGCGGGAACGTTCCCAAAATCTGCAAACGTTTGCAGGGGGCTAGGAAATGACCCAAAAATTTATTATATTTGTACAAATTTGTAACCATTCATCCTTTTTAGAAGTTCCATTTAGATAGACTTATATGAAACGAGTAACGATAAAAGACATAGCAGAACACCTAACAATTTCGGTATCGACTGTATCCCGTGCCCTCTCGGACGACAAGAACATCCGTAAGGAGACCAAAGAAGAAGTGCTGAAAGCTGCAAGGGAGCTAGGATATATGCCTAACCCAGTGGCTGTTAATCTGCGGTGCGGACGCACTAATACCGTTGGGGTGCTAGTTCCTGAAATGGTTACGCCCTATGCCTCTAATGTTATACGAGGCATACAGAGAGTGCTCTATGCTCAGGGCATAAAGGTTATTATAGCAGATTCTCACGAATGTTTTGAGACTGAGAGGGAGAATTTACAAACTATGGAGCGTTTTATGGTTGACGGTATCATTCTTTCGATTTGTGACTATAAGAAGAATCAGCACGAATATGAGCGCCTCCAGAGGGAAGGAATGCCGCTTGTCTTTTTTGATAGAATACCAAATGGAATTGAGGCTTCACAGGTAATAGTGGACGATTATATCAAATCGTTTTTTCTAGTCGAGCATCTTATTCGTTCGGGAAAGAAGAACATAGTACATTTTAAAGGACCTGACACAATTTATAACTCTCAGCTACGACTGCGTGGTTATAAAGAGGCTCTAAGTAAGTTTCACTTAAACGACAGTGATAATTTAGTGATAGAGGCAGGGAGGATATTTAACGAGGGCGCAGCTGCTGTTGACAAGCTCATAGCTAGTGGTGTGGCTTTTGATTCTATTTTTGCATTTACCGACACGGTTGGCATAGGAGCGTTGAATCGTTTACGTGAGCTTGGATATAGTATTCCAAGTGAGGTATCTGTGTCTAGTTTCTCTGGAACGGAGTTGTCCACTATCACTTATCCACAGCTAACCTCTGTATCTCCGCCATTGGAGCAAATGGGTATAGAGTCAGCACGTTTATTATTAGAGAAGATAAAGAACCCAGAGTCTCCGACACGTTCTATTGTGTTGGATGCGGACACTATATATCGAGCTTCGACAATTATTAATGATTAATGGGTTTGGACTTATATGTATAGAACCACATTAGAGTTATGCAGCGTTTGCTTTCTCTAATGTGGTTCTAACTTTTAATTCGTCTGTTTGTCTGTTTGTCTGTTTGTCTGTTTGAGCGAGACTTTAGACTCTGGTATAAGCTATTTTGGCTCTGATACGCCATTTAGATAATCCTGAATAGTGCTGCGTGCCTGCTCGCTGATAGGGATATACTGCTTGCCAAAAACTATGCAGTTGCGCTCAACAACGCTTATCTGATTGAGGTTTACTATAAACGAACGATGTACACGTATGAACGCCTCAGAAGGTAATTTATCCGCTACACCAGTCAAACTGCCGTGGCTTGTAATAACACTCCCCGAAGCCATAACAAAATCTAGATATTCTTTCTTAGACTCGATATATAGTATATCCGCAAAATCTACACGCACCGAACGATACTCCGAACGAACGAACATAAAGCCACGTTTGAGAGCCTCTAAAGTAATTGTAGCATCCGAAGTGTCAGTAGGAGGAAGAATACTAGGCGCAAAATATCTCTGATATACCTTCTCTACACACTGCAAAAACGAAGCATAAGAGAGCGGTTTAAGAATATAATCTGCCGCATCAAGTCTAAAGCCCTCTAAAGCATACTCTCTATAAGCCGTAACAAATACAACCTTCACGTCGCAAGGCAAAGCCTCGACAAACTCCAAACCCGAAAGCTGTGGCATATTTATATCCACAAACAATAAATCTACCGCTGTGGTTCTCAAAAACTCCAATGCTTCGACAGCATTATCAAAACTCCCCTTCAAATCGAGCATAGGAGTGTCATTTGCATATTTTTCGAGCTGCTGCAAAGCTAGAGGCTCATCGTCAATTACAATACACGTTATCATAGAATAGGGATTTTAAGGTAAACACTATAGAGCTGCTCACTGTCACATATCTCTAGCTTATAATTATCGCCATATATCAAATCCAAGCGGCTTCGACTATTCGAGATACCCAGCCCTTTACGGGTCGATTTAACACTTTCCGAATGGTTCGTATTGGCTACTTCCATTACTATGGACTTATGCGACGATTTAATCTTTATGCGTATATAAGAGTCCTTCGAGTAGTTAACCCCATACTTAAAGGCATTCTCTATAAAATTCAAGAATAGAAGCGGAGGCATAGAAACCTGTGGCATTTCCTCATCTGCCAAAAACTCGATAACAACCTTTTTAGGGAAGCGAAGTCGCATCAAATTCACATAGCTCTTTGTAAAATCGACCTCACGCTGTAATGACACATTCTTCGACGTAGAACACTCATAAAGAAGATAATCCATAAGTCCCGAAAGTTCTATGATTGTCTCCTGCGCCTTTTGCGGGTCAATCCCCACAAGTGCGTGGATGTTATTAAGCGTATTCATAAAGAAGTGCGGACTTACTTGACTCTGCAAATTTGAAAGCTGCGCCCTAATGTTTTTACTTTGCAATTCACTTTGACGCTGCTCGTTAACAAGCCACTTCATAGCAATACTGAAACCTAAATCTAAAAGGATAACAAGCAAAGAGAATATCATAAGCGAGAAGTCCTTCGACACCACCGTAATAGGGTGATGTACTGGAGGTCTAGATCCCATAGGAGGTCTACTTCTCATAGGAGGAGTATGGTCGTCGCCCATTAACTGCGAAATAAGACCGCTATCCTTTAGGTATATCACATATAATTGTACAAGGGTCAAAATAACCAGAACAACTATTAGGTAAGTGACATATCTCTTCTTGAAGAAGAACCTTTTTGAAAGAAAGAATCTATTTAAAAGAAAGATAAAGAACATAACCGAGGTATCCATCCACATTTGGTAGATAGGCATCCAGTTAATAGTACTGTCGTCATTGAATAGCACAGGTGCACAGTAGGCAAAGACCCACAGCAGCACTATTAATGAGTACTGTACAATTGATATTTTTCTTTCTCTAAGCATAACTAAACTTTATACTTTTTTACTATAAATTCTTAAAATCTCATATTTACTTTCACAAAACTTTTTCCCTGCACTTTTAGGGGCAGCCTTTGTTCAAAATAAAGGCGAATAGGTTTGTTGGCCTATTCGCTTTATGTTTTTATTTGCGCCCATCAAAAAGCCGATAGCACAAAGTTATCTCTTTTTTCTAGATATCACGCACAAGTCGCACAAAGTTGTAATATCTTTCTTCGCCTCCCTCCACCGAAAGTCCATTATTGCTTTTCGAATCAAAGCGTACTGCACCTGCACCGTGGAAGTCTTGCCCCTGGTTATTCACTGCCCTACCAAAGGCTACATACCAAGCGAAATAAAAGGGTTGCCCTTTAGCAAATCTAGCAGATGTGCCTGTCCAATAGTAACCATAGTCTTCGTCGCCTGCCTCGTTGACTATTTGTGTACAGTTGAACATTGGGTTAATAGAAGCCTCTACTCTGTTACCATTTGGAGCACGCTGATAATCTACAATACTTTGTAGCTCCTTAAGATTTGGTAAACGCCAGTCGCTATACCCGGCGAGGGCATTTGTCTGAGAGTAACGGAGTGCATCAACCCACTCAACACCTTCTCCGTTATCATCTCTAGCCCACATAAGAGCAGAGGCATTATCTGTTATTGTACCATCGCCGTTGTCGACGAAGTCATTTTCTCCATACGCTGCACCCCTAACGGCACGCACTTGCTTTGCCATTGGATTATTACCACCCATTCGTGGAGGCATATTCCCACCTTCCATTTGAGGTCTTCCTTCTCCTCCTTGCGGCATACCTTCTGGCGCACCTTCAGGTCTTTGACCACCCATTTCTGGGCGCATTCCTCCTTGTGGACGTTCGCCACCTTCTCCTTCACCACCTCTTTGACCTCTACCTTCGCCCTCTGGACGACCTTCACCGTTCTCTTGCATTCCCTCTGGTCTTCCTTCTCTACCTTCTGGAGGCATACCTTGTCTGCCGCCTCGAAGCGAATCGCCCTCCATAGGTCTGCCTGCGCCACCTCTCTGCGGTCTATCACCCATCTCTGGACGACCGCCCTGTTGAGCTCGTTGTCCTTCCTCTCCCTCTTGATTTAATCCTTCAGCTCCTCGCCTCGAACGCCCTTCGCTCTCAGCACCTTTAAAATCCGCATTTATACCTTGCTGTCTCAACCCTATGTTGTCATCTCCTCCACGTTGAATTGAGGAACCTGCGGGATATGCCTTAATGTGTCCTGTCCCGTGATTAAGCCCAAAAGCAGCATCGCCTCGCCCCTCAACCGTTACACCCACATATTTATCTGATGACCAAAACTGCTCATCTTTACTTACTCTACCACTAGCCAACTTAAAATACGTCGTATCTACGTATGGCCATCCTTCACTAAAGTCCGCAATCGAGAATAGTTCCTTCATTGTAGGCATTCTCCAATCAGAGTGTCCCCCCAACTCCAAGCTTTCGCAATACTCCTTCGCCTCATTCCAAGTCATCCCCTCAGGAGTCGGGATCATTTGCCACTCTAGGTTTGTATTTAGGTCAGTTATAGTTCCATCGTTATTGTCACGAAATTTCATAACAGCACCCTTCTTATAGGTTGCGTCTTGTCCCCAAAGAGAGTCACCCTTTTGAGGTTCTTCAATCTCTTCTCCCTCGACATTATAAAATTTCGTTTGACCTGTTGAAATCATAACATAGCTTCCTGGCTCTGGCGTAACAACCACACTGCTAGCAAATAAACCACACTCTTTGCCTCCAAGCATTTGCAAGGAGAATAGCATCACCACCACCAGAGCTAGAATAGCTATAGAAATCTTTACAACTTTGTTCATAACACAAATTTCGTTTTTTTCTGAAAAATTTATCTCAAAGGTAAAACCCTTTTCTTTCTTAAAGGTATAATCCTTTTCACTCACTTCTCCACTTTTAAAAATCACTCTCTCCTCTCTTACCCCGACACATCAAACTAATGCCTCCTCAATATTTTTTAAATATAAATATTTTGAAATTTTCTCGTGTACCTCAAACATTGGGTTTAGTGCAGTAAATCCTGCGTGTTTGAGGTTATCGAGAATATTTATATCTTTGCCTTCTCATTTGTTACGTTCAAGTTGTCAGAACAAGAATCGAAGAAAAGAAGCACTATCCTTTACTTTTCGTTAAATTTTCTGATGCAAAGATGAATCAAAGCTTCAAACCCTCAAAACACTTTCTATTAAAAGGCGCAATTTTTCTATACAACCCCATTTTTTTTCGAAATAAGTCATAGCACAAATTACACTCTGCAATTCTTCATCTAAGAGGTAATTTCCCTTTGTCTGCAAGGATTTTTTGATGTGTCGCATAAAATACATAGGGGGCAATAAATTACAGGTGTCTGAGTCGAAACCAGTGACCTTTGCCTTCAAAACAAATTAAGGGTTATTTCTTAAAAATATTTGGTAAATATAAAAAAGCTTCGTAAATTGCGCTCGATATGAACAGACAAACAACAAACTCAAATAACAGAAATAGCCTCTACGCTATCGTTTTAACGTCATTTCCGATGAACGTTTCTCGTTGTTGTTATTCAATGCGAATGTGTCGCTAAGGCACGTTTTCTTCTCCTTTGGACTTTAGTCGAGCAGCTCGATTACTCCTACCGTTTTTATTTAATAGAATTTATTTAAGTAGTGTTTATTCGGGGATTTGCCCATCTGTGTATTTGAGCATTTGTGCAATCAAGCTTTTCATTAGCTAGAGCAGATAAGAGAGGGAGATATTTTATTGTATCGCATTTTTTTTCAAACTCTATCAATAGACTTAAGTCAAAAACACTCCATAATAAACACACATAAAATCCAAAACCTAAATTTTAGAATATTTCAGAAAACCTATGAAACAACATTTCGAAACACTACAAGTACACGCAGGGCACGAAAACGACCCTCAAACAGGTGCTTGCGCCACACCTATATATCAGTCTGCATCGTATGCCTTTAAAAGCGCACAACACGCCGTAGACCTCTTTAATCTAGAGACTCCAGGTCATATCTATACACGTCTATCAAATCCTACGGTTTCGGTATTTGAAGAGCGTATAGCGGCACTCGAAGGAGGTATTGCAGCCGTAGCAACAGCTTCGGGTATGGCAGCACAATTCCTAGTATTTCAATGTTTGGCGACAGCAGGCGATAATTTTATTGTTTGTCCATCACTATACGGCGGTTCATACAACCAGTTAAAAGTTTCGCTTCCACGTCTTGGAATCGAAGCTCGCTTCGTAAATAGCTACACTGTCGAAGAGTACGAAAACTTAATAGACAAAAACACTAAGGGTATATATGTAGAATCAATAGGAAACTCTGACTACTACATCCCAGACTTCGAAAAACTAGCAGCCCTCTGTGACAAGCACAAAATTCCTTTTATTGTAGACAACACATTTGGTGCAGCTGGCTACCTGTGTAGACCTAAAGACCTTGGCGCAAACATTATTGTACACGCCGCAACTAAATGGATTGGAGGACACGGCAACTCAATCGCTGGCGTAGTGGTGGACTGCGGTAATTTCGACTGGTCGTCTGGTCGTTTCCCTATCTTCACTGAGCCATCACCTGCCTATAAGGGCAAGAGTTTCTATGAAGCATTTGGTTCGTGCGCACTAGCGGCTCGTCTTCGTGCCGAGGGTCTAAGAGATTATGGAGCTTGTCTAAGCCCTTTCAATGCCTTCCTACTGCTCACAGGCGTAGAGACTCTCTCGCTTAGAGTAGATAGAATTTGTAGCAATGCAATGGCACTGGCTACTTGGCTAAGCTCTCACCCAAAAGTGGAGTCTGTAAATTATCCAGGACTCGAAGGCAATAAAAATAACGAGAATGCAAAGAAATATCTATCAAATGGCTTTGGCGGTGTTATGACCTTCTGCGTAAAGGGCACACTTGCACAGGCTACTAAATTTGTAGAAGCTCTCGAACTCATTAGCTTCCTAGCAAATGTAGGAGACAACAAGAGTCTCATAACACATCCTGCTAGCACTACTCACTCACAGCTAAGCGAGGAAGCACTACGAGCTTCGGGAATTGAGCCAAATGCTCTACGTTTCTCAGTGGGTATCGAAAATATTGAGGATATCAAAGCAGACATAGAACAAGCACTAAAAGTTATAGAGTAGCATTTCGAAAACGAGGTATGACATTAATAAAAGGAACATATAGCCACTCTGGCGACTTTGAATTAGAGAGAGGCTCTACACTTTCAGATGTAGAGCTAGTCTTTCACAGTTCTGTACCCAAAGAGGAGATAGCCGCAAGTATAGAAAGTGGAGCAAAGGTAATATGGATTTGCCACGCCCTCACAGCAAACTCCGATCCATCGGACTGGTGGGAGGATTTAGTGGGCAGCGGTAAATTCTTCGACACTCAAAAGGATATTATTATTTGCGCCAACACTCTAGGCTCGTGTTATGGCTCTACAAGTCCAAGTAACTGGGGAGGTAAGCCGTTAGACTTCCCTATTTTTAGCGTTAGAGATATCGTTAAGGGACATATAGAGTTGCGTAAATTTTTAGGCATTGACTCAATAGACATTCTTATCGGAGCTTCGGTAGGAGGTTTTCAGTCACTAGAGTGGGCAGTCACCGAACCAGAGGTTATAAAAAACCTAATACTTATAGCCTGCAACGAAAGAATCACCCCTTGGGCAACAGCTCTCAACGAGTCGCAAAGGCTAGCCATCCGTGCCGATAAAACCTTCGAGGAGCAAAGCTCGCTAGCGGGTGGATGGGATGGACTTATAGCAGCACGCTCGATAGCACTACTTTCATACCGTTCGTATAGTGGGTATAACTTAACTCAGAGCGAAATGAGTGATGAGTGTTATCAAGCCACTCGTGCAGCGAGCTATCAGAGCTATCAGGGCGAGAAGCTAGCCAACCGCTTTGACGCATACAGTTATTACTATATGACTCTTATGCTCGATACTCACAATATTGGCAGAGGGAGAGGGGGCACAAACGAAGCTCTAGAAAGAGTCACGGCTCGAACCCTAGTCGTAGCCATAGATTCCGATATACTCTTCCCTCCCAAAGAGCTGCAAAGATTATCAAAGCTAATCCCCAATGCTCGATACGAGGAGATATCCTCGGCATTTGGTCACGACGGCTTTTTGATAGAGTGGCAGAAGCTCACGCAAATAATAACAAACTTTTTAAAGGGAATTTTTAGAAGTCCCCTAAAGTAACTAAACATTTCTCTTTATAACAAAGAACCAATATTTTTGATATGCAAGTAATTAAATTCGGAGGCAATGCCTTCACAGACTCATCCTCAGTAGAACGACTAGTAAGTATTACCAAACAATCGCTCGTAAAAGATAAGACAATTCTTGTCTGCTCAGCTATAAAGGGCTGCACTGACGAACTTATCGAGATAGGAAACCTAGCTTCGAGCTACGACAGCTCATACCTCGAAAAAATCGAAGCACTAGAAAAACGACACATTCAAATTATTGATGGCGTTATGCAAGAAAATGAGTCGAGAGATATCAAAGAGCTATGCACTGAGATATTCAATCAGCTCCGTAGCGTAGCGAAAGGTGTCTATCTAGTGAAGGAGCTGAGCCGTCACTCATCTTCGATGATTGCGAGCTTTGGCGAGATATTATCTACTCAGATACTTTCGGCTAAGCTAAAGTCTCTGGGTATTCGTCACCGCTGGATTGACTCACGTGAATTTATAAAGACAGACTATGTAAATAAGCAGAATCAGGTAGACAAATCTCTAACCTATCCGCTGCTTAAGTCAGCGATATCTGCCGACACTGTAAAGCTATATATTTTCCCAGGCTTTATCGCTTCGGATAGCGAGGGGCGCACGACAACCCTTGGCAGGGGAGGTTCGGACTATACCGCTTCGCTTATAGCGGCAGCGTGCTCGGCACGTGCTATTGTTATATGGAACGAGGCAGGTGGTATGAAGAGTGCCGACCCAGAGATTGTAGTTAATGCCCAGACCATAGATTATCTGTCGTATAAAGAGGTGCTAGAGCTTTCGCACTTCGGCTCGAAGGTTATCTTCCCACCAGCGATACAGCCTGTCATAAATTGTAATATTCCTATCTTTATAAAGAACATCTACTGTCCCGAAGAGCCAGGAACCGCAATCGAATCAAATCCACCGCAGTGTAACCGTAGGATTAAGGGTATCTCTAGCTCTGACTCGATAGCCCTCATTTCAATGGAGGGCAGCGGAATGATTGGCATACCTGGATATTCTTCTCGTCTATTCTCTGCCCTAGCGCAAAAGGGTATTAATATTATTCTTATAACACAAGCATCGTCGGTGCATACAATGTGTATAGCTATTGCAGCAAGTGATGCAGAGGAGGCAAAAGTGGCAATTGACAGAGAATTTGTCTACGAAATTAGCCTTGGCAAAATCGAGCCTCTATCGGTTGAGTATGGCTACTCTATCATCTCACTAGTGGGCGACGGTATGAAGAGTCAAGCAGGTATCAGCGGTAAGATGTTTGAATCCCTTGCGACTTCAGGTGTGAACATCAGAGCAATTGCGCAAGGGTCTTCTGAAAAGAACGTTTCAGCGGTTGTAAGCACAGAAGATATAGTAACAGCTGTAAACATAATACACAAGGAATTCTTCCTCACTACAAACAATACCATTAAGATTTTCATCGCAGGGAATGGCGTTGTAGCTAAATCCCTACTGACGATTATTTCAGAGAACGAAGAGCGAATATTAAAGCTCACAGGCAAAGAGATTGAAGTTTGTGGAATTTCAAACAGCAAGAAACATTACATCGACTTAGGAGGTATAGAGAAGTCATCTGCAAGTGAGCAATTGCTTAACGATGGCAGTGACGAGGGCGATTATCTCGATAAGATTATAAGCTATTCAATGCCCGATACCATCTTTGTAGATTGCAGTTGTAGCGGTGAGCTATCGCTTCGTTATGGCGAGCTATTGGACGCAGGTATAAATGTCGTTACGAGCAACAAGGTTGCAGGCTCATCAAATATGGGCTATTACCGTGCGCTTAAGGAGAGCAGCCGTACGAACAACTGCTCGTGGTGTTATGAAACGACAGTAGGGGCAGCCCTTCCGATTATCTCTACAATTAAGCAGATGATATATGCAGGTGACGAGATATACGGCATTGAAGCTATTCTATCGGGTACGCTTAACTACCTATTCAGCAGCTACGATACTACCTGTCCATTTGTCGATATAGTTCGCAGTGCGAAGGAGCAGGGGTATAGCGAGACTGACCCACGTGTTGACATCTCTGGTGTGGACGTATTGAGAAAGACTACAATTCTGGCTCGTGAAATCGGTCTTAACATTGAGATAAGCGATATCACAATCGAAGGGCTACTCTCTGACGACTATTACGAAGGTGACGTAGAGGCATTCTACGCTAAACTAGAGGCAAACGAAGCCTATTTCGCAGAGCTATACACTAGTGCTAAAGAGCGTGGAAATAAGCTACGTTTTGTAGCAAATATCGACAACGCAGAGGGCAAAGCCAAGGTCGAGCTTATGGAGATAGGCCTAGACCACCAGTTCTACAACGTGAACGGTAACGATAACTCTATAATTATAACAAGCAAGTATTATCCACAGTCTGTTAAAGTTTCAGGCTCTGGGGCAGGAGGCCGCCAAACAGCCCTTGGCATACTTAATGATATAATAATTATATCGAAATAATTTTTCGCAAAAAGGTATATAAGAAAAGGGATTTTAAGGGAGTGAACTTTAGGGAATTTCTAATAACTGGACTTTTAAAGCCAGTTATTAGAATTCCCCTTAACTACTCTACTCCTCCGCCCTTAATTTTAGACTTTTAAAACTTTAGAAAAACACTATGAAGACAATAGCTAAAAATCTAATAGAACTTATAGGCAATACTCCGCTTGTGGAATTATCAAGATTTCAGGGGGGAAATTCTGCCTCTGGGGCACAAATTATAGCAAAGCTAGAGTACTTTAACCCAGCAGGGAGTGTTAAGGACAGAGCAGCTCTTGCGATGATTGAGGCTCTAGAGAGAGAAGGAAAGCTCCAAAAGGGCGGCACTATCATAGAACCTACAAGCGGTAATACGGGCGTGGGTCTAGCCTTTATAGCTTCGGTAAGGGGATATAGGCTTATACTTACAATGCCTGAGAGTATGAGTATAGAGAGACGCAAGCTTCTGGCAGCCTATGGCGCAGAATTGCATTTGACACCAGCAGCTGAGGGTATGAGTGGAGCTATTCGCCTTGCAGAAGAATTACAAAGTTCAATCGAGGGTTCGGTTATAGCAGGGCAATTCTACAACCCCGCTAATCCAGATATACACTACCGAACAACTGCCGAGGAGATATGGCGTGACTGTGCAGGGAGTGTTGACATTCTTATAGCAGGTGTCGGCACTGGTGGAACTATTAGCGGTACAGCGAAACGCCTTAAAGAGCTTAACCCTTCACTTGTAGCCATAGCAGTTGAGCCTGACTCTTCGCCAGTGCTATCAGGAGGCACGGCTTCAAGCCATAAGATTCAAGGAATCGGAGCAGGTTTTATTCCAGAGAACTACAACAGCAAGGTCGTGGATAGAATCATACGAGTGACGAATGAAGATGCCTTTGACGCAGCTCGCAGAGTTGCACAGAGCGAAGGTCTACTAGTAGGCATCTCATCAGGCGCAGCCCTATGGGCGGCTCTGAGTGTCGCTAAAGAAGAAAGCTCACACAATAAACGCATAGTTGTAATACTCCCCGATAACGGAGAGAGATATCTCTCGACAGAACTTTTTTAGAAGTATAGCTATTAGAAGTTTCCTTAAGAAACTCGACTATAAAAAACACATAAGGATATGACAGCAAAAGAAACAAGCATTATAGAGACTACGGCAAAACTCATTGCCGAAACTCGTGACAGCCACTGGGAAAGTCATCACCAGTCGCCCTCTATTGAGGTTCTTAGCGAAACACTTCGCTTAATCTCAGAGGTTATCTTTCCAGAGTACCTTTTGGAGTGCAGGGGCGAGGTTCTCAGCCATAAGACTGTTATAAATCTAGAGCGTATATATAGCCTTATGAACGACCAGATATGCAAGGCTATGACCATAAAGGGCGAGCAGCATATCCTAAGCTCTACCGAGTCGATTACACGTACCTTTATAGAGTCTCTATCGGACATAAAACATCTTCTTACAACTGACGTAGAGGCAATCTTTAAGGCTGACCCTGCGGCACGCTCTTATGACGAAGTAGTCCTTTGTTATCCTTCGATTACAGCGATGCTACACCATAGAACTGCTCACAGCCTCCACAAGCTAGGAGTGCCTATAATACCACGTGTAATTTCGGAGATAGCCCATTCAAAGACTGGTATCGACATTCACCCAGGAGCTACGATAGCCTCACACTTTGCCATCGACCACGGCACAGGTGTCGTTATCGGCGAAACTACAATTATCGGCAAAGGGGTTGTTATATATCAAGGGGTAACACTTGGGGCACGAGGCTTCCGCTTCGACGAAAACGGCAATGCTCTAAATGTCCCTCGCCACCCGATTATCGAAGACAATGTGCGCATCTATTCAAACTCGTCAATCCTCGGCTGCATAACAATAGGGCACGACTCTATAATCGGCGGTAATATGTGGATAGATAAAGACGTAGAGCCACACTCTTGCATCGTAAGAGAACGATAAGATATTTTACTTCAAAGAATTAAACGTGGGGGGAGTTCTAAAGATAGCTTTAGAATTTCCCCTACTTCTTTTGGGAAAAGTTCATTATATCTTTAGAGAAACGTCATATATCCGTTCATCTCTCTGCTTATATGCCCGTGAGTGTTTCGCTATACATATATACGCATATATGAATACACCTCTATACTCATCCCCTACTCATAACCCCATATCTTTAGATCTCTATCTCTCTATGCCTGTATGCACCTAACGAGGCACTTCAAGAGATTTAGGAGCTTTACGTCTGACAAAGACCTTAACCAAAACAATGCTCAGCTCATACAAGAGATACATCGGAGTAGCGACCATCAGAAGTGTCACTATATCAGCCGTAGGGGTAATAACCATAGAGATAACCAGAAGTATGACAATTGCGTGTCTACGAAACTTCGTCATATATGCAGCAGAGAGAAGTCCTAACTTCGCAAAGAGAAGCGATAATATAGGTATCTCAAAGACAAGTCCCATTATGAGATTCATCATTAGAAGTGTGCCGATATAGCTGTCCAGAACAATCTGGTTCTCGACAACAGAACTCACCTGATATGTGCCCAAAAATCGAAAGGTCAAAGGAAAAACCACAAAATAACTAAAGGCTACACCTATCATAAACATTATATAGCTAGAGGAAAGAATCCGTGCGGTGTACATCCGCTCTTTGCGATAAAGAGCAGGCGAAACAAAGCGAAAGAGTTCAAAAAGTATATATGGAAAGATAATCAGAAAACCAGTATAGAAAGCCATCTTTATATGTGCAGAGAACTGCCCCATAAGCTGAGTACTGATAAGTTTAACTGAGAAATCTCCCACTGCCTCACCGCTAGAGGTGTCAGAGAAAAATTGCGCCACATCTCCCAGAATCCTATAAGTTATAAAATCGCCATCGGAGGGGGCAAGAATAAGCCCGAATAAAAAATCCTTAAAGAAAAATGCCGCCACAGCAAAGACTAGCACACCCACAACGACTCGCACAATTACACTGCGCAAATCGTCTAGATGTTCCCAAAATGTACCTTTGGCACCGCTTTTCATACTATAAAAAGACAAGCTAAAAAACCCTCCTCGCAAGGGTTATTTAGTCTCACCCGATTCAGGCTCCTCTTTCTTTGCCTCACTCTTTTGGACCTTAGTGTCGTCTTCTACGCCATTCATACCGTCCTTAAAGCTCTTAACGCCCTTGCCCATACCTTTCATTAGCTCAGGGATTTTGCGTCCTCCAAAGAATAAAAGAACGATTAGAAGTATAAAGAGAATTTCCTGGAAGCCGATACTTCCTAAAAACAATAATTTCATAACTTTGAGTTTTTATGTGTTTAGAGTTTCTACAAACTCTTTAAAATTTTCTATTTATTTTGTGTGCGTCGAATTAAACAAACGCCCGATGTATTTAATTGTAAAGAACCCTCCCACTATCTGTATAAGCATCCCTGGAATACCCAGTTTGAAGTCTTGAATAGCTAGTGTAAAATCTCCTATCAAAAGCCACTCCACCGCTGTACCGACAATCTGGTAGCTCATCACGACTAAAAGCAGAACAAAGATAGAAACTTTCTTGAAATAATGAGCAGCAAAAGCAGCCGAACCAGCCAAAAAAACTGATTTTAAAAGAATCGCAGGCAGCACCACTAGCGGAGGCATCCCGAAGAGCAGGTGGTTTACCACAGGTGAGAGTATAGCCGTCATAAGCCCGACTTTAATGCCATACTTATAGGCTGACACAAGTGTAAAGAAATATATCGGAAGGAATATAAATCCCCCCTGAGGTACTAAGTGACACAGCTGTGGAAGTAAAATATTCCCTGCGATAAAGCAGAGAGTCAGCAGATAGGTTTTCGTGTCAGAAAATCCGAGATTATAAAGTTTTAATGTTTTAGTTTGCATCCTTTTCTAAGTTTCTATTTTTGTAATATTATTTTTTACTTTCGAGTTTTTGAAGTTCACTTCTAAAGTCCGTCACTCTTTGGAGTATATCCTCAATTGTAGTACAGCCATCACAGCGAACCTCCAGAGGGCAACGCCCATTCCCCTTGCGGTTAATGATATGCGGCACAAGTACTCCATAAGAAACTGCCGTGCCACTGGCAAGAAAAAGCTCTTGCGCCCTAGTGCTTAAAACCTCAGCGTATGCCTCCTTGACACCTGCCGAAATCATCACAGCGGCAGCTCCGATTCCAATAACCTTATCCGAGAGTATAGCTCCTCTCAAAAACTCAGTCTCGTTTGTATATAGCGTATATATGTCCTCTATTCCTCTGGAGTTAAACGAGCGAACCTCTCCCCCACTGCTCATAACCACAAGGCTACGACCCTCATTCCTCAGTATTGTCTTTAGCTTTTCTATCATATTTTTTCTTAGCTATACCTTACAGCCGTTATTCCCATTCGCTCGACTTAAAGAGTTTCTTGTTTAAGCTGTTCGATATATTTATCAATTCTTCGGAGCTCTTTAGGTATATCAATCTTTTGAGGGCAATGTTCAATACACTGACCGCAGCCAATGCACTTTTTGGCTTGACGGAGCTTTGGAACACTGCGGTCATACCCAATGAGGTATGCACGGCGAGCCTCCTTATAATTTTCATCGCTGCTACTCTTAACAATATTACCCTCGTTCACACATTTATTGTAGTGAAGAAGAACTGCTGGAATATCCAAGTCATAAGGGCACGGCATACAGTACTTACAATCGTTACACGGAATTGTTTGATACTCGGCTAGCAGTTGTGCTGTCTCATCCAAGAACTCCTCCTCTTCTGTGCTGAGAGGCACAATTGGGGAATATGTTCGGATATTGTCCTGAAGGTGTTCGAGGTATGTCATACCGCTCAGGACAGTATAGACCTTAGGCTTAGAGCCTGCAAAACGAAACGCCCACGAAGCCACACTCGCATTAGGGTCTCTCTCCTTAAATCGCTTAACTATATAGTCAGGGAGTTTATTGAGCCTACCGCCAAGAAGAGGCTCCATAATTGCAATAGGAATATCCTTCTTCACTACTTCATCATAGAGATACTCCGCAGTAGGCCTAGCTACCAACGGATTTCGCCAGTCCGAATAATTTATCTGAAGCTGTATAAAGTCCCAATGATATTTGTCGTGTAGAGATAGGATTTCGTCAAAGCACTCTTTAGTACCGTGGAATGACCATCCGAGTTTACGTATTCTCCCTGCACGCCTCTCTTCAAGGAGAAATTCTAGCAAACCATTTTCTAGAAACCTACGCCTAAAGACCTCGATATTCGCACCGATATTGTGCAAGAAGTAATAGTCGATATAGTCTACCTGTAATTTTTTGAGTGAATTTCTATACAGATCAACCGAATTTTCATACGTATAGTTCTGAAAGTTTGACATCTTTGTAGCGAGATAGTACGAGTCACGAGGATATTTTTTAAGGGCAATACCCATAGTCTCCTCACTCCAGCCCTGACAATAGACTGGCGCAGTATCAAAATAATTTACACCGTGTTCAATAGCATAATCCACAAGCTCGTTAACTGCGTCTTGATCTATGACACTCTCGCCCTCCACGACAGTGGGCTTTGTAGGCCAGCGCATACACCCATAGCCCAGAAGCGAAATATCGAGATCAGTTCCCTCGACCTTTTGTCTAGTTATCTGCCCTTTAGGGACAGCCCCAACTGCTACACCTCCACGTCCTGACAATGAACCATTGCCATTACTGCCACACCCAACCGTAGAGGCAACACCTACCGTCGCTGCACTTATCCCTACGATTTTAAGAAATTCTCGTCTGTTTATATTTTTTTCCATTGAATTTGTTTCTTCTATAATTTCACGAACGTTTATGCTTCTATGCTATAAGTTTTACTTTAATGCTTACTTCTTCAAAAAAAGAAAACTAAATTTCTCTGTGCATATTATTGCCCTCCACATAGATAGCACTAAACGGAGCAGCAGGACAAACATACTCACACGCTCCACACCCGATACACTTAGCAGTATTTACGGCAGGGATTTGTTTGCCATCTCTTTCTATCATCTGAATAGCTTCCGTAGGACAATGAACGGCACAGTTACCGCAGCTAACTCCGTCAGTCAGTACAACACAGTTCTTTTCGACCCACACAGCCGTGCCGATTGAGATAGCTGATTTATCCGCCCTAGAGATAAGATTAATAGCTCCCGTAGGACACACCTCCGAACACTTAACACATTCAGGGCGACAATAGCCCCTTTCAAATGACATCTCAGGCTGCATAAAGGTAATCATACCAGTCGAGGGTCTAAGAACGTGATTCTCGCACACCGACACGCATAGTTGACACCCTGTACACTTTGTATTGAAATTCGCTGCGCTCCTACTCCCTGGAGGTGTAATCTGAGTGTTGCGCTTAGGAATCTTCTTATCGCCGATAACCGAGAGTCCGCCATCCACTTTCATCTCCTGCGCCTTGACTACACTTGCACCTGCTAGAAGTGTTGTAATAGTCAGAAATTCTCTACGACCCTTGTTCTGAACCGAGTTCTCAGTTGTAGTTTCGACTGAACTTTGAGTTTCGCTCTTTGGGCTTTGCTTTTGTGAAGCCGCCTCTGAGCTAGCGTTATTTTCAGCAGTAGATTTTACTTTATTAGAAGACGGAAGTGAAAAGCTAATAGCTCCCTTTTTACACTTATCCAAACAGTTAAAACAGCTAACACATCTACTACTGTCGACACTCTTAGCCTTAGCGTCTATACACGAAGACTTACAAGCAAACGAACAGAGTTTACAGCTATTACATTTATCCTTATCTATTCTTATTTTATAAAGTGAGAACTTTGACATAAAGCCTAGAATCGAACCCACAGGACAAATAGTATTACAATAAGTACGTCCAGAGCGAGCTGCAAGAACAGCTATCACAACAAAGGTAATGGCTGCAACGGCAAAGATAGGAATACTCCTAATAAAGACCTCTGTCGAATAGAAGGCATAGCTATCTGCCCTCTCGGCGAAATAAGCCAAGATATTGTTACCCCACGCCCACAGTGGGGCAAAGAGGTTCGAAGCAATACGTCCATAAGCACTATAAGGCTCTAAGAGTGCAACGACAGAGCCCACTCCGAAGATAAACATAGCTACAAATAGCACTAGAACAACAATTCTAAGAGCTGTGAGGGCTTTCGAGTATTTATATCGAATCTTCTTCTTACCAGTAGCAATTTTCGCTACGATATCCTGCATAACGCCCAGAGGGCATATAACCGAACAGTAGACACGTCCAAAAAGGAGCGTCAATACCACAAGAAGTAAAATCACACCCACATTGAGCGCCAAGACTGCGGGTAAGAACTGAACCTTTGCCATCCACCCGAACCACGTATGAGCAGTGTCAGTAAAATCGAGGAACAAAAGAGTTATAAACACAAAGAACAATAGTGCTAAAACTCTTCGAATTTTGCTTAACTTTAACATTGATAAACTTTTTTTTATATTTTCTTAAATCTCGTGGCTTTACGCCACTTATATCGTGCTCTATATTCCAAAAACGAATATCTAGAGCGGCACAAAGCCAATAACTATAACACAAGCTCTCTTTCTCTTAGAGCTATAAATCAAGGGAACTTCCTAAAAATTCTCTTGTGATAAAAAGCAGTACTGCAAATATATAAATTTTTTGCCACTATATCAAATCTTTAAGCTACTGTTTGCACATCTAAATTTTACTCTAGAGTTTCCAAACGAAATTATACCTTAACAAACACTAGCGAATAGGAGGATTTAAAGAGCTATTTCTTATTTCAATTTTTTGAAAAGAACGGGATTTTTTTTATCTTTGTCAGATTAAGATTCTCTGACAGGAGAAAGACCTATTTTTTGAAACATTTAATATTTTAGACACCTTTACAAAAGTACTATGAAAAAGGCATTACTATTTTTACATAACAATCGTGAAGTAGCATTTGCTACTTCGTCACAGGATTCCGCAGGTGTCAGCGCACCTAAAATTCGGGTATTCCAGATTATGGATATGATAGGGTCTGACCTATATTTTGCCACTGCTGCGCACAAGGATGTTTACAGAGAGCTTCAAGAAAATCCTAATGTAGAACTGCTAGTCTACAAAGGCAACATTTCGGTAAGAATCACAGGCAAAGCCATTTTCGATGTTAGCGAACTACAATCCAAAAAAATCTTTTCAGAAAACCCCGTACTTCCAAGGCTTTACCCCTCGTACGATGCAATGGTCTATTTCAGAATACCGATTGCAAAAATCGACTACTTCGATCTAGAGCCTACCCCACCGCTATTCGAACACTTCGAGATTAATTCATAATTCACAATTCATAATTCATAATATGTCAAAATTTAAAGTTACAGAGACTCCTATCGAGGGGCTTATTATTATAGAACCAGCAGTAAACAACGATAAGAGAGGTTTCTTTATGGAGACCTATTCTAAAGCCGACTTCGAGGAGATAGGCATCTTCGAGGAGTTTGTTCAAGACAACCACAGCAAGTCGGCTCGTGGCGTTCTTCGTGGACTACATTTCCAGAGAGAGCACACCCAAGGCAAGCTAGTGAGAGCTACAGCAGGGGCGATTCTCGATGTAGCAGTAGACCTACGCCCAGGCAGCAGAACTTATGGCGCAGCGCACTCTATCGAGCTATCTGCCGAGAACAAACGTATGTTCTATATCCCCCCGATGTTTGCCCACGGTTTCCTTACACTCGAAAATGACACAGAGGTTCTATACAAATGCACTGACTACTACCATCCCGAGAGTGAGGCAGGTATTATCTGGAACGACCAGATTCTATGTATCGACTGGCAATTCGAACGCTACAACATAGACGAGAAATACCTGAACCTTTCTCCAAAGGACAAGAAGTTTCCGATATTCCGCCACTGGAATCCACAAACACTTTGGAAATAGGTTCAAAGTCACTCACACTCCTCGCCCAACGCTTGATTTATGAGTGAAACCTTTCTATATGCACTAACAAATAAGCTAACAAATAAAAACAATGAAGCAAAATCTAACAATTTTAGGAGCAGCAGCCACCCTACTCTTGGGGGGGTGTAGCCAGAGTCCAGACCTTTATAAGGACAGCAGCCAGCCAACCGAAAAGAGAGTGGAAAATCTACTGGGTCAAATGACACTTGAAGAGAAGCTAGGTCAGCTAAACCTTCTCGTTCTGGGCAGGAATAATAATATAAACAATATCGAGAGCGGCGAGAAGAATTCTTTCTCACCTCTTACGGGCGGATATATCTATTTTTCTGAGAGCGCAGCGATGGCAAACGAAGTTCAGAAGCGCACAATCGAGGAGTCACGACTTGGCATTCCTCTAATTCTGGGTATGGACGTAATCCACGGCTACAAAACTATCTTTCCTATTCCTCTAGCACAGGCGTGTACCTGGGAGCCAGACAAGGTTAAGGAGGCGAGCAAAGTTGCAGCTAAGGAGAGCCGTTTGAGCGGTCTGAGATGGACTTATTCACCTATGGTCGACGTAGCTAGAGACGCTCGCTGGGGACGTGTAGCCGAAGGCTATGGCGAAGACCCTTATGCTAATGCAGTCTTTGGCGTGGCAACAGTCGAGGGTTATCAGGGCGAGAGCCTTAAGGACGAATATTCGATTGCATCGTGTCTGAAGCACTATGCAGGCTATGCCTATTCGCAAGGGGGTAGAGACTACCGTGCGACTGAGATTTCACAAGTTGCCCTATGGGAGACTGTACTTCCTCCATTCAAGGCGTGTGTAGAGGCAGGAGCTGCCACTGTAATGAGTTCATTCAATGACGTGAACGGTATTCCTGCAACAGCTAATCATTACCTCATACAAGACGTTTTGAAACACAGATGGGGTTTCGACGGTTTTGTAGTTTCGGACTGGTCTTCGGTTCGTCAGCTTATAAACCAACGCTATGCTGTCGACACGCTCGATGCAGGTGTGAAGTCTATTATGGGCGGCACAGATATGGATATGTATGACGGTATCTATTTGAAATATTTCGAGGAGGCACTTGACACTAAAGTTCTTTCTATGGACTATATCGACGAGGCAGTACGCAGAATTCTAAGAATTAAATTCGAACTAGGTCTTTTTGAGAATCCTTATGCAGAGATTGTAGAGGACTCACTTCGCTATCTTCAGCCTGAGAGCCTTGCCCTTGCCGAAGAAGTTGCGACAAACAGTATGGTTCTTTTAAAGAACGAGGGGGGCGTGCTTCCTCTTTCAAAGAATATATCTAGCATTATGCTAGTGGGAGCAATGGCAAATGACAGCGAGCATATTATGGGCTCGTGGCATTGTAACGGCAGCCCAGAAGATGTTATAACTATTTCGGAGGGGCTAAAAGCAAAATTCGGTAAAGGCACAAAAATAAATTATCTCGAAGGCGCAGACTTTGAAAGTAACAGCGAGGCTTTGAAAAGCAAATTTAAGAGCGTAGCAAATGCTTCTGAGGTCATTGTCCTTGCCCTTGGCGAGAAGAATGATTGGAGCGGCGAAAATGGCACTAAATCGACCCTTGCACTCCCAGAAGCTCAGGAGCAGTTAGTAAAGATGGCGAAGGAAACAGGCAAACCTGTTATCCTACTACTGTCTAGCGGCAGACCATTAGAACTTTGTAGAATAGAGCCTCTAGCCGACGCAATGCTACAAATATGGCAGCCAGGAACAATGGGCGGCAGTGCGGTAGCTTCTATCCTTTCGGGCGAAGCTAACCCATCGGGGAGACTTGCTATAACCTTCCCATACTCTACTGGTCAAGTGCCTATTTACTACAACCAGCGTTCTAATGCACGTAATGGTACACAAGGAGATTATATAGATATTCCTACAACTCCGCTTTACACCTTCGGTCACGGACTTAGCTACTCTACATTTGAGTATAGCGACATCACTCTTTCAAAGACAGAGGCAAACAAACAGGACAAGATTACAGCTACAATTAAAGTAACGAACACTAGCGCAGTGGATGGCAAAGAGACAATCTTCTGGATGATTGACGACCCAGTAGCGACAGTTACACAGCCAGTCCTTAAGCTCAAACATTTCGAAAAGAGCGAAATTAAAGCAGGCGAAACAAAAGAGTTCACTTTTGAGATTGGCCCAAGCCGTGACCTAAGTTTCGTTGACGGCAAAGGGCGCAGCAATCTTGAAGCGGGAATATTCAACATTGTAGTGGGAAATAAGAGAGCCACACTTACGCTAAACTAATATCTTTTCTCTTATCCGTTCGTGCAGCATCTTATAAACGAGAGGACACAAAAGGGATTAAGAGATTTGTTTAAAAGAAGAAAAAGAATAAATTAAGAGAGGGAGGCTTGCACTAAATAAACGCAAAGCCTCCCTTCTGAATTTAAAGGGATTCCAAAAGAATCAAAGAATTTTAAGAAATCACTTTTATAAAAACACACAAATATGAATATAGTAAATCCACAGCTCAGAGAATATCTCGACAGCGAGATACTTCCCCAGTACTCTAGCTACGACAAGGGGCACAATATGACACACATCACCGAAGTGGCAACTGCTGCCCTAGAGCTAGCAGCCCAGCGAGACGTGAATATAGATATGGTCTATACGTCTGCCATATTTCACGATTTAGGGCTTATAGAAGGGAGAGATACCCATCATTTGACCTCTGCCGTTATGCTAAGGGATAACGAGTTTTTAAAGGGGCATTTCACAGCTGAGCAGCTCGAAATTATAGCAGAAGCTATAGAAGACCACAGGGCTTCGGCAAAAGAGCCTCCACGCTCGATATATGGCGAGATTTTATCAAGTGCCGACCGTCAAATAGATGCTGAAACAATTATTCGCCGCTCATATTATTATAATTTAAAACATTTCGAAAATTTTTCTCTAGAACAGCATATAGCGAGAATCCTAGCCCATATCCAAGAAAAGTATGCAGAAGGCGGATATCTAAAAGTACCTATACTCACACAAAAAAACAAACAGGGGCTACAAAAACTGCGTGTACTAGCTGCCTCAAAAGAGAATTTCACGGATTTCTGCACCACTATAATTCAAGAGATAAATATGGCAGAAAAGATGTAAAGATTATAAAGAAAGCATATAACAATCTGAAACTGTGATATCTTATAAGATTTGTTTTAAAGAAAGATTTTACATACCTTTGTCGTAAGGGTTTAGGGTCAAACCACAAAATAAGATACGACCCTTCCCGAATTTTACAAACGAAATTAAACAATTAAAAAAATGAAAATTTCAGTTATCACAAAATTACTCACTATCGGAGCGGTGCTCCAACTTAGTGTGCTAGGGGTTACGGCTCAGAGCTTAAGGATTAGCGATGTTGGCTATTACGAAAAGGGCAATAATCTGCACATCTCCGCAGATATCGACCTTTACGACCTTAGAGATCAGCGTGTCACAATTCAGTTAATGTTCTTTAATTCGAACAAGAAGAACATCATCTCTTATAGAGATAACAAATATACTGACTGGGATAACCAGCTCCGTATCCTCCAAACCGTTGAGCCTAGAGAACAGCACACAGAGCTTGACGATTACACTATGACTATACCTATCAGCGAGCTTGGCGATGCTTACACAAATGGTGAGCTGCTACATTTTAGCTACAAAATTTGGGACAACAACCGTCCTGTTAGAGGTGAGATAGATATGTATGAGCTAACGAACGATTACCGTCACCGCCGCCCTTATGACGACGATGACGACGATTATGACTACGACTATGATGACGATGACGACGACGATGAGGAGTATGACGGCTCGACTCTAGGTCTTCTAAATCTTATTCTGGATATTACCGACGAAATGCTTAGCGAAGATGACGATGACAGATATGACAATAGAATAAATGGTCGTGACAAAAAATCTGACTTCAAAGCCCTAATGCGTAAGGCAGACCGTGGCGACGCAGAGGCTCAGTTTGCAGTAGCGGAATGCTACGAAGAGGGTTATGGCGTTACAGAGGACGATTACAAAGCGTTTAAGTGGTATAAGAAATCTGCTGAGAACGGCTACACAAGAGCTATGCACGCTCTAGCTGAGTGTTATTACGATGGGGAAGGTATAAGCCGTAATTACAGCAACGCTCTTAAATGGTTCACAGAAGCTGCCGAAGAAGGCTACGCTCCATCACAGTACGAGCTAGGATGTATGTACTACGACGGCAAGGGTGTAAGTCGTGACAGAGACAAAGGCAAATACTGGCTTAAAAAGGCATCTAAACAAGGTTATAAGAAAGCTACATCAAAGCTCTCAGATATCTACTAAGAGTCTAGTGACAGACTTAGAGTAAACAGAGATATAACAAACACTACAAAAGAGGCTGTTCGGTTTTTTCGAGCAGCCTCTTTTGTAGTGAGAATATTGAGCTCAAAAGCTCAAATCCTTGAGCCTCTAATTTGTAATCTAGGGCTAGCTGTGACGTTTGATAAGTTCCTCTTCGATATCAGCGATTGAGTGCCCAGTGGCTTCGAGCAGCACAAGGAGGTGATACACTAAATCTGAGGCTTCGTATATCATATCTTTATTATTGCCGTCTACTGCCTCGATAACTGTCTCTACGGCCTCTTCTCCGACCTTTTGAGCTATCTTATTGACCCCTCTGTTAAAGAGATGTGTCGTATATGACCCCTCTGGCATTTCTTTGTGGCGAGTCTTTATAAAGTCGCTGAGCAGGCGGATAAAGCCCTCTGAGCTGTCGCCATCTTGACGGAAGCAGCTACGTGCCCCTGTGTGACATACAACCCCCACAGGCACTACACGCACCAAAAGAGCGTCGTGGTCGCAGTCATCCCTAATCTCTACAATACTAAGGAAGTTACCGCTACTCTCCCCCTTCGTCCAGAGTCGCTGTTTTGTTCGGCTGAAAAAGGTCACACGCCCCTCCTCAATACTCTTATCGAACGCCTCACGGTTCATATACCCGAGCATCAGAACTTCAAGGGTTCTATCGTCCTGGATTATTACAGGTACAAGTCCGTCACTGAGCTTTGCCATTGAAAGCTCGTCAAATGATTTTACAAAATTTTTCATCCTCTTTTTTTTGCTTTTTTTTCACAGAATCTATCAAAAAGTTCTGTGACTATATTCTTGATTATTTATTTCTATCGTACACAAACACTATGCTCTCTGAGGTAATTCTTAAGCACAGGTATAGGTATCTCATTGTAATGAAATATACTTGCTGCTAGTGCAGCATCAGCCCTTCCGATACTCAACACTTCTTCGATATGCGCAGAAGTGCCTGCTCCTCCCGAGGCGATAATAGGGACAGGAAGCTCAGCCAAGCGAGCAAAGGTATCACACGGATAGCCATTCTTCGTACCGTCGTGATCCATCGAAGTAAAAAGAATCTCCCCTGCGCCACGACTATATGCCTCCTGCGCCCAGCTAAACAGCTCCCTTTCAGAGAATTTCTTGCCCCCGTGTGTCGTAACCCTCCACTCTCCTTCAACCTTCTTTGCATCAATCGCCACGACGACAAATTGAGAGCCATATTTCGAAGCTATCTCATCTATGAGTTTAGGGTTAGCCACCGCTGCGCTGTTAATCGTAATTTTATCGGCACCTGCCCCTAGCAGCCTCTCAGCATCGCCTAGTGAGCTTATCCCCCCTCCCACTGTAAAAGGGATATTTATACGCTCTGCTATCCTTGCCACAAGCTCCGTAAAAGTTTTGCGCCCTTCGAGCGTAGCACTAATATCGAGATAGACAAGCTCATCTGCCCCATCATTTGCATACTTTGCCCCAAGTTCCACAGGGTCGCCCACCTGACGAAGTTCCAAAAAGTTTATACCTTTAACTGTCTGCCCCTCTTTAATATCGAGGCACGGGATTATTCTCTTTGCTAACATTTTTTTAGTAATATTTTAAAAACCTTTAGACTTAATTCATTTCTCTTTAGTGCTGACACTATAAATTCCCTTTCACAAAAGAGGCGAACTCATCCGCTGAGATACCGCCCTCATAGAGAGCTTTGCCTACAATCACACTTCCGACACCTGCATTGTCGAGTTCCACAATATCTGCCATCGAACTTACTCCCCCACTGGCTATAATATTTAGCTCTGGGAAACCTGCCATAAGTTTCTTATATAGACTTACAGCTGCACCGCACATCATACCGTCTCTCGAAATGTCAGTTGTAATTATATGCTTTAGCCCAAAAGGCAAAAACCTTTCAAAGAGAGCCGCAGCCGTCAGTTCCGACTCTTCGAGCCATCCGCCAATTGCCACTCTGTCGCCCTTAAGGTCAGCCCCTAGTACTATCCGCTCGCCGCCAAACTCCGTTAGCCACTCTTCGAAAAGCTCTGGCAAGCGTACTGCCAGACTCCCGACAATTGCCCTTGAAGCTCCTGCACCCAGTACACTGAGCAGAGCCTCACGACTCTTTATCCCTCCGCCATACTGAATAATAAGCGATGTCTCAGAGGCAATTCTTTCGAGCACCGAGAGGTTTTGCGGACAAGAAGCCTTTGCTCCGTCCAAATCGACGATATGAAGACGTTTCACCCCCACAGCTTCGAACTGCTTAGCCGCTTCGAGAGGGTCGTTATAATATGTAGTTTTACGGCTATAATCGCCCTGTGAAAGACGGACACACTCTCCGCCTATGATATCTATCGCTGGAATTATTTCTATCATATTTTTCTCGCTTTTATTTATCTACAATTCTAAGAAATTTTTTATTACCGTTTCACCTACACTACCGCTCTTTTCGGGATGAAACTGTGTGCCGTAGAAATTATCCTTACAAAGGGCAGCACTAAAGTCCATAGCATACGAAGTCGTAGCAATAGTACAGTCGCACTTCACAGCTGCGAACGAATGAACGAAGTACAAGTGCGAAGACTCCTCGACACCTTTAAATAGACCAGATGAAAGCCCCTCGATTGTATTCCACCCCACGTGTGGGACTTTTACGAGATTACCTTGACTATCTGACTTTGGGAGTCGCACAACCTTTGTAGGGAAAATCCCCAGACACGCAGCATCTCCCTCCTCGCTGCTCTCACACATCAGCTGCATACCTATACAGATACCCAGAACTGGCATATCTAAACTCTTAATAAGTGTATCAAGCCCTCTTTCCCTAAGCTTTGCCATAGCACTTGAAGCCTCCCCTACACCTGGCAAAAGAACCTTAGCGGCACTTAAAATTGTCTTGTGGTCACTTGTAACAACATACTCTGCTCCAAGTCGCTTAAGTGCATTTGTAACCGAGCGCAGGTTACCTGTATCATAATCTACTACTGCTACCATTTCATTACTCGTTTTTAGTTGTTTACTCACCATTACAGCACCCCCTTTGAGCTAGGGATATCATCGTTAAACTTCTCTTTTCTGACTGCCATTTTAAGAGCTCTAGCAAATGCCTTAAAGACTCCCTCAATCTTATGGTGTTCGTTCTCTCCCACCGCTGAGATTTGCAAATTACACTTCGCAGCCGAACATAGCGAGTGGAAGAAGTGGCGGAACATTTCAGTAGGCACATCCCCTACATATTCCCTCTTAAAGACTACATCCCACTGAAAGTCTATACGCCCCCCGAAATCTATAAGCACAAGTGCTCGACACTCATCCATAGGCAGGGCAAAACCATAGCGAGAAATACCCGCTTTGCTCCCCAGTGCCTTATCAATAGCCTCACCAAGAGTTATTGCCACATCCTCAATTGTGTGATGTTCGTCAACCTCTAAATCGCCTTTGGCATCAATTACTAGCCCAACACCCCCGTGATGGGCTATCTGGTCAAGCATATGGTCAAAGAATTTCAGACCAGTAGAGATACTAGATTGCATATCTCTAGGCTTATCGAGGTCGAGCATCACACTTATCTGTGTCTCCTTTGTAGTGCGTACAATCTCAGCCCTACGCTCGCCCCTGCGAATAAATTCCGCCACTTCGCTCCAATCCTCAGTCACAAGAACACAGCTAGCTGCACACCCTGCCTCGCTAAGTAACTTTTCAGCAGCCTTACTCTTGCAAAGGAAAATCCCCTTTGCTCCAAGATTCTGAGCAAGGAGAATATCGGTCACCCTATCGCCTATAACATAGCTAGAAGCAAGGTCATATTTTCCACTCATAAAGTCAGCAAACATTCCTGTGCGAGGCTTACGAGTCGGGGCATTCTCACTTTCAAAAGTATGGTCAATAAGTTCTCTATCAAAACTCACGCCCTCACTCTTTAGAATATCGAGCATTTTGTTATGTGCAGGATAAAAGGTTTCTTCGGGGAAGGAGTCAGTGCCCAGTCCGTCCTGATTTGTTGCCATAATCATATCAAAATCGAGCCCTCGAAGCGATTTAAGAGCCGAAATAGCCCCACGGCAAAACGCCAACTTTTCGAGCGAATCGACTTGAAAATCCACAGGCGGTTCTACTATAATAGTTCCGTCACGATCAATAAATAGTGCCTTTTTCATTGTTAATGTTTATATTTTCGGGAATTACTTATAAATCCCACATTGTTAAAATTCTCTTAAAATATTTAGCATTTTGTCATTCTCAGAGGGCGTGCCTATTGTTATGCGCAGAGTGTTTTCGCAGCCACGTACAGTTGAGCGATTGCGCACTATAACTCCCCCTTCGATAAACTTGTCATATAGCTCATCGGCAAGGCTAGTCTTTACAAGGACAAAGTTCGCATCGCTAGGATAGACCTTCTCGATTATCTCCACAGCCTTCAATAGCTCGATAACCCTACACCTCTCATCGACGATAGTCTTCACTTGACCCTCTATTCCTTTAGCTAAATTCTCCGCCACTTTCGCTTGCGTGAGGACATTTATATTATAGGGATATTTCACTCTATTCATAAGCGATATAATTTCCTCTGAGCCAAAAGCCAATCCAAACCTTAGTCCTGCCATACCCCACGCCTTAGAGAGAGTTTGAAGAACCACAAGGTTTTTAAACTCAGAGAGTCGAGGTAAAAAACCTTCACTTTCTGCAAAGTCTATATAAGCCTCGTCAACAACGACAATGCCCGAAAAGGCATTCAGCAGCTTAACAACCTCCGCCTCAACAAACATATTTCCCGTAGGATTATTAGGCGAACATATCCACATCAATTTTGTGCAGCTATCGACTCTTGCAAGAAGATTTTCGACAGGAAGTTCAAAGTTCTCAGTGAGCTGAACCTCTCGCATCTCAATATCATTTGTAGCAGCAGCCACCTTATACATCCCATAGGTCGGGGCAATACTCACAGCATTATCGACCCCTGGGCGTGCAAAGACTCTAAAGAGCAAATCAATAGCTTCGTCGCTGCCGTTGCCTATAAATATATTCTCTGGGCTGACACCCTTTATCTCAGAAAGTTGAGCCTTAAGAGCCAACTGGTGAGGGTCTGGATAACGATTTACTCCATTGTTATATGGATTTTCGTTAGCGTCAAGCCAAATCTCTATATCGCCTCCCTCGTACTCGTCACGTGCAGTTGAGTAAGGGCTGAGAGCTAATATATTTGGGCGCACAAGCTCACATATCTCTTTTTTGGGGCTATCTTCTAAAGCCTCTGCTACTGAACTTTGAAGAACCTCGTCAAGGCGTTTTCTCATAGCCGCAGCGTGAGCATCCAATCCCTCGGCACTCGCCATTGCAATAACTGTTTTGGCAAGTGATTTTACCCCCTGTGGCGTAAGCTCTTGATAGGTCTGTTTCCTGAGGAAGCTGTCGAGGCTAACGCCACTATACGAACGTGCCCATCCCCCCGTCGGCAGAGTATGATTTGTGCCAGAAGCATAATCCCCTGCGCTCTCATTCGAATAACGTCCAACAAATATACTCCCTGCCGAAGTAATTTCGTTTGCTACGCTCCACGCCTCACTCATAGATATAATAAGGTGTTCGGGAGCATACTCCTCAGCAAAGGCAATCATATCCTCACGCCCTTCAAGGACAATAGCCCTAGAACTCTCCAAAGACTTAGCAGTAACTTCCCTACGGCTAAGATTTTGCAGCTGTCTTTCTACAGCCTCTGACACACTCTTTGCAAAGTCCACAGAGTCACACACCAAAATCGCTTGGCTATCTGTGCCGTGTTCGGCTTGTGAGAGCAAGTCCGATGCTACAAACTCAGCCGAAGCACTGCTATCTGCCAAAACCATAACCTCAGAAGGACCTGCTGGCATATCAATAGCGACACTGTCGAGACTTACGAGCTGTTTTGCCTTTGTAACATATCTATTTCCAGGCCCAAAAATCTTATCGACCTTCACTACACCTTCCGTACCATAGGCCATAGCTGCAATAGCCTGCGCTCCTCCAATTCCGTAAATCCTTGTCACGCCACAAAGTCGAGCCGCAAAAAGTACTTCGGGCGAAATAGCCCCATAGGTATAGGCGTTTAGACCGCACAAATTATCATAGAATTACTACCTTTGTAAAATGGGTAGAGAAAATAAATTTACAGGCGTGAACTCGATCAAATTTAACCGCTATTTTCAGAGCGA
>JAWXTN010000003.1:0-103687 GCA_044433515.1 Rikenellaceae bacterium | reverse complement strand
CGTTATCTGCGTAGATAGATGCAAGTTCGGTATCGGTAAATGCAGTAACACCAATTTCGTCGCCCACTTCGAACGACAAGTCAGTAGCTTTTGTATTGATATCTGAGGTAAATTTGATTGCTCCTTCTTCAACGGGGGTGTCAATTTCGATCACCTCTTGACAAGCGAAAGACAAGAGAGCCGCAGCACCCAGAAGGATTGATTTAGGTATGTGGTTATTCATAATTATTCCTTTTTATGGCTGAATTCAGCTAAGCAAATGCAACTGAATCCATAGTTATAAAAATTAAATTTGCGTATAGAAATATACAATGAGGTTTTTTATTTATTCATAGGCAGGCAGGGGTTTTGGTTAACATTACCACAAAGGTAAAAATTAAATTTATAAATTCCAAACTCCTTTCTCAAAATCCCCTAGATATCAGAGCGTTTTAAACCCTGCATATAAAAGCCCCCCAAAAACACCCCATAATCAAAAAAGCCACCGCTCGAAAAAAGAACAGTGGCTTTTAATTAAATACCCATAAGACCTACTCACAATACAAGGCAGAGAGATGCAATAAAACCTCTATTTCACTTAATTATTTATCATCGTAATGACCATAAGCAGACAAAACAAGCACTTCCACAACCTTGTCATATACACGATAGACCAGGCGGTGTTTCTGGCTGATTCTTCTTCGTCAAAGTGTTTTAAAACCTCAATCTGTCCCGTACCCTCACGAGGATGCTGAGTCAGTTCAATAAGAAGTTTGCTGATTTTCTTAAATGTTGAATTCAGCAATGAATTAGGATCGTTACGTTTCAGTTTAACAATATCCTCTTTTGCTCTATCAGATAGTATAAGTGTGTACATACTTCGATTAAAGTGCCTCTAAGAAATTAGCAATCTCATTTTCGCCCTTTAGGGTAGTAGCTTGCCCCTCTTTAATTTGCCTTAGCGAGGTATTGATTTTCTCAATAAACTCACTCTTACTCATAAGGGTATCATCCCCAGAGACAGGCGAAATTTTATAGCTTTTATTTCCCTTTCTTTGCACGATAATCTCCTCGCCACCATCTATGCGGTCGAAGTAATTTTTTTGGTTCGCACGGAACTCTCTAGAACTAATAATTAACATAGCCGTATCAAATTAAAAACATTTAATCCATAACTACACACAAGTTGTGTACCAATTTTGTACAAAAATACAAAATTTCTACCAAAACGCAAAACAAGTCAACAATATTTTTCTCAAAGCTTCTTTCACAGCTACTACAGAATGGTTCAGTCACTTAAAACCATCCATAAGCCCTCTAAAAACGATTTACAGAATCGTATAATGATAGAACCTAAAATCAGCACTGCTAGGCATATAAAACTCAGCATATCCTTGAGCATCGACCGAAAGTGTGGTTCGCTCGTCTGTCATAATGTTTGTTAGCTCTATATTTGTGTCCTTTAAGAACTCTAGACGTATCTTTTTAACGCTCTCTATGTTGTTCAGCTCACGGAACAGCAGCAGATGCCCGCTAGTGCCGTTAACATACTGAAAGCCGCTCCAACTTTCGTTATCAGGTGTTTCGCCCACCGAGAAACAATAGCTCGCAAAAATCTCATCCCTGTGCTCCTTATAGCGAGCAAAGATATTTTTCATAACGCCAACCGACTCACTACTAAGAAAATGAGTCTCCATAAAGAGTAATGGCACTCCGCAAAGTCCGATAGCTGTCGCATATGCCTGAGAATGAAGACCTGCGTCGCTCTTTGTTTTATGGGTCATATCAACATTCTGAATAGAGGTCTGGAACTTATTGATATTCGTATATTTATTCAATTGCCAACAATCCCGAAGCACAAGGTAAGGAACATATATCACATTCTCTGGCATTGTGGGCTTACGATTTTCTAGATAAACACACCCATACTCTCTAGCCCAATAGTAGCCATAGCGAGGGGCATTTTCGGTCAAATCCCAATTCACACGCACCCTGTGACCTGTGTACTCTATAAACGAGCGAATTTTCGACATTAGCTCATCCATATTCTTATGATTATCTAAACTCGCAAAGTCCAATTTGTAGCTAATAAAACCGCCCTCGTTATACGCACGTATCAAGTCTTCAAGCTGTATAGGCACAGCCGCACCCCACAATCCCATCTTCACGCCATTTTTCTCAGCCTTAGCTCTCACACGGCTCCAACCCTCTGGATACCAGTCGCTGCGAAGCTCCCAATCGGTATTATTGTTTTGCCATCCATCGTCAATCTGCTGAATATCGACACCTAACTGCTTCTGAACATCTAGCTCCACGAGTACATTGTCTTCTCTTGAAGCCTCACGGCTGCGATCCGACCCCCACGTGTTAGCCTGAATATAGATATCACGAGCAGGGTCAATAGGGTAGCGCATTCTGTCGAACCTCTTGATTGCAAGCTGACGGTCAGCCTCGTCTCCCGAATAAACTATACTCCACGATGCCCAGCACCATTTAAACTCATCAGCCGAAACCTCCGAAGCACTAAGCCCTAGCCCCGAATTATAGACACCAGTCTGAGACACCTCAAAATCACCAGTGTCAACTCCATATTGATTAACACACTTATGCGACTCTTTGAGCATCACAATCCCATCGCCCGAGGCATCGTCCACCGCAACGAGATTCGCCCAACTCACCGTTTCGCTATCCACTACCTCAGCACTAGCCGACTCTCTAATAAGCGGCGTTTGAGCAGTATTACGATGCTGTGTATCATTAAAATAACCCACATAGCTACGATTAAGCGAAGTAGCATTGACAGGCAAACGGTCAACGTAGCCGTTATATGGAATTTGCTGACCGCCATTCTTCTCACCGCAGTCAAAATACCCAGATAACACATATCCCTCAGGAGCAGTAGCCTGCAACTCTTCGACACGCTCTATGTCTCCGCTAAATGAATATTTTACATCTGAGCTTTCATAAAGATAAATCTCCGAAACAGTAGCCGTTTTATCACCGCCAGAGATTACCAAACGACAACTCCCATCGAGCAGAATATCGGTAGGCAAATCAAAACTAACTTCCTTTGCCACAACCTCCCCATTTTTGAAACCTGGAACTTCTACACCCTGCAAAACCGTTTTGCTATTCTCAGAGTCGACACTCATAATTGCCACATTCTGAGCAAGGTCAGTGTCTGTAAAACTCCATAAACTCAAACCCACTTTATAGTTCTTGTTTAGGTCAAGTCCCAAAATCTGAACCTCAATAGGGTTGCCCTCAATAGTCGAAGCATAGTACTGAGCAGTAGCTTCACCAGCAGCATAAGGAGAGACGATTTTACCCTCTACCGTTTTGAATGAAAGAGACTTAAGAGTTTGCTGCGTAATATTAGCCAGAGTTCCATCGCCCTTAACATAGAGCTGAGTGCGCAGACCTGGAGCACCTGGATACGCCCAAATATGATACTGTACAGTAGTCATAGAAGAAGGGTAAAAAACCTCTGCTACAACACCCAGATAATCCGAAGAAAAGTTATCATCGTTTGCCCTCTGTGCCGTGATAGAGAGTAGCTGTGCCTTAGCTTCTGACGTAGTAAATCCCTCAATCGACCAGTCACACGCTTCACTATCGGTGCTCCATTTCTTACCCGAGAGAGAATTTTCCATAGAAATAGTCTTTAACCCTCCATCGGCAAAGACCCACCGACGCTCAACCTCTCCTGTTCCGACAATAAGACACCCTCCATCGGTTCTCGCATAAGCACTTCCGAAGCCAGCATTTAATTGCGGCATTTGCACACCTCGACAACTGCACATCAGAACAACCGCTGACATACATAAAATTAGCAATAACTTTTTCTTCATTTTGTTCTTTAATATTTTTGTGAAAAGTTTATAAAATCGTAAGAATAAAGTCCTTATGCAACAAAATTGTGAACTAGCCCAATCTACCGCCAGCCTCTGAGGAAGTCAACGGTTTTTACTCGTTTTTTGTTTTGGGGCTGCATCTCGTCAATATAGAGCCAGCCATCCTTTAGGGCTAAGCGTAGATATGTACTGCCGTCACACTGCCACACACCTTGCTGTTCAGCCTTAACTTCGCCCCTTTCTATGTGCGTAAGAAATATTTTTGCTGTAATCTCATTTTTCCCCTCCACCGAAATATTCGCCCAAGCGGCAGGGTAGGGACTGAGCCCCCTAATTTTGTTGTGCAGCGTCTCAATGATTGTCTCAGTATCATAGACTAGCTGCATTGTCTCTTTGAAAAGCTTTGGCGCAGGGCGCATAGAGATATCCTCACGCTGCGTTTTAGGCGACAGCTCACCCGAAGCCAAACCTGCCACAGTCTCCAAAACCAGACCCTCACCAAGTGTCATAAGGCGATTATATAAATCCTCTACATTGTCACTCGCTAGAATATCGCACTCTTTTTGCGCCAAAATTCCGCCACAGTCAATCTCGTGATTGAGCATAAAGGTCGAAACACCTGTGCGCTTGTCTCCGTTCATAATCGCCCAGTTAATCGGCGCAGCACCTCGATAGTCTGGCAAGAGCGAAGCGTGAAGATTGAAAGTGCCCATCTGAGGCATCGCCCATACAATCTCAGGCAACATCCGAAACGCTACGACAATAAACAAATCAGCCTCCAAACTTCGAAGCTCCGAAATGAAACCCTCGTCACGCAACTTATCGGGCTGCAATAATTTTATTGCACTTCTCTCAGTTGACTCGCTCCCTTCGCCCAAATTTTCAGAAACAGTAGGGGAGTCCAAACTTAAAACATAATCCTTAACAGCAGAGCATCGAAGTTGACGACCTCGTCCCGCTGGCTTATCGGCAGTCGTAACGACTCCCACCACATTATGTTCGCTCTCTACGAGTGCTCTAAGAACTCCCACAGCAAACTCGGGCGTACCCATAAAAACAATACGCAGCTCCTTTGGATTTTTCATATTTTATTGCGATGATTTTTCTGACAATCTATCAAATTCTAACAGTTACAAATGTAAATAAACCTATTTAATTACATTTGTAAACAAACCTAATTTATGCCCCATATCCTTTTCTTTGCTCTCCAAATACTTGATATTGTGTTCATTTGGTGTGATTACAACTGGAATGTTCTCAACAATCTCAAGGCCATAACCCTCAAGACCAACCTTCTTCGACGGATTATTCGTAATAAGCTTCACCTTGCCTACACCTAACTCGTGAAGGATATTTGCGCCCACTCCGTAGTCTCTTTCATCGGCTTTAAAGCCAAGTGCGATATTAGCATCAACCGTATTGAGGCCCTCCTCTTGGAGTTTATACGCCTTCATCTTATTAAATAGCCCAATACCACGACCTTCCTGCATCAAATATACCACAACGCCCTTACCTGCCTTATCTACCATCTGCATAGCGGTATGCAGCTGCGCACCGCAATCGCATCGACAAGAGCCCAATATATCGCCCGTAAGACACGATGAGTGTATGCGAACCAAAATCTCTTCATCTTTATCCCACTCGCCCTTTATAAGTGCCACGTGCTCAGCGCCATTACTCTTTTGAATGAAAGGAACAAGGCTGAAATCTCCGTATGCCGTAGGCAATTTTACAGCTTCACCTCTCTCTACAAGCGACTCACGTTCAAGGCGATACGCTACCAAATCCGCAATAGAGATAATCTTCAAATCATATTTCTTTGCCACTTCAATAAGCTCAGGCAAACGAGCCATAGTGCCATCCTCGTTCATAATCTCGATAAGAGCGCCACCAGGCTGAAGCCCTGCCATACGAGTCAAATCAATAGCCGCTTCGGTATGCCCTGGACGACGTAGAACCCCTCTGTCACGTGCTCTAAGAGGGAAAATGTGACCTGGACGACCCAATTGTTCAGGTTTCGTAGCAGGGTCTACGAGGGCACGAATAGTCTTGGCTCTATCAGTCGCAGCCACACCAGTAGTACAGCCATCGCCCAACAAATCCACAGATATAGTAAAAGGAGTACCCAGATACGACGTATTATCACTAACCATCATCTGCATCTGCAACTCAGCACAACGAGCCTCTGTAAGAGGTGCACAAAGAACCCCACGTCCATTATGAAGCATAAAATTCACAATCTCTGGCGTGATTTTCTCAGCAGCGCAAATAAAATCGCCCTCATTTTCTCTATCCTCGTCGTCTACTACTATAATAACTTTACCTTGACGAATATCCTCGATAGCTTCGTCAATTGTACTTAAAACTGTTTCTTTTTTCATTTATTTTCCTTTGATTTTACGTTTGTAAATATCTATTATGTAATTTTTAACTTTCTTATATCTAGCCACATACGCATCTTTATTAAGGAGCGCAGAGTCATTTGTCGACTTAATTGTAAGGAACACCGCCACAGGGAACAGCACTATCGAGGATAGCCACATACCTATAAATGGGTGCATAGCTCCATCTTCCACGAACTTGTTACCAGTGATTGAGATAATGTGATATATCACAAAGAAAATCACCGAAACAACGATTGGCATACCTAGCCCACCACGACGAATAATTGCCCCAAGCGCACTGCCTATCAAGAAGAAAATCATAATAGAGAAGGGCAGTGCCAGTTTACTCTGGTAGTCCGCCTGCGCCCTATACAGCAAGTTCGAGGTATAGACAGGGAAGCGTGACTCATATTTCACAAAGCTCTGAGCACTAGCAGCTAGGTCACGAGCATCCGAGAATATTTTTTGCCTTTCTTTCGTCCCCATAGTATCTATCCACGGCAGCGGTTCTTTAGGCATATTTAAGGCAGGAAGGCTATCCATATCAGGGTAGCGTTGCAGCTCTTTAAAGGCGTGAGTCTTTATAAAAGTACCTGTAAAGGCAAGAACGAGAGAGTCCCTAGAGTACCTCAGCGAGTCGATATCGTGCGAAAGTTCCTCCATATTTTTCGTTTTACTATTCGAAGCAAAGCCATCCATCTCAGAGCGTTCTAGAGCGAAACCAGAGATTGGGACAAGCATATCCTGTCTATCAAAAATGTGATGTGATAACACATTCTTATTGTACCAGTTATAGTTTCTGTTTTCTTCATACACTTCACCGTCAAAGAGTATAACTTCCAGGTATTTCCTATCGCTTGTAATTTTGATGTATCCGCTATCTGCAATAGTCGTACGCATAGATGTGCGATTGGTGTTGTCATATATAAGGACATTATGCAGCAAATCTGTCTCAGCATCCTGAGTTTCAACCCTTATACTCATATCTGGGATACCGTTAAAGAAGATTCCATCTGTAAACTTCATCTCTTGTCTCTGCTTCGAAATATCAGAAAGAAGGGTGTACATCTTCTGGTAGGAGAACGGGGTTAAGTTATTCATAACGAAGAAACTACCAGTACTCACCACAACCATAACTACAACAAGAGGACGAGTAATCCTAGGCAGTGAAATACCAGCAGCTTTAAGTGCCAGGAGTTCATTATTTTCGCCCAATCTCCCCATTGTCATAATAGATGCCATAAGTGTAGCGAGCGGCAGCCCCATAGGTATCAGTGTAGCAGCTGCATACATAATCAGCTCCATAATAACCGACATAGAGAGACCTTTGCCCACCAAATCGTCGATGTGCATCCACAAGTAGTGCATCAAGAGAATAAACATCACGATGAAGAACGTCAGGATCATTGGCCCCAAGTACGATTTCATCACGAATCTATATGCTACCTTCATTATTATTTCTCTTTATTGTGTGGTTTAAAACTCAAAATCAAAGTGTTAGCCCTAGAAAATAGGGTAGTGTCCCTCCCCCATATTTCGACCAACAAACTACAAAGATAACACAAAAACTCATTTCTTTATTATACTTTTCGAAATAAATTCGCTCATCCCGCATTCCAATAATCCCGAGCCCCAAGAGCCTCTGCAATTTCACAACACAACCGCATAACAAAAACTCCAAAAAATCAATAAAGTACCCAAGTGCGTGTGTTTCCCTTAATGATAGCTAAAAAAAACCGCAGTTCTGGAAGCTCTTTACATAACGTAGAATTACTGTGACCTAGGGTATTACGCAAAAAAAACAAGTATCAAAATTTGTTTTTTTGCGTTTTTAATTTTAACTTTGCCGTATGACCACATTCTCCCCCCTTAGAATACACTTGGTTCATATTCTAAATCAAGGAGGAAACAACTAATATTGAGCCAATAACAAATTCCTTAGACACGATGAAATCTAATCTTTACTTTTTAAGCATTTTTCTCGTTGTAGCAACGATTTTTTGCTCCTGCGAAAAGGCGGACAACAACAATCCCGAAGAACCAGAAATCGACGAACTAGACAGCACAACAGTAGTTTCCTTGAACTATTTTGATTTTATTGCCTCAAATGACGTTGAATGCCTGGTTTTCGACACTTTAGGCGACAATTACAAATACGTTGTCAAGAAACAACTACTCGAAAAACTAGACGTGACAATCGAACCTGGCAATGTAGTAACCCTATGGCCATCAATCGACTGGATTCCATTTTACACACGTGCATCGTCGGTAGAGGAAGATTCAAGCGGCGATTTGACAGTAACGGCTACTCGTGCCGATTTGTCGGAAGTTTTCACTTCTGATGTTAATGTCGTGCTTGACACTTCCCCATATTTTAACCCTAATCCTTCTGACAGCAAGGCACATACACGTGTTGGAGATTACGAGCTAAACAGCTATTTTATTGACGAAAACGACTATTTACATCCTGCTGTAATATATTGTGAGCCTCGATTCCTGCATTTAGAGAGTGGCGAACCTGCATTTAACGATGCAAACAGCTATGGCGATGGTGAGATTGTGGCAATTGACATTATGCAGATGGTTATGGGCGGCAATTGGGGAGAGTGGAGTGCTTCTCAATATTTAGCTTACAGTATAACTGGTGAGGTAGATCTCAAAATACAACTTCCAAAGAAAGACAAAGAGGAGGGAGATAATACAAATAGTTCGGAGGACGAAGTGACAGAAGTAGATTATGACGACCTGATTATCACCGACTACGAAGACGATCCAACCAATGCAGGTGAAGGAGAAATGAATGCTTATATCCGCCTTAAAGCCGATACAAACATTGATTTGGGTTGTTACCTTGGTATTGACTTTTATCATATTTTGGGCGTTAAGTCGTTCACTTCACAGCTACTGGGGAGTTACAGTATCAATCCGTCACTGACCTTTGGGTTCGATATGAGCTATACTTTCAAATTTCCAAACGACAAGCCTTTAATATCGTTCGGCACGTACGTTGCGACATTTATGATAGGACCTGTTCCTATCCCGATAACGCTCGAACCTTCGCTAGTTTACAACATTGGCACAACAATAAAGGGCTCAGCCGAATTAACATTCCCATTCAAGTTCAATGGTCATTTTGACCTTAGACAATATTATGACAAAGATATCGGATGGTCTGATTCACAAGCCTTTGACCACACCGAAGAGTACCCATCGTCTGATAATGTTACACTTACTACGGCTGTTGAAGTTGACAACGAGGCATCTCTTTATCTAAAATTGGGCGTATATTTGTGTGATGTCGTAGGACCATACCTAAAAGTTGGGCCTAAAGCTGAGTTAGACCTTAAGGGAGAGATGATTAACTTTGACTCTATAAGGGCTTCAATTAAGGGTGATATTTCGATAGACGGTGTGATAGGCGCAGAGTTGAAGTTCTACAAATGGACATTCGGCAGCTTTGAGTACAAGTACTCATTCTTCACCTGGGAGTTCCTCAATAAGAGTTGGGAGTTCGGACTCAACACCGAGTCTGAGGCACCAGAGCAGGGTTATGCGCCATTTATGTTACCACCAGTGGATTAGTGATTAATGATTAGTGATTAATGATTAATTGGAAGAGGGGGCTTATTGCCCCCTCCTTTTGTTTTTTAAGGGGGGTGTCTGCTGGGTGCTAAATCACTTTTCTGGAGTCATTCTTAGAATAAATCCCAGATGATAGCTTTATACGGCTTATTTTCAGTAAAAGAATCAGAAAAGAGAAGCGTCAAATTCCAGACAACAATTAAACACAAAGCGAGAAAATGAAAAGTCCAAATTTTAGGACGACTCTTTCTATTGTACATAATGTTTATTATAGTTCAAAATAGTCAAAACAAATAAGTGGCGTAATTATCAGATATTGTGCTATTAAAGGGCTTTATAAACTGATAATTACGCCAAACAAATGACGTAGAGGTATAGACTTTTAATTTCTATGAAACATCTTAGCTATTAAAAACTTCAAAGGTGTTATCGTCATAAAAGAAAAGAACTTTAACGATTTTCTTTTCTTTAACGTGCTGTGATTCTTTTGGTTCAGAATCCGAAGTTTGCGCAGTAAGAGACGAAGAAGGGCATTGATTCTCAGAAGCATCTGCAACTGGCTCAGGAGCTTTTTTTGTAGGGGATTGAGGCTCGTGAGGCTTAGAATCAGAACTAGGCTGAGGCTGCTCAGACACCACAGCGACAACAGTAGGCTGAAGGGCAGGCATTGGCTCTATCGGCGCAGGAACAGGCTCTTGAGGGGCTGGAACAGGATGCTGAGAAATAACAGCAGGCTCTGACTCCTGAGAGGTTAAAGGGGAGGGAATATTCTGCACAGAGACAGGAGCAGACTCCGCAGCTACAAAACTTTGCGGTTCGGCCGTAGGTCTTGCGATTGGCTCAATTGTAGTTTGAGGTGTGCGAGTTTGAATCCCGCCAAGCTGCGAAGTGTTAGGAAAAGTAGCTGATCTTTGATCAAACAAATCTGGCTCAGCAGTTACATTTGTAACTGCATTCAATTCACTGACTCCCATTCCACTATAAGGGTTACCTAAAGTGTCTTCTTTGGGCGAAATTGCAGGTAATTCACGTGTGTAATTCTCTGTGTTTTCTTGTGGATTTGCAGGGGGGATTTCGCTCGAATTTTGAGCGATATACATTTCGCCCTCACCATTGATAAACCAGCGTGGATTTACGGCTGGAAACATCGTTAAAAGGTTAGATATAAAGTCAAAGTTCGGTTTGTTACGACCTGACAATAAGTGCGATATACTTGACGGCTGCACAGAGAGTATCTCGGCAAACTTGGCTGATGTAAGGTTCTCAGCCTTTATTAATTTTTCTAGTCTTTCGTTCATAGTTTACAGTTTTAAATATTTACAAAAGCAAAGATAATAAGTATATCTCAATATTCCAAATAAATTTTATACACCTAAAAAACACCTATTATTTTACACTAAAGAAATACTTCAACTTCAAAGGCTAAAACACTGAGCCTCAGCACTCAAAATGCCTAATATCTGATTATTATTTTAATGAATCACTATTTTTAAGGACTTTAAAGATAATTCAGTATGTGTTTCTGCTTTAACTTCATACAGCTAACTTACTGGGAAACAATGTTTAAGAATACAAATATTAGTAATAATATCAGTGGACTATTTTAAACTTACATAGGTATAGTTACAAATATCATCACTACTCTACTCTTTTTCTCATTTTTTTAAGTTATATTTGTAGTATCTAAAAACTATAAAATTTAACATTATGCATTTAGGAACAGGAACTCGCAAATATTTTTCTCCTCTTTTCTATCTGATACTCTTTTCAACTATTGCAAGAGTACTGCTGGCGTACACTATAGAGCTAAGCAACGACGAGGCTTACTATCGAATACTTGCGCTAAATCCGCAACTGGGTTATGCCGATCATCCGCCCTTGCTGCCATACATCATAAATCTTCTGACTCTTAACTACACCGAGACCTCAGAAATTCTGACACGACTTGTCTCTATATTTATAGGCTCTGTCAATACGGTTTTGATATACCTAATCGCCCGAAAACCAATCTTTAGGACAGTACAAGAATCCTACTCTTCGTCGATGCTCTCAACAGCGGACTACCGCCGAGGTTTCATAGCATCTGTACTCTACACAGCCTCAATCTACGCAGGTATAGTTATAGGCACATTCGCCACCTCAGATGCCTTAATGTCTCTTTTCTGGCTAATTTCCATAAACTTACTATCGTCTATACTGCCATCTGACGCACGTTATAGCCACACAAAAATGCTCACAGCAGGTCTCTTTGTTGGGCTGGCTATGTTATCTAAATACACGGGGGTTTACCTATGGGTCGCTACCCTATTATTCTCACTGCTCTTTAACCGTAAGATATTGAAATCGTGGTCACTATACTTCGCAATCATTATTTCGGTAGGGGTTGTAACACCTATTATTTTATGGAACTTCAACAATAATTATGTGGGATTTTCAGTCCTCTCAGAGAAGCTATTTAGCTTCAACGAGCTGTCTTCAACATCTATTTTTGGCGAGTCTCTGGGGGCTTTAATCTTTAATGGCGTATTCAACTGTCTGATAATCATCGGCGCATTAATGAGCTACTTTGTGGGAAGAATACGTTTTATGACCAAACAAGCTATGCGGTTCGCTATGGTCTTTTCGTTACCGCTGATTCTCACAGTTTTAGTGATGTCGTTCTTCCACCCAACAATGCCACACTGGAGCGCACCAGCATATTTCACTCTAATTATCGTAGGTGCAGCACACCTTTCGAATCAGTCACGTAAATCAATGAAATTCTGGCAAATACTATCCCTTAGCTCTACCATTCTTTTAGTGGGTCTGTATGTTATTCAGGTGCAGTTTGGGCTTTTCTACTCTGAGAGTAACGACAAATCTATTTCAGAATATGGCAAGAGTCTGCCATCTCTCGAAATGTACGGATGGGAACAGCTCAATGAGAAATTCACCGCCCTGTACACCAGCGATTTAGCAGAGAGAATAATGGCAGAATCCCCTATTCTAATATCATCAAAGTGGCACGAAGCTGCCCATATCGACAACTACGTAGCTATACCTAACAACCTGGATTTAATCACAGTATGCGACTCGGACAGCACTTATTTTTACCAAAATATTTCAGCAAAAAGGCTAGCAGGACGTGAAATAGAGACACTTCAAGGCTACTATATAGTGTCGAGCAGACTCTTTAATGACGAAGCAAGCAGGGTTCTAGCCGCTCTCGGAATAGCGCAAAGTGCAATATATGAAGCCATTCCAATCACAAGAGGCGGAGATATTGTAGAGATTTTCTACGTATATCGTCTAAATCCTCTCAGCGAAACGATTGTCATAGGAACTATGAGCTCTGGCGCAGAAAATTCTGGCGGTATATACCTATATAATTTCAACCCTACAGATGCTACAACTTCCTTTAAATCAGCTTCTGATGCCTCAAATCCTACCTTTATGACCTTCGATTCAGATGGCAATAAACTTTGGGCTGTAGAGGAAACTAAAGAAGAAACAGCCGCAGTAGCCTCATTTAACTTCGACGAGTCAACTGGCTCATTCTCAAAAACTTCAACCGAGCTTACTGGCGGAGCACTTCCTTGCCACATATTAAAGGGTGACAATTGGGTAGCAACTGCAAATTATGGTTCGGGGAGTGTTTCGACCTTTAGACTGAACAAAAATGCCACAGTCTCTCCAAGGGTGCAACTCTTTGATTTTAACACATCTAAGAAAGAAAAAGCATCTCACCTGCACTGCCTAATTCCCTCGCCTGACGAGAGTGGAATTATCTTTGCAACTGACCTAGGGAAAGATTCAATTTACCGCTTTACGGCTAGTTCAAGCGACGAGATAAAGAAAGGTGCAGATATTTTCCGACAAGTATATCCTTCGGTAGGGGTTAAGAAAGGTTCTGGTCCTCGCCATCTGACCTTTGCGCCAAACGGCAATAAAGCATACCTGTTGTGTGAGCTGTCGGGAGACGTTATATGTTTTGACTATAAGGACGGAAATCTTACTGAGTTTCAGACCGCTAAGTCTGACAGTGTAGGAGGCAGAGGCTGCGCAGACATCCATATTTCGAGCGATGGCAGATTCCTATACACAAGCAATAGACACAAGGCAGACGGCATTTCGACCTTCGCAATTGACGAAGTAAAAGGCACAATCGAGAAAATCGACTATACGCTAACAGGCAAACATCCACGTAATTTCACTCTCACAGCAGACGGAAGATACCTCCTTGCAGCCCTGAGAGACAGCGATGCAGTTCAAATATACAGCAGAAATAGGCAAAGCGGCAAGCTAACCTATCTGGGCGAGGAGTTTGACATAAAGATAAAGAGCCCGATGTTCGTAAAATTCATAAACTAACTTTCTTGACAGCCAAGAAGTTATGTAACTAAATAACCAAAACCTTATAACAAATGAAGGGCATTACCATAAAGAGACGACCACCCCTATATGCCTCTATACTACTAGGTATGTTCCTGGGGGTTGTGGCGGGAATATTAGCCTATAATTTAGACAGTTCCACTCTAGTAACCAACTGGATAGCTCCGTTTGGAGAGATATTTATGCGCCTTTTAAAGGCAATTGCCATACCTCTTGTCTTTCTTTCGTTAGTCAAGGGCGTAGCGAATATGGGGAATATGTCATCGCTCTCACGCCTAGGGGGAAGGACGATTTTAATCTACCTCTCAACAACGATTATAGCGATACTTTTAGGGCTTGTACTTGTCCTAAGTATAGAACCTGGCAGGGTTGTGGACGCTGAAAATTCTCAAAATATACAGCAACTTTACAGCACTAGCGTTGAGCAACACGTCACCTCGGCACATACAATAAGCGAGAGTTCGCCACTTCAAGGACTAGTGGATATCTTCCCAGAGAATGTCATATCGGCACTTGGAAACAACAATAGTATGCTGCAAGTCATTGTTATAGCTCTACTTATCGGTATAGCAACGCTAATGCTGAGCAAAGAGAAAACCGAGCCGTTTTTAAACTTTGTGGATTCGCTCGATGCTATCACTATGAAAATCATTGATTTGATTATGCAGTTTGCACCCTTTGGAGTTTTTGCGCTGATGGCAAATATGGTAGTCGGCAATGCAAGTAATATGCAGCTGCTAGGTGCGTTAGGGCTATATTTTGCGACGGTTGTATTTGGGCTATTCCTCTTAATACTAGGATTTTACCCACTACTGGTTAAGCTCTTCACCAAAACGCCAGTCGACAAATTCTACAAAAAGATGTTCCCGATTCAGCTCCTAGCCTTTACCACAAGTTCAAGTGCAGCAGTCTTGCCGCTGAATCTCGAAAATATTCAGCAACAGCTAGGCGTAAGCAATCGCACAGCATCGTTTGTGCTGCCCGTCGGCGTTACGATTAATATGGACGGCACATCACTCTACCAAACCATTGGAGCAGTATTCATCGCTCAGGTAATGGGCATCGACCTAAGTTTTGTGCAGATTCTCACGATTCTCGCCACTACAACGATTAGCTCGATTGGCACGCCTGGTGTTCCAGGGGGGAGCGTTGTGATTTTGGTGATGGTTCTCGGTTCAGTGGGGATTCCTGCGGAAGGGCTGGCTCTGATTCTCGGCATCGACCGACCACTCGATATGTTGCGCACTGTCGTAAATGTCACGGGCGATTCTGCCGTTGCTATGATTGTGGACAAAACCACAAAGAAAGAGACGAAAAATTAGCAAAAACGAGTCGTTTTACCCTATTTTCGCTAAAATTTAAACCCTAAAAACAAAGAAAAAGATGTATATAAACTTCTAAAACAAGATTTTAGATATGTTTATATACATCTATAATTTAACTTAAATTTCGGATTTTCCACTAGAGCAATGGAGGGAGCTGTAATAATTTAAAGGCGCTAGCTTTAGATAGTGTAAAAACTTTCTCAACAACTTCTTTCTCGAAACCTTTAGAGACAATCTCTTCGGCAGGAAGATTTTCGTCAGCCATCAATCTCAAAATCGCATCAAGGATTGGATAGTCAGGAAGTGAGTCGCTGTCCTTCTGTCCGTCACGAAGTTCTGCCGATGGAGCTTTAGTCAAAATATTTTCTGGGATAACATCTCCTTGAATTTCGTTAATGCAACGAGCCAAGGCATAAACCTCATCTTTATATAGGTCTCCGATAACAGACACCGCACCGCTCGTGTCACCATAAAGTGTGCCGTAGCCAACCAAAATTTCTGAACGATTCGAAGTGTTAAGCATCAGCGCACCAGTAGCATTGCTTATAGCCATTGTAACCATACAGCGGATACGAGCCTGCATATTTTCGGCAGCAAGTCCGCTATTGACCATACCCTTAAGAGGTTCGATAGCCTTAAGTGACTCAGCAAAAATATCGTCTATACTAACCTTATCGTTCTCGATGCCGAGCTTCTCAGCGATATAAAGTGCATCGTCAACTGAATGTTGTGACGAATAACGAGTCGGCAATAAAACGACCCTCACATTCTCAGCCCCAAGCGCAGCAACAGCAAGTGGCACTACCACCGCTGAATCAATTCCACCAGACAAAGCCACTACAGCTTTTAAGCAGCCACACGAAGCGAAAAACTCTCCCAGTTTTTCAACTTTTTCTTCATAAACTTTTTTAATATCTTTCATAATTTAAGGGGAATTCTGATAATTCCCTGATTTTAATTTTTTAAAAGTTTTTATTCTATTTCGGCTTTTTCAAAATGACTCGTAGTGGCTCCTACTTGACTTTTTGGAAAAGTCGAAATAGGATGAGAAATTTTGGAAAAGCATTTTAGGGAATTATTAGAATTCCCCTTACTCAATTGATTTAAATAATCTATCCCATCTGATACCGTTAAATATACTCTTACCAGGTTCGATAGACATCCACAAAAATGCAGCACGACCCTCGATATGATCTTCGGGAACAAAGCCCCAAAATCGTGAGTCAGCCGAATTATCACGGTTATCACCCATCATAAAGTAATAGTTCATTCTAAAGGTATAAGTATTTGTTCTCACGCCATTTATAAAAATTTCACCACGAATTACTTCAAGTGAATTATTCTCATAATTTTTAATTATTCTTTCGTACAAAGGAAGATTTTCAAGTGTTAGCTCCACAGTTGCCCCAGCCTCTGGAATCCACAGCGGACCATAGTTATCCTTAACCCACGGATACAAATCAGGACGGTGAGGGAAAACTGAAACAGAGTCAATGTCATATACAACCTGCTCTATATTTTGTCCTGCATATCGAAGTTTGGCAGCCTCGCTAGCAGTCATAGTTTTAACGATGGGCTGTACTCCTACTTTTTGACGAATGATATAATCGTACTGCACGCCCTCAGGCTCTTCCACTAGCTGCCCATTAATATACAACTTTTGGTTTACAAACCTGAGGCTATCTCCTGCAACAGCCACACATCTTTTAATATAATTTTCACGCTTATCCACTGGGCGATAAACAACTTTCGAATTGTCATAAACATACTTTCTATCTTCAGGTGTGCGCACCAAATCATAATATGTAGAGTTCGGCCACTGCAAAGCCACAGTGTCACCTGCTGGAAAATTGAAAACTACAACATCCATATTCTTCACCTCTGTATATCCCCACAAACGCTTATAGTCAGACTGCCACCAATCCAAAAACGACGGCACATCTTCCGTGAAAGGCATCGTGTGCTGCACGAAAGGGAACGACAGCGGTGTATTAGGCATCTTAGGCCCATAGGCAAGTCTATTGACAAAGAGATAATCACCGACAAGAAGAGTCTGCTCCATCGAACCACTTGGAATAACATAGAGTCCAAAAATATAGAGCTTTAGGGGCATTATCACGACTACTGCATAGAGAAGTGCTTCCACCCACTCAAGGACAAACTTTGCAGGGCGATACTTCTTCTTAAAGGCACGATAACGATTGAGATAAATCTTATCTATAAATCTCGAAAAGTAATAATCATAGATAACCGCCACTCCCAGAATCCACCATAAATTCTCTGTCCAGAGGACAAACCACAAGAGGTATATAGCAGTTACAACGGCAAAACGAACCTTACGAGATGCCCATATTTGTTTGATTTTATTCATAGTACAGTAAATTACTTCAATATTAGAACTTACAAATTTAACAATTTATTTTTCAATTGCGAACTTTTTTATCAGCCGCTGCACAAAATCTTAAAAGAGGCAAATAAAGTTTTGAATACTCTTCAGAATTATATAAATTTGCTGCGCTAAAAAACGTACATATAAAGAAACATAACATTTATGATTAATACTAAAAAACTATCCGAGAGCCTCGAAAAGGTTCGTAAATCTTCGCCACTAGTGCACTGCATAACAAATTATGTAGCAATGAGTTTCAATGCCAATGCTCTACTATCACTTGGAGCATCGCCAGTAATGGCGCACGCCAAAGAAGAGGTAGAGGCAATGACACAAATCGCTAGCTCGCTTGTTATAAATATAGGTACGCTCGACAGTGGGTGGACAGAGTCGATGTTTATAGCAGGGGAATCTATGCAGAACCTTAAAAAGCCTATAATCCTTGACCCAGTAGGCGCAGGAGCGACTTCATATAGAACTGAAACCTGCAAAGAGCTAATAAAGCGATGCCGCCCACAAATCATTAGAGGCAACGGTTCAGAGATAATGTCACTTGTAGACAGCAGCGTTCTAAGCAAGGGCGTTGACAGCAGCGTTGAGTCAAACACTGCCCTATCTGCCGCCAAACAGCTAGCTCTAGAGAGCGGCGCAGTTGTAGTAGTGAGCGGAGAGACAGACTATATAACAGATGGCAAGAGAGTTGAAACGATAGCTAATGGCTCGAATATGATGACCAAAGTCACAGCTATGGGCTGCACAGCCACTGCGTTAATAGGAGCATTTGCAGCAGTAGAGCCACAGCCATTTGATGCCGCACTGTATGCTATGGCACTTATGGGCGTAGCAGGCGAAAGAGCAGCAGCAAAATCAGCTGCCCCTGCCGCACTTCTATCTAATTTCATAGACGAGCTATACCTCATAACCCCAGAAGAGCTAGCTAAAAGTGTACGCCAATTATGAGACCACAATTCGATCTATCGCTATACCTCGTAACCGATAGCTCACTGACACGTGGGCGAAAGCTAGAGGACGTTGTAGAAGAGGCAGCAAAAGGCGGTGTAACAATCGTACAGCTACGAGAAAAGGAGCTCCCGACGGGCGAGTTCATAGACACAGCACGACGTATAAAAGCGATTCTAGACCAGTACAGTGTACCGCTCATTATAAACGACAGAGTAGATGTAGCCCTAGCAGTTGATGCAGCAGGCGTACATATCGGGCAGTCGGATATGAGTTATAGCGACGCTAGGCGGCTACTGGGAGAAGATAAAATCATAGGGCTATCTGTCGAGACTTTTGACGAAGTTATCGCCTCGAACGCCCTAGATGTCGACTATATCGGAATTTCCCCTATTTTCCAGAGCACAACAAAGACCGACACCCTCTCTCCATTCGGTATAGAAGGATGCAGAAAAGCAGTAGAAGCGACCACACACCGAACCGTTGCCATAGGGGGAATAAATCTATCAAACCTCGAAGCGTGCTTTTCGACAGGCATCGAGGGTGTAGCATTAGTATCCGCCATCATATCGGCCAAGTGCCCATATAGTGCCACGCAAAAATTGAGAGAAGCGATAATGCGTTACAAATCTGCTGATTTGAATTTATAGCCCCTTATATATTTATAGTATAGATTTGCATCCCAATAAAAATTGTGTAACTTTGCTAAAGATATAAACAAGAATTTCCCACCAAAAAAATTACGACAGATAATGACAACACCAAAAATCATAGCAGAGATAGGCTGCAACCACAAGGGCGATATGGCAATAGCCAGAGAGCTAATTATGACTGCGGCGACCTACTGCAAGGCTGATGTAGTCAAGTTCCAGAAACGTTGCAACCGTGAACTTCTCTCAGAGGAGGAGTATAATACCCCACACCCAAATATGGCGAACTCTTATGGTGACACTTATGGAGCGCACCGAGAATTCCTAGAGCTAACCCTTGAGGAGCACAAGCAGCTACAAGCGTGGTGCGAGGAGTTTGGCATTGAGTATTCGACTTCGGTTTGGGATGTGACCTCTGCCAAAGAAATCACAACTCTCAATCCAAAACTCATAAAAGTACCGTCGGCTTGTAACCTCAATAAACCTATGCTAGAGTATCTATGTGACCATTTCGATGGCGAGATTCACCTATCATTTGGTATGACAACCAAGAGTGAGGAGGAGAATATTATATCGTTTTTTGAGTCCAAGGGGCGTAACAAGGATTTAGTGCTGTATAACTGCACATCGGGGTATCCTGTTCCATTTGAGGATATATGCCTTTTGGAAATTACACGTATGCGTGAGGCTTATAGCCACAGAGTTAAGGCGATAGGTTTTTCGGGACACCATTTGGGCATAGCAGTCGATTCGGCAGCGGTAGCACTTGGTGCAGAGTGGATTGAGCGTCATTATACCCTCGACCGCACTTGGAAGGGCACTGACCACGCAGCATCGCTCGAACCTGACGGTGTTCGCAAACTTGTGCGTGACTGCAAGGCAGTAGCTAAAGCCCTGACATATAAGGAGAAAGATATTCTGGATATAGAGTCAGTGCAACGCAAAAAACTTAAAAGCGGTCAAGTGAAATGGTAGTCGCATTTATTCCAGTTCGAGGGGGGAGTAAGTCCATTCCTCTAAAGAACATACAGGCATTCTGCGGCAAACCACTTGTGTGCTGGAATATCGAGGCACTAGAGCGGTGCAGTGCGATAGATAGCATCATCGTGGCTACCGACTCCCCTGAAATAGAGAGAGTTGTGGCAGCTGAGAGTTATTCAAAGGTAACACTTTATCGACGTTCGGCAGAGAATGCCTCAGATGGAGCTTCAACTGAGAGTGTTATGCTAGAGTACATTAGCTATGCAGGGCTGCCCTCTGACACCACATTTGTGCTCGCTCAGGCGACTTCTCCACTGACCCAGACGATTCATTTCGATGAGGCTATGGCTATGTACAATACAGGAATTTATGACTCGCTACTGACTTGCGTGCGCAATTTTCGTTTCTATTGGAGAGAAGATGGCACATCAAAGAATTATGATTATATGAACCGCCCACGTCGCCAAGACTTTAGCGGCGAGCTAATGGAGAATGGAGCGTTTTATATAAATTCGGTAGGACGTATTTTAGAATCAGGCAATCGTTTGTCGGGTAAAATCGGCATATACGAGATGCCCGAGTATACAGCCACAGAGATAGACGAGCCAGACGATTGGCATATCCTAGAGAGTCTTATGCGCCGACATATACTATTGCCAAGTTCCACTGCCGCCACAACCGACAGTCCTAAAATTAAGCTATTTCTAAGCGACGTGGATGGGGTTATGACAGACGGAGGTATGTATTATAGCGAAGACGGCTCTGAGGATTTAATAGAATCTAAGAAGTTCAACACACGGGACGGAATGGGTTTTCAGTTACTTCGTGAGTCAGGAATAAAGACTGGCATTATCACTTCTGAAAACACGTTAGTGGTCAAGAAACGAGCTGAGAAAATCAAAGCAGACTATCTGTATCAAGGCAAACAAGAGGGAGGTAAATTATCCACAGCCCTAGAGATTTGCCGAAAAGAGGGCATAAGCTTAGACGAGGTGGCTTATATAGGAGACGACATAAATTGTTTCGAACTACTGAGCGCAGTAGGCGTAGCCGCCTGCCCAGCCGATGCAGCTGCAAGAATAAAGTCAATCCCTAACATCAAAGTCCTTACGAGAAAAGGCGGTGAAGGGTGCGTACGAGAATTCGCTGAATCTCTCTTATATTAAAAGGGAAACACAATAAAATCACAATTGAGGAGGAGGTATCCCTTATAGGGGTTAGCCTCCTCTATTTATTTACAGATAGAGGGTGAGGGCTTACATCAAAGGTAAGGGGGGGAGGGGGGTCAGAGGTAAGATTCAATTTTGAAAATTGCAAAAAAATTGTTATTTTTGTATGATTTAAACTTCGGTAAAGAAAAAAAATTAAAAATATATGCTAAAGATTGCACGACTAACACTTAACCCATTTGGGGTAAACACTTATATACTTTCGGCAGAGAGTGGCGATGCTATTATCGTAGATGCTGGATGCAGCAACTCACACGAGAGAGAACAACTCATTAAATATGTGGAGCGCAATCAGCTTCGCCCAGTGATGACTCTCAACACACACGCTCATATCGACCATATAGTAGGCGTAGATGCCGTTAAAGAGACGTTTGGCATTGAGTGGGGGCTAGCCGAGGCAGGTTCTATAATGCTCGGTGGCGCAATGGTATCTGCACAGATGTATGGCTTTGAGATGCACGAAGCTCCAGCGGCAGATTTTGCTCTTACGGATGGTCAGGAGATAGCCCTTGGTGAGGATATTATAAAGGTTATCGCTACACCAGGTCATTCGGCAGGGGGTGTTTGTTTCTATGTACCTTCGTGTGAGGTGCTGATTTCGGGCGATACACTTTTCCGTGGCAGCATAGGGCGCACAGACCTTCCTACTGGCGATTACAATGAGCTTATGAAATCTATTGTAACTAAGATTCTACCACTTGGCGACGACATTCAAGTTCTCCCAGGTCACGGCGATAGCACAACTATTGGCACGGAGCGAAACACGAACCCTTTTGTGACGGAGTACCTAAGCGGCACTACTGACACAATACAAGAGAGAATTTAATCACGCCAAAGAGAGCCTTATGAGAATAGACATAATAACAATACACCCTGCCCTACTCGACGGTGCACTGAGCGAGTCGATACTTAAGCGGGCGCAGGAGAAGGGTCTTGTGGAGATTGTACTTCATAACCTTCGGGACTACACCACTGATGCACGCAGAACGGTCGATGACTATCCCTATGGCGGTGAGGCAGGTATGGTAATGCTAGCCGAACCTATATTTAAGTGTATCGAGGAGTTGAAGTCACAGCGAGACTATGACGATATTATCTATACATCGCCCGACGGTGGCACACTCAATCAGGGTATAAGCAATACACTGTCGACCCTAGAGAACATCATTATCCTTTGCGGTCATTATAAGGGTGTAGACCATAGAGTCCGTGAGGCACTTATCACACGTGAGCTTAGCATTGGGGACTATGTACTTACTGGCGGCGAGCTTGCGGCAGCTGTTATCACAGATAGCGTTGTGCGGCTACTACCAGGGGCGATAGGCGATGAGAGTTCAGCACTTAGCGACTCGTTTCAGGACAATCTGCTTGCTCCACCAGTCTATACACGCCCTGCGGAGTTCCGAGGAATGCGAGTACCAGAGGTACTTATGAGCGGCAATTTTGCAGCAATCGACAAGTGGAAGTTCGAGCAATCAATCGAGCGCACGACTACACTTCGCCCCGACCTTTTGGAAGATTAATTTTTTTAAGCACATTTTTAGAGCACAGCTACAATGAAGTACTATATAATAGCAGGCGAGGCGAGCGGCGATATGCACGGAGCCAACCTTATCCATTCACTCAAAGAGAGCGACCCAGAGGCGGAGTTTCGCTATTGGGGGGGCGATAAGATGGAGGCAGAGGCAGGCACTCCTCCCACAAAGCATTACCGTGAAACGGCGATTATGGGCATTATCGAAGTACTTAAGAAGTACCGCACGATTAAGGGATTCTTTAAGTTGTGTAAGGCTGATATACTCTCTTGGCAGCCCGATGCTATTATTTTTATAGATTATCCAGGTTTTAACCTCAAGATTGCGAAGTGGGCAAAGGGTCGAGGATTCAAGACTTTGTATTATATCGCTCCTAAGGTTTGGGCTTGGCGACAGTGGCGGGTAAAGACAATTGCTAAGTATATCGACAGGCTTTATGCGATTTTCCCCTTTGAGAGGGAGTGGTTTGCTTCCCACGGAGTGGATGCTATATATGTGGGCAATCCTCTTTTGGACGAGATTACAGAGCGTGAGCTGCACAGCTCTGAGGCGAAGCCCGAACGCCCTATAATAGCCCTAGTGGCAGGTAGTCGTGTAATGGAAGTAGAACACAACCTGCCAGTTATGGTAGAGGTCATGAAGAATTTCGAGGGTTATGACGGAGTTGTAACGGGTGTCGATTGGCTCGACAAGTCTTTATATGAAAAGATATTAGAGGGCAGCACAAATGTAAGGGTAGTCTATGGCAAGACCTATGAGACTATGCGAGTGGCAAGCGGTGCACTAGTAACTTCGGGCACAGCGACCCTAGAGGCAGCCCTACTAGGCGTACCACAGGTAGTGTGTTATAGAGGTCCTGCGCTAACGATGTCGATAGCAAGACTAATGCTACAAGGCAGAATCCATTGGGTATCTCTAGTAAATATAATAATGAACCGCACGGTCGTGACCGAGCTACTAGGCAATAAGGCATTCAACGCCCAGAGCGGCACCGATTCCCTACGTTCAATCCTAGAGGACGGCAAAGACCGCAAAGCACTACTAGAGAGCTACACGGAACTAAGAGAGATACTAGGCGAAACAGGAGCATCATCCCGCTGCGCCACCGAAATAGTAAGCTACCTCACAGAGAAGTAGCCCCTATGCTCTACACCCCTCCCACGCATCACACATAAACCCCACACATAATTACGCACGAAAAGAGGGAGGCACAACTTTGTTACGCCTCCCTCTTTCACATAATTATATACGATAGATATTTACCTCGCTAAAGTGAATGTAGCTTCGGAGCCAGTGTCCGTATCTCTTTGTATCGTAATATTAACATCTGAAGAAGAAGTTATCTTCCATTGTCCATCATAGTAAGGCTGATAGTCAATCTCTGAGCAGCTGATATAAATATAGCCATCACGAATAATGTAGAGAAAGTCTGAGGCAAAGGCGGAATCATCTGATGGAAGATATCCATAAATACGACCTGCATTTTCTTCCTTAAATGTTAAAGAAGGATAGACATAAACGACCTCGTCGTCAATTTGAACAGCGCAACTGCAAATACTCCATTCACCTAAGAAGGTATCATAGCTAGCGTTGCTGATTTCTTCTTTCTCGCACGAGAAGATGAAGAGGGGTAAGATTAGTAAAAATAGTAGCTTCTTCAATAATTTAGCGGATTAAAGTTAGAACAGCTGGGAAACCTGAATCTGAATCTCGTTTTAGGACGATTTTTGAATCAGAATTAGACGTGATTGTCCATTCTCCATCGTAATATTGACTATATACATCATCACTACAATTCAAATAGATGTATCCGTCTTGAACTAAATACTCAAGACTGCCATAAGCAGGAGAGGATTCAATTGGCAGATTACCGATAATAGAACCTGATTTATTCTCCTCGAATGTTATAACTGGATAAGCGTAGAAAGCTTCTCCATTAATTTCTACAGCAAAGCTGCAAAGTTCCCACTTGCCAATGAAGGTATCATAGCTAGCGTTGCTGATTTCTTCTTTCTCGCACGAGAAGATGAAGAGGGGTAAGATTAGTAGAAATAGTAATTTTTTCATACTGTTTGTGGATTTTGTGGCTCTAAAAATTATAGCTGTTTTTAATAGCGTAGAGCCACTGGTTAGTAATTGGGTTGAATTATTTCTGTATTTTAAAGAACAGGCAAAATGTTTGCGGCTTTCAAATTCGAAAGAACACAAATTTGAAAAGCGAGAAAGAATCTCCCTTAAGGGGAGTTCTAATAACTGACTTTTAAAGTCCAGTTTTTAGAAGTTCCCTTAGGATAACGGGCTGTGGATAAGTGAATATTTCCTCATAACGTTCTATGTGATTTAGCTATTCCCATACAAAGACGGGAGAAGGTGTATTAATAAATGGGCTGATAATACTCTAATTCCAAAACAAAGGTATGCAAAAATACCTATACTTCCAAATTTTTCAGCAGAAAAAATCAAACTCACTCAATATTTTAGAAACACAACAACATTAAAGACGAGTTATTAAAAAAATTTACTGTACAAAACAATCACAAAAAATTCACATATACAAACAGATACAAACGCCCCCGATGAGTTTTGTTTTGGAAATTCAATGAAATGCAACTATCTTTACACCGCATAAATAAACTTGCTGTTAAAAAGATTTAATAACTATTTTCCTCACGAAAAGTATAGAATAATATGACAAATCCTAAAATACATACATACACAGATGGATTGGCTAATTGAGCTAGGATATATCGGGCTCTTTATCGGGGCGTTTTTGGCGGCTACTATTATACCTTTTAGCTCGGATGTGATGCTTGTAGCACTGCTCACAACAGGCGCAGACCCCTATATCGCTATTGCCGCTGCTACCTTTGGCAACTGGCTAGGCGGACTCACCTCTTACTATATGGGGCGGCTAGGCAAGTGGGAGTGGATTGAGAAGTACCTAAAAGTCAGCCGTGAGAAACTCGAACGGCAACAATCCAAAATCACTCGCTATGGCGCAGCCGTTGCCCTGTTCACGTGGCTGCCAATCATTGGCGACGTTATGGCTATCGGTCTAGGATTCTACAAAGTAAACTTCAAACTCACAGCTATATATATGTTTATAGGCAAGGGGGCACGCTTCGTTTGTTGGGCACTACTCTACTATTACGTAGAACCGCTGTTCTTCTAAATCGCTAATTCAAAAGACATTAGATTACTAATTCAAAAAATATTAGAAACAAGCTTATAATTCCATAAAAAAAGTTTTGGTAAGACGATATCTTTTACCTAACTTTAAGGTTAAAATAGCGTGAAAGAGATTTTAAAAAATTTTAATAATTAATTCTTCAACCATTTTAACACTAAAAAACCTTATGGGACACATTCCAACAATCTTCTGGCTCATTCCAGCAGCCTCAATCATTGCTCTTGTGTTTGCCCGCTACTTCTTCGTGCAGATGAAGAAACAAAGCGAAGGCACAGAGAAAATGAAAACCATTGCACAACACGTGCGTAAAGGAGCTATGGCGTACCTTCGCCAACAGTACAAAGTCGTAGGCTGGGTATTCCTAGTTCTTGTAATCTTCTTCGCTTTCCTAGCTTACGGGCTTGGAGTTCAAAACGAATGGGTGCCATTTGCATTCCTTTCGGGCGGTCTATTCTCGGGGCTAGCAGGCTTCATCGGTATGAAAACTGCAACGTATGCTTCGGCACGTACTGCACAAGCAGCCTCTGAATCATTGAACCGTGGACTAAGAGTTGCATTCCGCTCGGGTGCTGTTATGGGTCTAACGGTTGTGGGTCTAGGTCTTTTGGATATCTCGATTTGGTATCTAATTCTTGACTATTTCGAAGGCGACAAACTTGTGGTTATCACCACTACTATGCTAACATTCGGTATGGGTGCATCTACTCAAGCACTCTTTGCACGTGTGGGTGGCGGTATCTACACCAAAGCTGCTGACGTAGGGGCTGACCTTGTAGGTAAAGTAGAGGCAGGTATTCCAGAGGATGACCCTCGTAACCCTGCAACTATTGCCGACAACGTGGGTGACAACGTAGGCGACGTGGCAGGTATGGGCGCAGACCTTTACGAAAGTTATTGTAGTTCAATCCTCGCTACTGCCGCACTAGGTGCTGCTGCCTATGCTACTATTGGAGGCGACATACAGCTAAATGCCGTATTCGCACCGATGATTATCGCAGCGATAGGTATCTTACTCTCGATTATCGGTATCTTCCTTGTTCGCACAAAAGAGGGCGCAACAATGAAGCAACTTCTTGGCTCGCTAGGTCTTGGCGTAAATGTCAGCTCAATTCTTATAGCAGCTATTACCTTCCCAGTGCTATACCTACTAGGCATCGAAAACTGGATAGGGCTATCGTTCTCGGTTATTACAGGTCTACTAGCAGGTATCATCATCGGTCAAGCAACCGAGTATTACACCTCACATTCGTTCAAACCTACACAAAATGTAGCAAAGAGTGGTGCGACTGGTCCTGCAACTGTAATTATTTCGGGTATCGGTCTAGGTATGCTTTCGACTGCTATTCCAGTTATCACAATTGGCGCAGCAATCGTTATGGCGTTCCTTTGCGCTAATGGTTTCAATCTTGATTTTGCAGAGGCAGGCAGCCTTTCACAAGGTCTTTACGGTATCGGTATCGCAGCCGTGGGTATGCTTTCGACACTTGGTATCACCCTTGCAACAGACGCTTATGGCCCTATCGCCGACAACGCTGGCGGTAATGCTGAGATGGCAGGACTTGACAAAGAGGTTCGTCGCAGAACTGACGCACTAGATGCACTTGGCAACACTACTGCCGCTACTGGCAAGGGTTTTGCGATTGGTTCAGCAGCCTTGACGGCACTTGCCCTTTTGGCTTCTTATATCGAAGAGATTAAAATCGGTCTACAACATATCGGAGAGACTACTATGGAGATAGGAGGTAGAATAGTAGAAACTGCAACAGCTACAATCCCTGACTTCATCGAGTTCTATGGTCTAAACCTTATGAATCCTAAAGTACTTATCGGTGTATTTATCGGTTCTATGATGGCGTTTGTATTCTGTGGATTGACAATGAACGCAGTGGGTCGTGCAGCACAATCAATGGTTGAGGAGGTACGCCGCCAATTCCGTGAAATCAAGGGCATCCTCACTGGCGAAGGCACTCCAGACTACGCTCGTTGTGTAGAAATCTCTACTAAGGGCGCACAGCGTGAAATGCTTTTCCCTTCAATCCTTGCAATCCTTGCCCCAATCCTTACTGGTGTAATCTTTGGTGTAGCAGGCGTTATGGGTCTACTAGTGGGTGGACTAGGTGCAGGTTTCGTTCTTGCAATCTTTATGGCAAATTCAGGCGGTGCTTGGGACAACGCCAAGAAATATGTTGAAGAAGGACACTTCGGAGGCAAAGGCTCAGAGACACACAAAGCAACAGTTACTGGCGACACAGTAGGTGACCCATTCAAAGACACCAGCGGCCCATCGCTTAATATCCTTATTAAGCTAATGAGTATGGTAGCAATCGTAATGGCAGGTCTAACAGTAGCATATCACATACTATAAACTAACAAATTATAACTTAGCAGTGAAGCATTTATTTATTTCGCTGCTAGCCTTTCTTTCAATGTCGGTGAGTGCACAGGTGCTCACTGGCATTGATGTTTTAGAGGCTAGCGGTTTTCAGCAGATTAGCGGCAAGCGCATTGGTCTTATCACAAATCCCACTGGAGTAAACAGTTCCCTACGCTCCACAATCGAGATTTTATCTAGCGAGCGAGCAAAGCAGGCAGGCGTTAAGCTAGTGGCACTATATGCCCCTGAGCACGGTGTTCGTGGCGATATACCAGCAGGTAAGGTCGTGAGCAACGTTCGTGACTCACAGACTGGGGCAATGGTTTATAGCCTCTATGGCAATGGAATGAAGCCCACCCGTGAGATGCTCAGCGGCATTGATGCACTAATCTTCGATATAGCCGATATAGGCTCACGTTCCTATACCTTTATTTCGACCCTTGGGCTAGCAATGGAGGCGGCAGGACAGAGCGGTATAGAATTTATAGTACTCGACCGCCCGAACCCACTAGGAGGGCTTAAGGTAGAGGGCAAAGGTGTGAGCGAGGGTTACCACAGCTTTGTGAGCAAATACAATATCCCCTATCTACACGGTATGACAGTCGGGGAGCTTGCGCAGCTATATGTAGGCGAGGGCTTTTTGAGCCACAACCCCACTCTCACAGTCATACCTATTGAGGGATGGCAGCGCAGCGACAACTGGACAGCTACGGGGCTTACGTGGGTCGCTACCTCACCTCATATACCCTACTGGGAAACTTCGATGCTCTACCCCATTACAGGGATGATAGGCGAGCTTTCAACGCTTAACATAGGCGTAGGCTACACCCTACCCTTCCAGACCTTTGCTGCCGAGTGGATAGAGGATGCAGAGTCTTTAGCTGAGCGACTCAATGCTAAAGGATTAAAGGGGATTATCTTCCGCCCGATACATTACACACCATACTATGGTTCGGGCAAGGGCAAGTCTCTACACGGCGTACAGCTACACGTCACCGACTTCAATAATGCAACGATAACCCTCATAGGCTTTCACGTCTTAGAGGAATTAATAAGCCTATATCCAGAGTACAATCCACTGACCACCGCCACAAAGGAGCGTATAGATATGTTCGATAAAGTTCTAGGAGGCAATGCCCTACGCCAACGATTCACAGAGTCGGGCTACCGCCTCACTCCTGCGATAATCGAGTGGTGGCTCTCAGAGAGCCTTAGTTTTGAATCACTACGCAAGAGATACCTACTATATATATAACAAGCCATCAAATAAGGTTGTAGGTGTTAGGTTGTAGGTTGTAGGTGTTAGGGTGTAGGTGTTAGGGTGTTAGGTTGTAGGTGTTAGGTTGTAGGTTTTAGGCATTAGGGGGCAAGCGATATTGAATTAGTGGAGGCATATAATATCTAAAGAAAAATCCCCTTATAGAAAATTCTAAAGCCGTGTAGAGCTAAAGGCTACTCCATAAGACACATACAAAGCCGACTAGAGCAAACTAAAGCAGCTCTTTTCGCCCACGAAAAGGCGAAAACTGCTGCTGCTTTTTGCTCCACTTTTTGGCATCAAAAAGTGGAAACTAGAAATAAAAAAATAACACACTCCACCAAAAAGTAGAAACGAGAAATCGAGCAGGAGGAAACGAAAACAAGTAGTTTCCTCCTACTCGATTTATTCGTCTTCGATACAAAGAAGCGAAGCTCCCGAACATAACATAAGCTTCTCTGACCAAGAGAGATTACTCTTAACCAGAGCACTACAGTGAGTAGAAGAAAAAGGAGTAGCCGTATCGACAATAGTATAGCTCCACAAATAACTATAACCAAAAGTACCAGCAACTAAGTATCCACACGCTGGAAGGAATAACTCTGTATCGCCACAGAGATAGTATCCAAAACCAGCCTGACCACTTGTTCCCAAAGAGACTAGACTTCCAGAAACAGGACTATTAAACGCACCTATTACAGGGAGTCTAAAGCCATAAGGCGAAGGGTCAAAGATTGACTTTGAGCCTGAGGCTAAGCTACAATTTTCATCGTGCCAAAGATAACTTAGCTCTGTGTACGAAGAGCACCAGTCACCATTCCCAACATAACCTGTCGTAGGATTAGCAATTGACGTTTCCATAGTCACAGGACGAGCACCGACACCAGTAGTAAATGTCGAGCCGTTAGATGTCTTAGCATTTCCAGTAGCAGGGAATGGATCCTTACGCCCAAACTGATAGTACAACATACCTTTACTGTCAGTTGGACGAGACGAGCGAGCGCCGATATACCTATCCATCATATATTTAGTCTCATAAATTCCGCCACTTTCCCACACAGTACCATTATAACGATGCAAAGAGCCAGTATTGTTAATCAGAGGGTAAGAGCCTGTGGCAGTTTCCGTTAAGTTATGATCGTACGGACAGTAGTCAGTAACCCACAAATGCCACGACCATAGAATTTCTTGGGTAACAACATCTCTAACTGCAATAAGCACATTACCCATATTCGCATAAGAAGCAGGGAGGGTGATTGCAAGCGACGGCGTATTAGCCTCTTCACCCATCAATACTTTTTCAATATAGATTGCATCATAATCAGACGACTCATCATCAGAACCAACAAAAAGTGGATAAGTATCATTATCGTACCATAGGAGTTCAAAATCCCAACTATCTAAGTTGCCATCAGTAATACCTTTAGCAGACAGATTAGCGTATTTAGTCCAATACTCATTAACACGAGGTGCAATAGGTATACAGTAAGTTACAGCTTCATCTTCGGGGTTCAAGATATAACAATTCGAAGATTTCAAGATGGTATAATCTATATAGTTATCACTAATAAAAGGTTCAACAACTGTTATTCTAGGGTCATCAAGATCTCCTTGTCCGTTGAATGTAAAATCGTACTCATAGCAGGCGTTCGGTCTAAGGTTGTAATCGGTAGTAAGGTTTGCGCCCAAATAGAATTTATATATCAGGTAGCTGTATTCAACTTCCAATTCATCAGAAGAAGCTTGAATATAGGCATAGGAAGCTCCGTCTGGGGCATAGCTACACTTCGTTAGAGCATCAGCATATTCAACAGTACCCCTCATATTAACAGGCATATAGTATGTAACGCTATAAGAAGTAGATGTACTAGGGGAGACCGAAGCAGAATTAATATAGTTTACAGTTCCGCTAACAGTTTTAGGAACGAGCATTGCATCATCTTCTTTAATTTGGTTAGCATAATAGAGGTTTGAAGTTGGTACAGACTTTATTCCTACATTTGTAATTTCGCCACCATCCCACTGGTCATTATGAACATTGAGTGTAACCCTAGCGACATTACGTCTCATATTAACATATATGATAGTGCTAATTGAGACTCCATCGGTAAAGGTATAGCTATCGCTCATCATAAAGTATTTATTACCACTATCATCAGTTTTGATAAGTTTACTATCGTAGAGAATGCCGTTAGTTGTTTCACTGAGTATTCCACCTGAGAGTTCAGAAGAGCAGCTCCTAACATACGAGAGTGTCATACCCTTAGTGACAGGCATTTCACCAAAAGCGTTTGCTATAAAGAGAACAATACAGGGGTCTTCAGTTTCATTGAGTTTAAGTGTAGGGTCACGACCCATATCATCGTAGTATTCGGTATAAATCACCTCACTATCATCGTCAACGCCATCGAATTGGATAGCTAGCAGATTGACGATATCGGAGAGTATTCCATCATTATCGCCATCCACACGAGTAGATTTGGTAGCACCCTCAGTGCCGTCGTCCATATCTGCAACCGAGAGGGTTAGCGGCACTTCGACAATGCTGCCCATAGGCTCTTCTTCCTCCACCACTATTTCGCTTTGCTGACAGCCAACAGACAGGGCTAGTACAAAGAGAAATAAGAAGTAATATTTAACATTTTTAATCATAATCTTACAAATAAGAGGGTTTCAGTTTTATTTTTAAAAAAAGTTACTCGATTGTAGCACTACCGCCACCGCCATCTTGCCAGTCAGTTTCGCCGTCCCAGGTCTGACCGACATAGTCATTCTCGGTAACAGTAATATCGAAACCAGTAAGGTCTTCCTCGCCAAAAATCAGCAGATCGTGCAGTGAGGCATAACGCCTGATTTGGTCGATTTCGGTTAGTGTCAGCGCTCTGTCATAGACGAGGAACAATCTGAGCTTAGCATCAATACAGTCATCCTTATTCGTACTGGTAACGTGCCCAAAGATACTCATTGGCGCATCAAAGGTATAGTCAGTAGTACTTGGACGCTTGGTGGTCATCGCTCCTGAAGAATGATACTCAGGAACAGTAACTCCAGAAGCAGTGACTGCTTCCACATCCACGTTATTGAAATACACCTTCCTTTGCCCATTTTGACATACATCATACGACTGCACATTTTGGTATGGTTCTGCTTTGAGGGCATCAATCTGTATTAGTAGGTCTGCTGCAAAGCCATAGGTTACAGCATTTTCGCCATAACTCGAAGTAGCGGTAGTGCCACCAATACGATAGAAGTACCACCGTTTATTCCACTCAATACTATTACCATAATATACCCCTCTATCAGTATTAGGCATCGAGTAGTTAGAACCCACCGAACCGATAAAGACAATAGTAAATTCGGTTGAAAGATCGCCAGGTGCAATGCCAGTGCCCCATCCTGTGACAAGTTGGAGCATCGAAGAATTTATGTAGTTATTCCCCACACTATACTTCAACTCGCCTGAAGAATAAGTATCGTCATAGTCATACGGACTATCAATATACCTATTTCTGTTATCTTTGAGGAATGTAACATCAAAGATTTCGGGGTGGTTTTTCCCAGTGTGGTTGTCATAGTTATCATAATTATCTTCTTCTAGAGCAAGGTTTCTAAGGAATGGCTTATCGTCATCCGCAAAGATATTTGTTGTGCCAGTATATCCATATACATACCTATCATAGTACCCATACGATGGGCTAAGGGTATAGACACTTAGGTCGTCCCATTCTCCAGAGTTATAAGCTGTTCTGTACGTATCTAGAAGCTCTGTATAACTACCATCTTCACGAGGGTAGTCACCTAGCAGGTTACCGTTTTTATCATAGGCAGAGTTTAGGGCGAGTGTATCTGTTCTAAACTCGTATCTAATGATTGGACCCTCAGGCAGACTTTCGTCCATTACGACACGGTAGTCAGTTTCCCACGACACGGCATCTTTATCGGCAGTGATATGACACATAATGTGGAAGTGGCGGCGCATCTTGATATCGTAGCTTTGATACGATTCGACACCGTCAGCAGCCTCTCCAGGATACATTTCAATATAAATCGGCTGTTCTATAAATTGCAGAGCATCTTCATCGAAGTGTTTATATGTAGCCGAGATAACGACTTTCGTGGCGTATGTAGGAGCGTTTTTACTTTTATCCGATTCGCAGGTATTTTCCATCACATTACCCTGCATATTCTGAGGGACGTATGATGTAATTTCACCTGTCTTATAGCCGAGTCTACTGTCGGTAAGTGAGTAGTATGGTTGATACGATGTATATACGTGGTCGACGTGCATTTCGGCGTTATTTACGTCCTTGAAGTAACACTTCTGAGGCACGTGAATAATCTGCACCTGCGAGACCGTAATACTTGCATAGTAGCCATTCTCTACGCCGCCATCTTCGGGTGGATAATAGTCCTCGCAGCTGTACGATATAGTAACTTTCGCAGACATAGGTCTAGCGAGTACTGGCAGATTAAAGTCTAGCCCCGTAGAAGGGATAACACCGTCCCAGCTACCTGCAAGCCTAAGGAAGTTCTCGTCTTCGTATGTGTACCACATATCGCTCTCACGATATTCGTTATCTTCTAGTCTAAAGAATTTTCCTTGGAAGTCAATGAGTGTTGGGCAGTGTTCGGCTGTAAAGTTTTCGGAGTACTCTTCGCCTTCGGAGTAGTATGATTTGATATCTTTCACCTTGTCTTCCTCGATATTACACACCACACGGATAGAAGCTATACTAGCCGAGAGTTTTTGGTTAACCCAGATAGTAGAGCCTACCTCATAGTCAGTAATATATGTCGAGCCAAAAATTTCTTCATCTTCGGTTCTGCCTTGTCTACCAGTAACGTCGTTGCCATAAGAGTCAACCGACGGTTCGATTCTATCGCCCTGGCTATCGAAAAACATCAGCCACATATCTGTGATTCTATCTTCAACAATAACGTCCCCGTCTCTAGCCCTAGTAACAGAGATATCACTAAAGCAATCCTCAGCCGTAAAGCTAATTCCCACGGCTTTAGTAGTGTCGAAGTCATCATCGACACCGAGTGTATCTTGTTGGCAACCTACAAAAAAGTATAGGAGTGCCACAGCAAACATATAATATATAGAACTTGTTTTCATAGTCATTCTCTAGATTTCGTGTTCAATGTAAATATCTTCCCAGTAGCCCACCACATTAACAAAGAGACCAGAGCCAGGGATAGGCTGATACGATATCTCAATCACGTAGCTATTACCACGCTGCATAGGCTCATAGACTATTTCGGTGCCGTCATCTTGTGTAACAGTACCGCCTGCGATTATTTCGTTTATTCTGACTTGCGGTTCGTATGTAGCCATAAGTGTTTTTTCAACATACCCGCCAGTTGCCACTTGGGTATATAGTTCAACTTCTAGCGATAGGATAACGTTATCACTAATAAGGTGTGGGTCGATAAACATAAACTGCCCAGGCATTGTAATATCAGTATATATAGGGATTAGCTCCTCACCATTACTTTCAATAAAGCAGTCATTATCAATAGTAACGGCATCTGTTGTATAGATTTGACTAGGGTCATATATACTATATCCACTGCGGTTTTTATCTTCACCAAAGAAGTCGACATCTTTAAGGACTAGGTCGCCAGTAATAGATGTGTACTGGTCATAGACTATATATCCATTTTCGTCATATACGATATCTGGCTTAGCGTTCGAGTCATCATCGGTATCGACACCAAACAAATCAGGCACTCCGTCGCCGTCAAAGTCTACCCCACCTATTAGCGCACCCGATTCAATATCTGCAACGATAGTACCTGTATCCCATTCTTCGCCCTCAGCGTAGATAATATCAATCGCACCGTTAGGGGCATCTTCTTGTTCTAAGAATGTGAAGGTCGAACGAGTTGTAGCATTGATAAGCGAGATTGAGCGCACCACCATAGTGTAAGTAGCCGTTTCACTATCAATAAGCGAGTTACGGAATTTGAATCTCAGCTTTGTGAGCATGTGTTCAAATTCTAGGAGTACTTTATCGGTATATTCATCATACTTCGAGCCTGCGAGGATAAAGTCGCTTGTTTCAGTCATAGTAGTAGCCGACTGGTGCACAAAAATCGGGTATCCGTTTTTGCTAGTGTGGTAACCAGAGTAGTATTCATCAGCGTTGTAAGGCGCATAACCGAAGAAGTACATAAGACTACCGACGTTGTTAGGCCAATATTTCGTTGGCGAGTAAGTCCACGAGTTATCGTCTTGTTTTTCGAGGAGCTGGTTATACATAAAGTTAGGCGAGCTATCGTCCATATCCGACGAGCCGTCATTAGGCACGTAGTAGGCATATACGCCCACAACGTCGCCACTTTCGAAGCCTTCGAGAATAGTACCCTTAGTATCTACACTATCCCAGACGCTAGTTGAAAAGTCGACAGGGTCACTACTAGGCACATACTGCGAGTTTGGCAGGCTGTCTTGCTGACACCCCACAACCGCAGCGAAAAGTATGCCTATGGCTATAAATTTATTATACCTTACCATCGTTATATTATCAGTTAATTTCTGGTCGTTTATTTTTAAAGTTGTGACCATAGGGGCGATCAAACCCCTATGGCCTAGAGAGCACACCGAGGTGCTCAGAGTTTTTTTAGTTTTTCTGAAAAACCGTCTTTATATTTTTATCTAAACGATTATTCTGGAGTTACAACGTAGCTATCATCATCGTTCAACCATTCATCAACAGTAGCAGAAAGAGTAACTTCGTCAAGACCGATAACCAAAGTATAGTTATAAGCGTAACCTGGCTTAAGTGTACCTTCTGTAAGTGTGATAACGTCTTTGTTAGTTACACAGCTATAACCTAGTTCTAGGTTTTCGTCAACTGTAACTACATCGTACTCGATATAAACGTACATTTCAGTACCTGCTTCAATACCAGTAGAACCAGCAGGAAGAAGGAATAGGAATTTCTCTTCGTCATCTTCGCCAGCGAATAGAGGAGTAGCAGTTGTTCCTACGTCAACACCATTAGGAGTGTATGTTCCAAAAGCAGTTGTAGCAACATCAAGGATATCAGAGAAATCAAAGTCATCTTCATTTGTAGTCGCATTATCGAAATCCCAAGAACCTACACCTTCAACGTCTTCTTCAGAAGCAGTACCATCTTTAGCCATATAAGTAAAGTCAGCAGAAGTATAGAAACCAGCACTTGATTCAGCAAAAACAGTGTTTGTTTTGTCAACAAGTTCAGTAGTACCATTAGCACCAATGATTACCATCTTATTAACGAAAACTTTAGTATAATCAGTTTCAAGTGTATTTCCGTCATCATCTCCTGATTGTGTATAAACATCTGGGAAATCAGTAACGTCAACATAAGCATCGAAAGAAGCACGAGTCAAAAGGTGCTTAAATTCGAAAGAGATAGTTGAGTTAGTAAGGTTATAGTCAGTTGTGTTTTGTACGTCATAAACAGGAGCAGCAACAACGAAGTCAACCATAGCATCTGCATCAGAAATAGTGTAAGTAAGTACAGGAACACCTACCATCTCATCTACTGCATCAAAAGAAATACCATTAGCATCAGAGTCATTATCTGAGTGAGGACCATAAGCGAAGAACGAAAGAACGTCATTCGTATTGTTTGGCCAATACTTCATAGGAGAATAGCTCCAAGTGTATGATTCACCAGATTCAGTACCTGTCACTTGAGTGTTGTACATAAAGTCAGGAGTGCTGCTGTCTTGGTCAAAACCACCAGTAGCACCAGTACCCTCACTTTGAGTTGCAAGGTCATAGTAAGTAAATACACCGAAACCAGCAGTTGCTAGACCCTCAGTTGTCATTACATCACTTTCGCCTGCCGCCTTTGTGCTTGTACCAGTGTAAACACCGAAGCCGATAACATTGTTGTCAAGGTTTGAATCGACAACATCCACCTTCGAGCAAGAGCTCAAAGCCACAGCTACAATAGCAGCTACAAATAGAATTTTTTTCATTTTTTTGATTAGTTAAATTAGTTAAAGTTTTTTAAAGTTTCTTCTTGTTTTTTCTTCTTTTTAGGTTTGTTTTCGTTAATATTAAAAGTGTATATCTTTTTTTGTTAGTTTATAGTCTACACTTAACTATTTCCTCAAATTTTCCTATTTCTCTACAACGGCACAACAACTGTCACTTCTTCGCCCCAGTCTTCCACCGTAGCATCAAAGCCCCCCTCTGTACCCTCTTCTGGTTCAACATCGGGAAGGGTAAAGCTCTTTGGTATATCTACATAGATATCAGCCGTAGCTGTTGTATCTGTCACATTGTCCGTGTCTGCCTTCACCTCAGTAGGGTCTGCAAGTGTCGTGTACTCAGCCAAATCAAAGCTGTGACTCTCAATTGTAGACCTATCGACAAGCAAAATCTCTAAGTCCATAATTCCATCCCACTCCTCAACAATACGTGTCGCTGTCGTCTGGTTAGGTAGACCAAAACAAGGGAAGTATATATATATGTCACCCTCACCATAGACCTCACTACCAATAGCACTCCATCCCTCTAGAACGTGCGTCACCTCAGCGGTGTGGCTCATCTGCTGTGAGAAGTCGTAACCTGCCGCCATTCCAAAGAGTGTAGCACGGGTAGAATAAAGGTTATGGAAACCAAGTACGCCAACCTTTACCCTAGTGGTCTTAATCAAGAGTTGCGGCACTACATCAACCACTACTTCCAAGTTATAGTCCCACTCTACATCGTTATTCTGACAATATAGAACCGTGTCTATCATCTCTTCTGTAATCTCCAAACCAAGGTAGGTAGCCGCCGCAAACTCCGAAGGGTTATTAACCAACTCTGATTCTGCCCTAGAAACAGCCCACTTACTAGTAGTTGCAGATGCCGAAACCTCCGCATCCTCATAGGTGCTCATTCCCGAGAAGGTAAGAGTCGCAAACTCCGTAGTAGTTTGATTAAAGACAAGAATGTTGTACTCTCCAAGAGGGAGCTTCACAGTAGTCGAGTCAACATTATTACTCAACGAAACAACTGGCGAGCCGCCATCCTCTGGATAACAATATACACTCATACCTGAAGGTCGTTCGCTTAATTCGCTCCAATCTGCCCTTACCTTAACCGTATAGGTAGGGTCGTACGAATATGATAACTCTCGACGAATACAAGAGGTAGCAATCAAACAGACCAAAGCTATATAAAATATTCTTTTCATCTCCATTACTCCACTTTATATTTGCCTAATTTCCAATCAATGAACCATTCCAAAGACACCTTAAGTTTGGTAGGACCAAACCAAGACATCTCGCCATTGTACTGCCACACCAAATATTCGTTATCCTCTTTACCTTCGTAATAACGATAGTCAGTGAACATATATCCTACACCAATCGAATACTCCATACGCAGCGAACCACTCTTATTAATAGTGTGGGCATAACCACCACTGAGTGCCGCAGGTATGTAGAACTCACCCTGATATCCATTATTTTGTTTCTGGAAGTCATAATAACCCCCTGCCACATAGAAACCTGCAAACCAACCTGTCAACTGTGGTTTATTAGTTCTATCGCCCAACCAATACTTTAGCTCCAACGAACCTGCAAGGTTTTGCAGTGCTTTGCCATTATCGCTACCTACCCACCAAGGGCAAACCCACTCAGCTGCAATACTCCACCTCTCTTTAATAAGTATCTCTAATTCAATATTCGGAGCAGCGAGCACATCCGAAAGTAAGTTCGTCTTTACAGCAAATCTAAGCGATTTCTCGTCATAGAGTGGCTCAATTGGCAAAATCTCTGGCAAAGTGTCCTGCACAACCGAATCAATAGCTTCAAGAGTCTCAGAAGGTTCTGGTTCAGGAGCGACAAGTACCTCAGGTATCGTCTCCTCATAATATACAGAGATAACCGAACCGTAGCGCAGCGTAGGATAAAGTTCCTTAAACATATAGTTATAAACCCTACCGCCCCTCAAGTCCATAATTCGTTTATTACGGCTATCCACAAGTGTCAACCACCTATCACCAGGGTTAACCCTCTTCCAAGTTTCTTCGGGCTGATTGTCAATGATATCAAGCACCTCGTCACGATACTCCATATCCGAAGCCTCCACAATCTCACGGAACAATTCCCACGCAATACCCGAGTGAGCCGTCTCGATTAGATATCCTGGCACAGATATTGTAGTTATCAAATAATTGTAAATCGACTGGGTACGATTAATAGATAGTTTGTCATTATAAGCCACGCCACCCTCAGGCGATGTAAAACTGTTAACTTTAATAGTCTTAATCGTGCGAAGGCTATCACGCTCCAATGAGTCGAGGAAGTCAGAGAAATGCTGAATACTCAAATCATTATCGTGATACTCTGGTTTAATGTCATACTTATCGTGTTCGAAATAAATCTCGAACTTTTTCTTCTTTTCCACAGTTTGCCCAAAGAGGGACAACGCTGACAGAGGAAGAATCATCAATATGACAAGCAGTATTCTTTTCATAAAGAAAAAGAGTGGGATAAGTAGGTAGTTGTCTCTTAAATACTATAATATAAATTATTGTATGACACGAAAATAGCGTGCAGAACTGGGGTCAGTTTTAAGAGATAAGGTCTAATAAATAAGGTAAAAAAAGTTAGTTTAAATTTGGTTATTTGGTTTATTGTTTAGTAACACAAATCTACAACACCTGACCCCAACAAAAAAATATTTCAAGAAAAAAGAGATAGCATCGCATACAGATTTTTTGCCGCTCACATAGCATCACCTTAGCAGTATGCTCTAGAGCCGAAAAAAGGTTACGAAAATAATACGAAAAAAACTCAAAAACACTACATTTTCGCTCATTTACGACAGAAAAAATGGAGAAATTTCATAAGAAATTCCTCCACAAATGACGAAAACAGTAAAGTCTAAGCCCAAAATCTAGTACTAAAAAGCCCCTGAATTATAGGGGCAAACCCTCTGACAAATAGTACACCCCAATACCTCGGGGCGAGGCTGCATATACTGCGAAAGATAGCTCAAACAAAACGACGTTTCAATCGTCCTATCTTCCCTAATCGCAGAACGTGGGCAAGTCTGTACACACAACTTATGACAATGCACACACCCATCCTTTAACCGATAAGGATAACTCCCAACCAAAAGCTCCGACATCAAGCCAACTCCCCCAATCTCACGCAGCTCCTCACGACTACGATTTATAAGCAGTACCCCGATATTGAAGTTACTGCCAAACTTCGGATGTATCAGCATAGAATTTCGCCCTACCCATCCCAAATTCGCCTCCACACCCCACGCACGCTCTAATATAGGAGCAGTATCGACTACCCCACGCCCCTCAACACCTGGGTCAACCTCCTTCAACAAAGCGAGCAGCCGCTTCAAACGCTTGCGAATACCATTGTGATACGACCACTTTTGAGGCGAAAACAGCACAACGACAACAGTCTTACACTCAGGGAAAATTATTCGTGGGTCTTCACGCCTATGATTGCGCATATAATCCAAATTAGCCTCGCACTGATAGCCAAGCCAAGTGTCAAGGTGCTCACGCTCCTCCTCCAAAATACGATAATCCGCTACTCCAATAGCCGATGCACCTATACGCTCTGCAAAGCTGATGTGCTGTGGGTCGTTAATCTTATTCATTAAAATCCTGTACTATAACTCATACCAAAATAAAAACTATTATTCGGCATAGCAAACGTGAAAGTCACGCTCTGAGAATAAGAACGCAACAAATTAAAATCAACCATCAAATCCATACCATAAGTGTAATTCTCCATACCTAGCAGCGGCTCAGTAACACTAGTAGTGTTATACATACCATAAGAATAACCCCCAAATAAATTAGCCGACAACCTTTTGAAATAAACTACCCCATCCCAGCCCCAATCGGGGTAAAACAGCGGCAAAGAATACTGCGCCATAGCTGCCCAATAACTCTCCGTAGAATAATTATCGTTAACACCCGTAAGGTACAACGCCTTCGAACCCATATTATAATCAGCATTCGCCTGATACTGCGCCCCTGCGCTAAGGGTCACACTGTGATTCTTAACAACGCCAGGCAAATAGCCCCTAGCGTAAAGGGCATAAAGCGTAGAAACACGACTGTCAAACGAACCTATAACATCGCCTCGTAGAGCATAGCCCCAGCGTGGAGTAATGTCACGAATAGAGGTATAGCGTGTTGAACTCCACCACAAAGATGCACTATACTGCCCCAGCCCAGTCTCATAGGCACTCTTATCGCTGTTATATATCTTCGTATTTGTATAGTAGAGCGACACACTAGGCTGCAAGAGCTTAGAATACCCATCCTCTGACAAATAGAGCGGTAGCGATACCGTAAAATCCGCACTCAAATATGGGTCTTGAACCTCGGGTGTAGAACCTATAACCAAAACCGTAGGACCTCCCAGTAGAGTCTGGTCACCACCGCCATACTCCGCACCAAGCGATAGAGTCACTGGCAGCCCTTTATAGTCTACTCTACCCTTCACCCAATTCGACTCATTAAGCCATCCATAAGTAGCATAACCAGTCAACGTAGAGAGCGAACCTTGAAAGAATGCCGTAATACCATAAGTAGCAGTCATAGAACGGCTAGCCATAATATAATCACCATCAAAACCAAGCGGTGCCCAACTATTAAGGGCAAAGGGAGCTTTATATCGCTGCTCGTTCTTTGCAGACGAAGAAGCATCGTCACTGTGGCTATCCACCTCAATGTCTATACTGTCGACAATAGGCACATCCCACTTTGCACGCTCTGGGTTGAGTATATTCTTTGGGAGTCTACTCCACTCAACACTCTCGCCCACAAAGTTATCCTTGTCCATTGCAGCGACCATAGTCCCCCCTGGGGTATATGTAGTAAAGAGCAACTTTTCACCACTCATATAAGGCATCTGCGAGCCAAAACGTGAAAGACTCTCCCTACGCTGCTCCCCAGAGACAATATCTAGACTATGAATCTCATTCTTACCGCTCTCAATCGAAGAGAAATAAAGAACACCCTCTCCACTCGCAGTCATACCACTAAGACTCACCGCACTAGGGGATAATAACTCAACCCTCTCACCCCTGCCGTCCAACGCCTCGATACTCATCCCCTCTTGTGTCAGTGCTATAAAGCAAAGCATATCAGTAGACTCATCCCACGCCAAAGAGTGCAAAGTTATAAGCCCCTCATCAAAATGATACTCCCCGACTGCCTCCATCGAACTATCAAAGAAACGTATCGCCGAATTACTCAAACTATCCACCGTAAGCGAAGCAAAGCCATCCCTATACTTCACCAGATAAAAGTTACTGTCCCACTTATGGTACAGCTTCGAGCGATTAGTTTTAAGGTCAACTGCCCGTATTGCCGAGAAATTCACCTGCTCGAAAATCGGGTGCGGAATATACTCCGTATAATATAGTGTGTCGCCCACAACTGTCATAGGCGAGCTTACACTCCCCACTCGTCTAATCTTCTTCCCCGTAGTCACATCCACAAGTTCACTAGGGGTGTCATAATCGCTCTTAAGGGCTATAACCCTATCGTCGTGACTCTGAGGATAGAGGTAGGTCGTATAACTGCGCTTGTTCTCATCTGTGATATGACTAAAATTCTCTGTCACCTCACTATATGGCTGCCACAGCGAGTCTAGCTCACCGAATGCCCTCTTAGCTATCCTATTATAGGTCGTCTTATGCTTACGCCACAGGTACAAATCCGTAGGGATTATAAAGATAGGCCACGTCCCTGAATACTTCATCATCTCTCCGAAGTAGTCAGCCCCTAGATAGGTTTGCGCTGCACTGAGGGTCTGATAACCGAATTTATAGATATCGGGATAATGTTTCTTGTATGAGCCGCATATCCATCTATCGAGATGGTTCAAATTTATTTCATTATCGGCAAACATAGCCCTATACTCAACCGTAAACTCAGGCTGCACACCACGCCCAAACTCTGTAAACTGTGTCTCAGCAACTACCGCATCGCCCTCCAAAATCCAATCGGGAATTACAGCGAGTCCAACCGACATTCCTGCCTCACCGAGCAGCCACGTAGCCGCCTTTGTAATACCGTGTTTAAGCGAAGTAATTTGAGTGACGTGCCTCCACTCGTGCACCGAAAGGTGTTTATCCCACGTAATAGCATACGTATCCAAGGGAGCGGTCATAACTAGCTCCTCACGCTTGGGTGCCCACACCACAAAACCATTAGAATAGAGGTTATCCGTTCTAAGAATTATCGGCACTTTTCGAGGAGTAACCCCAACGCCATAGCCTATATCCCCCGAAATAGAATCCAAAAGATAAGCCAGTCCGCTAGCCCTAGGCAAGTAACCTTCGGGATAGACTATCTTATAATAGGTAGAGTCTAACTGTTTCCACTTAGTAGATGTGCGCCCACGCCCATTATCATAAAACTGACACATTGCACTCTGCACCATAGTAAACAGTGCCACACAAATAAATAAAATAGTCTTTAATCTCATTTCGCTTCCCCTTTCAAGGGAGATAAAAGGCAGCCTCCTTTTTTTCTCCTTTCTGTTTCGTTTAAAAAAATGTGTATAAATTTTATCCTCGCACTTTCCTAGTAGACAGCACGCCTCCCTGTACATATCTTTTGATATGCCTTCTAAATCTTTCTCGCCTTGAAGCCCATCGCAAGGAGCAGCTCGACAACTCTATCACGGAAATCCCCCTGTATTATAATCTCTCCATCCTTTGCCGAACCTCCCACTCCACACTTCGCTTTAAGGGTCTTACCGAGCTTTTCCAGCTCCTCAGATGGACCTTTAAAGTCGGCAACGAGTGTCACCTTCTTTCCCCCACGATTACGTTTATCGAGGCTCACCCTTAGGTTTTGCTTCTGAGGGGCAACGCTCTTTTGCTCTTCCACCTCGCCAGTGTCATATTTAAAATCCGAAGAGGTCGAATACACAACCCCAAGTCTATCTTTCCAATCGCTCATAATTCTTTTATTTAAAATTCTATTATCGTTTAGTTATTACATCTTTCACACCACAAATTTAAGATTTTTTCACAAACTCCCCAACTCTAAAAAAGGTGAATACACCTGCATAAGTTACCACTCCATTTTAACGAAAATCTTTTGAGTCATACGCACAAAAAACGTGGGACAATATTTTTATCCGCATCTTGAGGTCTTAGGATACCTGTACAGCCAGATAAAGAATAAAGCCCACGCGTGAACGTGAGCATTTAAACTTTGATTCTATGGCTGTAAATTGAAGTTTCCTAAGTTTCAAGATGCCAGAACAAAAGCAAACGCTTCTTATGTAATTTAGCTCTGAGTCGTCAGCACTCTGCTACAAACCTCTAGCTAATAAAAATTTTCAATAGTGTATTTCTCTCTTTAAGGGGAGTTCTTATTATTCGGTTTTATTCGATTTTAGAAATCCCCTCTATTTATTCATAGGCAATACATTAGGGTTATAAATTTTAGGGGGTGTTTTTAGGAGTCCTTTTTTAGAATCTCCACACAAGAGATACCTGCGCCTTCGTAGGTAGTACAGACCATCCTTCTTTATCAATTGCATCAGCTGAAGTAGCAACACTTACACCCTCCACATACTGATACTCTGTATTAGTATATCCGAAATATCCACCTGCAAGACCGAACTCCATAGCGAAATGCTTAGTGAACGAGTACAAATATCCTACCGAAATACCTACGTTGTGATACTTACCCTTATGACCATAGTCTCCAAACTTCATATCGTACTGACCCATACCGCCCATAAGACCAAAATACAGACCGTCGAAATCGCCATTGCTCAACACCCAGAACTTAACCTCAGCATCAGCATTCCACAAATAAGCAGCTCTATCTTCCTTCCTGAGAATCTCCGAGAACAAAGAGTATTGCCCCTCTAGAGTCAAAGAAATATTATTTCCCAAATAGAACTCCACGCCAAGGTTTGGATTAGCCACAGCCCAATACAAAAGATTTGTTTTAAGAGCAAAGACAGGTTTGAATGGATTCTCTATCTCAGCACTCACAAACTCCTCAACCGAAGTATCGAACTTAGAGTAATCCTCAGCCGACTCTTCTGCTACTTCTTCCACAACCTCTTGCTGAGAACTTGTTTCTTGCCACTCATCTCCCTCTAGCACAAACACGTCACCGTCTGTACCCACGCCGCCTCTGAGTTTCGCTTGATACATCGCAAGCGAGATATATGGTACATTTGCGCCATATCTCGAAATAGCATTACGCTCTTTTGTAGCGTTGTTTGTAGTAGAATAATAAATCGCCTGATTTTCGTCAGAAGGCATCTTATCGTCTACATACTGAAGATATACGATATTTTTGTAGTTCATTGTCGTATCAATCATAAAAGCACAGCAATTATTTACGATTTTATACTCAGTCTTAAGATAAGAACGCACAACGCTCCCCTGGATAGAGGCTTCGTTTATAGCCTGCACATTACCCACTTTGTCAGTTTCGATAAATGAGATAATAGCGAAGTGAGCGTCTCCCTCTACGATTTTTTCTTTATTTTCATTAACAACCTCACGCAGCTCATCAAGTCCTATACGGTTATCCTTATAGAGGATATAGAGGTGGTCATCACCAGAGATATAGTCAAAAGATATAGGATCTTCTACAACTCTCTGTGGGCTAGGAGTGAATGCCGAAGCACTAAGCACATTGCAGCACACAAGCAGCGCTACAACTAGAAATAATTTTTTGAACATTTGTTTATATAAATTTAGTTTTATTTACCATAACACCTTTACACGCCAAAAATATGGAACAAGACAGAATACAGGTCTCGCAGCACACTATTTGTAAGGCGGTAAAGCAATCAAGAGATTAGCACACACTAACTTCTATAATGCAAAAATACTCATTTTTCGATGAAATCTCTCTTTTTTGCGAATTTTATCACAAAAAAGAAACAAATATTTTATCTTTGCAGTGTGAGAATCCTACATAGGAAATGATTCAGCCAACTTTATAGCTTACATCAATGCAATTTGCACCTTTCGACATATCGTCTATATATATAGTATGCACACTCGTAGTGCTTGTCATATTGTCATACATAATTTCTGGTAGCGAGACGGCCCTACTCTCAATTATCAAAAGCCAAAGTTCATCATCGCACAGCGACGAAATGGAGCTATCGCACTACACCGCAAAGCTCATAAAAGACCCCTACCGTTTAGCGTACTCATTCCTTTTGATAGGGAACATTATAAACATTTGTGTTATTGTCGTTACGAATGCTACGCTAAATCATCTCTTTTTGTTCTCATCACAGAGTCTAGCCATTACAGTAAAGCTCATAGCGATATGTTTCACGCTGCTACTCGTAGCAATCTTTATCCCTAAGTCAGCGGCAACATTCCACAGTGAAAAATTTACTCGTGCAACTGCTCCTATTGTGTGCTTTTGGGTATGGGTATTTTCCCCTCTCACGTGGCTACTTTCGAAAATCGGGGGGAGGATTAGCCCGTCTGTGGCTTCGAACCACGAGAACGTTAGCATCGAACAGCTTCAAAATGCACTAGAGGCTACCCAAGAGAACACCCCTTCGGACGACAAGAAAATCCTTACAGGCATTGTAACCTTTATCGGCAAGGAGGTGAGCGAAATTATGAAACCACGTGTCGATGTCACTGCTATCGAAGCAGCCTCAAACTTCGAGGAGGTTATGAGGACTATAAACACTACCACATATTCTCGCATTCCTATTTATCAGAAGAATTTCGACGAGATTATCGGGGTATTATTCGCCAAGGATTTACTCCCACATATCGACGAGGGGAGCGACTTCGAGTGGCACAAGCTTATCCGCACCCCATTCTTCGTACCAGAGAACAAAAAGATTAACGACCTTCTGGAGGATTTCCAAGCACAACGTCGCCACTTGGCTATAATCGTGGACGAGTATGGCGGCACACTCGGTATCGTTACGCTCGAAGATATCCTCGAAGAGATTGTCGGAGACATTACCGATGAAACGGACTCTGCACCAGATTTCTACAAACAGCTAAGCCCCACGAGCTATCTATTCGATGGCTCTACACACCTCAGCGATTTTGGCGAAGTGCTCACAATCGACGAAGAGGATATAAAAGACAAGAGAGGCAACGCCGATACACTTGCAGGGCTTATGATGGAGCTTAAAGGGGAATTCTTTAGCGAAGGCGACGAAGTAGCTTTTGAGGATATGACCCTTAGAGCGGAGGAGGTCGAACGCTATCGTATCACAAAAGTGCTTGTAACACGTCTATGATACGGATATTCATTTGCCCAAAAGCCACAGACAAACACACTTTCTCGCAAGAGATTGCAGCGCTGCTATGGAATAGCTCCATAGAGAGAGCCACTAGTGGCAAGCCTTTTTTGGGGTCGCTAAACCCCCGAATCTCTATCTCTCACACGTCAATCTATTGGTGTGTTATGGCAAGCGACACAGAATGTGGAGTAGATATAGAACTGCGCAGCCGAAAATCAAGCCACCTATCACGACGTTTCACCACACAAGAGGAGCTATCGCTTTGCGAAAGGGTCTTTGCCGAAAATCCCTCGCTACTCGTATGGTGCGCCAAAGAGGCACTTTTCAAATACTTCTCACGCACAGAGGTCGATTTCAAAAAAGACTTACAGATAACACACGCCACGCCGACTAGCCTCGAAGCAGAAGCATTCAATCAAAAAGTCCGCCTGAAGTGGTACACACAAGGGGAGCTACTTATCGTGCACTCTTTATAAATTTACAAATAAGCAATGACACACACTAAGATACAGATTAGATGGAGCGATATCGACCAGCTCTCACACGTCTATAACGGTCAGTACCAACATTTTTATGACACGGGCAAGAGTGAGTACTTCGCCCAGTATATAGGCATACAATCCAACTGGGCACATAGCACAGAGGGCTTTGTTACTGTGCGCACGCTAAACAACTACTATATCCCAGTGGAGATACACGAAGATATAGTGATAGAGACAAAGGCACATAAAGTTGGCACTAAGAGTTTCGAGCTATTTCAGCGTATGATTAACTCTGTGAGCGGTGAAGTAAAGTCTGACTCACATTCTGTAATGGTGTGCTATAATCCTATGGAAAAGACCACGTACGACATACCAGAGGAGATGCGCAAACTCCTAGAGGAAGACATTTAGCCTTCCCCTTCCCCTTACACTATATATAACATAGAAGGACACGCTTAGTGCATAAAAAACTTTGCAAATAAGCGAGCCCCCAAAACAATAAAGGAGAAACAACAAAGGGCTAGTCTTCACCCTTCTCGTAAGCACTAACGATTTTGCCTACTAGTGGGTGTCTTAGAATATCTCTTGCAGCAAACTTAATAATCGAAATACCTTTGATATCGCAGAGATACGTTGTCGCAAATTCCAAACCCGAACGCTGCGATGAAGGCAAGTCGACTTGCGTCATATCGCCAGTGATAAGGAATTTCGCACTACGCCCCATACGAGTAAGAAACATTTTGAGTTGTTCTTTTGTAGTGTTCTGCGCTTCGTCTAGAATTACCACTGCATTATCTAGCGTTCGCCCCCTCATATAAGCAAGTGGTGCAATCTGCACAATACCCTCTTCGATATACTCATTGAGCTTGCCCTTAGGCATCATATCGCCAAGTGCATCATATAGTGGCTGCAAATATGGGTCTAGCTTCTCTTTCATATCCCCAGGCAGGAAACCTAGCTTCTCGCCAGCCTCCACGGCAGGACGTGTAAGGATAATCTTTTTGACCTCTTTATTTTTGAGTGCTTTTACTGCGAGGGCAATAGCTGTGTAGGTTTTACCGCTACCAGCAGGCCCAATAGCGAAAATCATATCACACGAGCTAAAGTCTTTAGCTAGCAGTTTTTGAGCAGGGGTTTTAGCCTTTATAGGCACTCCGTTATTGCCGTAAACAATAAGGTCAGTCGTGGGAGTCTCAGCCGTGTTTATAGCCTCTCCCTGCGCAGTGGTATGCTTTTTGGCCTTACCTAGAGGGCTTTCGTCAAGAAGTGCGTCGATAATCTCAGGTGAGAGGTGACCGTACTTTTCGAAATACATTATAATAGTATCTAGACTTTGCTCGTACCTTTTAATCTGGTCATCCGCACCGATAGCCTTAATAGTAGAGCCCCTAGCAATAACTTTAAGCAGTGGGAATTTAGCGTTTATATAGTTAATATTTTCGCCTGCAACGCCATAGAAGTCGACCAGCGATATAACTTGAGGTTTAATAATTTTCTCCAATGAAATTGTTTTGGTTTTTAGAAGTACTGATTTTTATAAAGTGTAAAAATACAAAAAAATCTGGATTTAGGACAATGCACTTTTCAAAAAACGGAAATTTAGAGTTCAGGGGGCAGGAACGGGGAGACTAAAGCTACTGTTTTAGTGAGTTTTAGAGCGGAAAGCACCATTTTTCATAGAGAGATTTTGTACTTTGATTTTTTTTTCTTACCTTTGCAGCTCGCAAAAATTATATAGTATCAACCAAAAAATTAATTAAAAACAGTGGATTCACTAAGTTACAAAACAGTATCGGCTAATGCAGCGACAGTTGAGAAGAACTGGTATGTGGTAGACGCAACAGACGTAGTTCTGGGTCGCCTAAGCTCGCAGGTAGCGAAGATTCTACGTGGCAAGAACAAGCCTAGCTACACGCCTCACGTAGATTGCGGTGATAACGTGATTATCATCAATGCACACAAAGTACGCCTTACAGGCAAGAAAATGACTGACAAACAGTATGTTCGTCACACCGATTATCCAGGTGGTCAGCGTCTAACAACTCCTAGAGAGTATTTGGCAAAGAAACCTGAATTTTTGGTAGAGCACGCCATCAAAGGTATGCTTCCAAAGAACAGACTAGGAGCTGCGATTTTCCGCAACCTATTCGTGTACACTACTGCTGAGCATCCTCACGCTGCTCAACAACCAGTAGCTCTAAACATCAGTGAGGTAAAATAATTTATTAAAGATAAGTAAATGAGTCAAGTTATCAATGCCGTAGGCCGTCGCAAAAGCGCAGTAGCCCGTGTTTACCTTAAACCAGGTAACGGCACAATTACAGTAAATCACCGTACACTAGAGGAGTATTTCCCTCTAGAAATCCTTCAATATGTAGTTCGCCAGCCATTCGGTGTAACAGCTACCGAAGGTAATTTCGACGTTACAATCAATTTGGTTGGCGGCGGTATCAAGGGTCAAGCAGAAGCTGCTCGCCTAGGTATCTCACGTTGCCTTATTGGTGCAGACGAGGAACTAAGAGGTGCTCTTAAGAAGGCAGGTTTCCTTACACGTGATGCAAGAGTTGTTGAGCGTAAGAAACCAGGTCGTCCAGGTGCACGTAAACGTTTCCAGTTCTCAAAACGTTAATCAGCAGTATTTATATTTTATGCACAGAGAGGGTGTCTCAAATTTCTCGTGGACTGCCTAGCGGCACTACCCCTGGAATTGCCCCCGCTGCGATATAAGAATCACTTGGGACTGAGCTAAACAAAAAGCGGTTCACTACTCAAGAGATTGAACAAAAAAGAGTTAAAAAAAACAAAACAATGGCAAATAAAACATCATTTGAACAATTGCTAGAGGCAGGTGTACATTTCGGACACCTTAAACGCAAATGGAATCCTAAAATGGCTCCTTACATTTTTATGGAGAAGAATGGAATCCACATCATCGACTTGCATAAGACTGCCCTTATGGTTGATACAGCAGCAGATGCACTTCGTCAGATTGCACGTTCAGGACGCAAAATCCTTTTCGTCTCTACAAAAAAACAAGCTAAAGAAGTAGTAGCAGAGCGTGCAGGCGCAGTAACTATGCCTTTCGTTACAGAACGTTGGGCTGGTGGTATGCTTACAAACTTCCCTACTATCCGTAAAGCTATCAAGAAGATGACTTCTATCGACAAGATGGCACAAGATGGTACATACGACAACTTCTCAAAGAGAGAGAAGCTACAAATTAGCCGTCAAAGAGCTAAACTAGAGAAAAACTTGGGTTCTATCGCAGACTTGACTCGCCTGCCAGCAGCCCTATTTATTATCGACGTACAAAAAGAGCGCAACGCTGTGAAGGAAGCACAAAAGCTTGGTATTCCAGTATTCGCAATGGTTGACACTTGTTGTGATCCAGGTCCTATCGACTATGTAATCCCAGCAAATGATGACGCTAGCAGCTCAATCGACGCAATCCTTTCAATCGTTTGCGATGCAATCGCAGAGGGTCTTGCAGAGCGCAAGTTGGAGAAAGCTAACGAAGAGGCAGCAGACGCTTCATCTTCAGAAGTTGCAGCAGAAGGCGCAACTCGTCGCACTCGCACTCGCAAAGCAGTTAACAAAAAAGTTGACGAAGAGGCAGCAGAGGTAGCAGCAATCGTTGCAGGCGAAGAAGCTCCAGCAGCAGCAGAAGCAGCAGAAGCAGCAGAAGCAGCAGCTCCAGCAGAGGTTGAAGAAACTAAAGAAGTAGTAGCTGAATAATTTTAGGTATTCTAAAAAACAATAATTAGAAATAATTAACCGATAAAAAGGTAGGGAATAAAGTTCGTGCACATATTTTGCAAAGATTTTACGCTCTACCTTTTTTATTAAGGGGACTTCTAAAAACTGACCCCAATTAAATTTAATAACATTATAAATGGATAACTAGAACAAGGTTTCATTTGCCTTTGGGCGATATTTTGGTTTTTTTTCACCTCATCTATGGTCGCATAGCCCGCTATGCTCGCATAGATAAGGCAAAAAAATAACTCAAAATCTCATCCCAAATCCAAATAAATCAGTTTCTAGAAGTCCCCTTAAACTTTTCAATAAATAAAATGGAAATTAAAGCAGTAGACGTAGCAAAGCTACGCAAAATGACAGGTGCAGGTATGATGGACTGCAAGAACGCTTTGACAGAGGCTCAAGGTGATTTTGACCGTGCACAAGAGATTATTCGTGAAAAAGGTAAGCTTATCGCAGCAAAGCGTTCTGATAGAACAGCTACCGAGGGTGTAGTAGTTGCTGAGGTAGTAGGTACAAAGGCATATATGCTTTGCCTTGCTTGTGAGACTGACTTCGTAGCTAAGGGTGAGGAGTTTGGTGCAGCAGCTAAGGCGTTCTTGGCAGAGGCTGTAGCTATGGATGCAGCAGATGCAGAGTCACTAATGGGTAAAATTTCTGAGACTGTAACGGCTCTATCGGGTAAGACTGGTGAGAAGGTTGAAGTTGCTCATTACTCTAGAATTGAAGCTCCTATGTGTGTATCTTACATCCATATGAACAACAAGCTTGGTACACTTATCGGTCTTGACAAGGAGGTTGAGATGCAAGTTGCACGTGACGTAGCTATGCAGGCAGCGGCTATGGCACCAGTTTCGATTTCTGAGGATGATTGTCCAAAGGATGTACTTGAGAAGGAGCACAAAATTGGTATGGAGCAAGCTCGTTTAGAGGGCAAGCCAGAGAAGATGTTGGAGATGATTGCAGGTGGTAAGGTTAAGAAGTTCCTTTCTGAGAACACACTTGTAAACCAATCTCTTGTTAAGGACAACAAGAAGACTGTTGCACAGTACCTTACAGAGAACGGTGGTGCAGTGGTTGTAGCATACAAGCGTTTCTCGCTAAACGACTAAGTTTATTATTTTAGGCATAAGCGGACACATCTCCGCCAGCCTACAAAATAACAAATATAAAAGGTTGTGTCTTAGAAATAGGCACAACCTTTTTTTGCACCACACAACAACCACTCCCCCACCACCCCCTAGGCTAGCACCCTGCAACCCCCTAGGCTAGCACCCTGCACCCAAGTCCTGGGAAGGACCGCCCGTCCGGCGTTAGGACGAAAAGCAGGCGGCTTTCACACGGATAAGAGCCAACTGAGCAACAACTGAGTAACAGCTGAGTAATACTGAGTAATGGCTAAGAAACAGCTGAGTAACGGATGCCAGGCTGTGTAGCAGTAGGAGGGGGTTGGTGTCAAAAAGACACCAAAAAAGGAATCAAAGATTCCGCAGACACCAACCCCTCAAAACCAAACCCCAAACCTCTAACCCCAAACCCCTACAACCTAACACCTAATACCTAAAACCTAATACTCCTTACCACACCATCGCTACATTACTAAAAATAAATTTCTTTGTATTTTTTGGGGGTATTATTTGCAAAATTAAAATCAATAAGCTATATTTGTGATATAGGATAACTAACCTCCAAAATTAACAGCTGTATATAATGATGATAAAAGTATTAGATTTAGGATTTTATGTTACCACAATGATAACATTTATTCTTTTTTTTGCAGACTCCAACGCCATAGCGCTATTAGTTTTGGCTGTAATTATGTCATTAGTGGCAATTATTAGTTTAATTGTAACTAACGGTTCTAAATCTTGGTCTAAAGGAATTTTATCAATCATTGTTGCAGTGACTTATTTTATTACTGCCGACAATGCCTCGCTGTTTGATATATTGCTAATCTTTAGCATTATTACATATTTTCTATCACTTTTTGGAAATAATGGCAATTTTAGGATACCTTTTGGTACAAATAAATCTAATTCCTAAAAACTATATTTAGTGAGCGTCGTGACCGTTTGGGTTGCGACGCTTTTGTTTTGTTTGTGCGTTTCAAGAAATTCTTTGTAGGCGAGGCGAGAGAGTGATTTGGAAGTTAAGAAGTTTTTAGTTAACTTTGCCTGAGAAACAATATATTAACCTAACACCTAAAACCTATACGAAAAGAGCACTTCGAGGGAACTACTCCGCTCGAAGTGCTCTTTTTAAGAAGCATATCTATAAAAGACTTTAAAAGCCTATCCACCCCATAAGAGGAGTGCAACTAAATCACCGTAATAGATTTAAACGTATAACCGTTCCAAGTCTTAGCATCCACATTCACCCCGTCATTCTCACTACCAATCGTCAGATTGACATTGGTTGTATTTATATTATAGAATAATTGCTCCCCTATGGTTCTTAATGCAGATTTCGTCGCAATCTCTAAATTAGCATCATCTACGAAAGTTACCCCCAATGCATATTTCCCAATTGAATTTACAGATGGTAGGCTAATAGTCATTGCGTTGTAACAACCATAAAAAGCATAATCTCCAATTGTAGTTGCATCAGGAATCTCTATGCTCGTTAGGTCGGTACAATAAAAAAAAGCATAAGCGTAGATTTCTGTTACGGAGCTAGGTGCAGTGAATTTCTTTTGCCCATCAATACCACAATATTTATATAACGTTGTTTTATCCTCGTTGTAGAAAACTCCATCTTCAGCAGTGTAAGTTGTAGTCTTAGTTTCAATACTTGATAGTTTATTACAACACATAAACCAATTCCAGTCAATGGTTTCAATTTGAAGAATCTCTATGCTCTCTAGGGCATTGCAATTATAAAAAGCATTATCTCCGATAGAAGTTGCATTTGGAATCTCTATACTCTTTAGGGTAGTGTTAATACTAAAAGACCAATTTCCTATTGAAAGTGCATTAGGGATCTCTATGCTCTCTAGGGAGGTGCACCGATAGAAGGCATAATCTCCGATCGAAGCTGCATTAGGGATCTCTATGCTCTCTAGGGCAGTGCAGTAATAGAAAGCATAATCGGAAATTTCTAAAACAGAACTTGGTGCCGTGAATTCTGTTTGCCCATCGATACCACAATATTTATATAACGTTGTTTTGTCCTCGTTGTAGAATGCTCCATCTTCAGTAGTGTAAGTTGTATACTTAGTTTTAATACTTGATAATTTATTACAATACACAAACCAATTCCAGTCAATGGTTTCAATTTGAAGAATCTCTATGCTCTCTAGGGCAGTGCAATTATAAAAAGCATTATCTCCGATAGAAGTTGCATTTGGAATCTCTATACTTTCTATGGAGGTGCAATTATAAAAAGCATTATCTCCGATAGAAGTTGCATTTGGAATCTCTATGCTTTCTAGGGCAGTGCAGTAATAGAAAGCATTCTCCCCGATAGAAGTTGCATTTGGAATCTCTATGCTCTCTAGTGTAGTGCAACTACCAAAAGCATTATTTGAAATTTCTAATACAGAACTTGGTGCAGTAAATTCTGTCAGGCTGACGTTTGCTAAATATTTGTGTAGTATAGTTTTGTCTTCATTGTAAAATATTCCATTTTCAGCTGTATATGTGGCATTTTTAGTTTTAACCGTAGATAGTTCATAGCAACTGTTCAACCAACCCCAGTTAATATCCTCTATTGCTGATATGTCAACCGTAGTGAGGGCGGAGCAATTAGACAAAGCGTAATCTCCAATCGAAGTTGCATTTGGAAGCTCTAGTGTCGTCAGCAAGGAGCTACAAGCATAAAATGCATGTCCTCCAATCGTAGTCGCATTGGGAAGTTCTAGTGTTGTCAGCAGTGAGCTACAACAGAAGAAAGCTTGGTATCCAATAGAAGTCACATTAGGAAATTTCGCTATTGTAAGATTAAGACAACCGTTAAAAGCATAACCTCCAATCGAAGTTGCATTTGGAGCCTCTAACGTAGTTGGGAAATTGCAGCCCTGAAAAGCACATTTTCCAATAGAAGTAGCATTTGGGCAGGTTATATGTATTTGGCGGTCACCTATATCTAGTGTTGAATAGGTCAAGTAGAATGCATAATCTGGGATTGTCTCATCAGTGATAATCCAGTAGTCGGAGGTTGGGAAGTTCCCTGCTTGGAGTTCGGCAACTGTTGTTTCTTCGCCAGTGGTTTTGCTCACTGTTATGGATTTGAAAGTATAGCCGTTCCAGGTTTTGGCATCTGCATCTACATCGTCGTTTTCGCTGCCTATTGTTAGGTCGATGTTGGGCGTGGTTTCGCTGCTTAGAATGTCGTTTCCGATAGCTGTTAGTTTTGAATCGGTCGCAATCTCGAAACTAGAAAGTGCAGGGCAAGCATAAAATACACAATCGCCAATAGAGGTCACAGATGAAATTTCTGCGGTCGCAAGGGCGGCACATTCCGAAAAAGCGTACGCTCCGATAGAAATTACTTTAGGCATTTCTATCGCTGTGAGCGAGCTACAGCCATAAAAAGCGTAATCCTCAATAATCGTTGCATCAGAGGTCTCTGTGGTTTTTGTCGAAGCCACATCAGACGATTCAGCGCTTTCACTAGCCGTAGTGCTAGTCATATCAATTGTTTTGAGTGCGGTACACTCATAAAAAGCCTTCTCGCCAATCAAGGTCGCACTAGGAAGCCCAATTTCCACCAGGGCTGTACAGTTATAGAAAGCATAAGCCCCAACCGTTTTAGCATTAGGATAGGTGATAGAGATTTGGCGGTCGCCAAGATCAAGTGTAGAGCCATCAGAGCCATAGAAGGCATTCTCAGGGATTGTCTCATCTGTTATAATCCAGATGTCAGATGTAGGGTAATTCCCCGCTTGCAGGTCGGCAACTGTCGTTTCTTCGCCCACGGTTGTTTCCTCCTCAGGGTCTACGTTAGGGTTTTCGGGTTCAATTTCGCTCTCTTCGCACGAGCAAACAACAAGCGCAGCAAAAAAGAGCAGCGCAAATTTAAAAAGATTTCGTTTCATTTTTTTGAGTTTTTATAAGTTGAGTAATTATATTGTATTTGTTATGGAATAACCTAAAAGCGGTAAGAACCAAAAACGCAGGCGATACTTACTTGATCGAGAGGCATCGCCAAACACCCATATTCCATATAAGTAAAGCCCACGTAAACCGTGAGCATCTTACCTATTATTACTGGAATACTGATTAAATTGGCGATTTTCTCAATTCATAATAATAGCAAAATGCTATAACGATAGGTTTTCTCTCCTATCTCGTTGCAAATGTAGTATTTAATTTTTAAATATCAAAATAATTTTAGGGTCAAGCTCTTAGCGTGGTGGAGCTAGCCATTAAGCATTAAAAAGCAAACACCTTTGAAAATTTCTATCTTCTGCTGGCTGTGAGAAGAGGGCGAGGGCGGGGGGATTTGGAAGTTAAGAAGTTTTTAGTTAACTTTGCCTGAGAAACAATATATTAACCTTATACCTAAAAACGCTATGAAAAGATTATTTATGACTCTTATTTGCGGTTGTTTGGTGCTCTTTACCTCAAATTGTACAACCCAGAACGATGATTTGATTTGGGATATTTATCCTCTGGTCTTTAGCTTCGAGATCGTTGACGATGGAGGCAAAAACCTTCTGGACGAAAATACTAGCGGCAATATTCTGAGTGATGACATTATGATTATTTATGACCGCACAGAGTTCCACCTTGGTGTGGATATGGACGGTATCTATCCCTCAAAAGCTTATATGCCATATATGTACGGACTATACGTTAGCGACAAAAAACTAAAGTTCGGAGAATTTGATGGCTCAGAAGACCTCTCTGGCTACTTCATTATTGCGTGGGGTGACGGCACGTATGACGAAATCGAATTCGACTATGACTTCGAATGGGGCAGCAGCACGCCTTACAGCACCAGAACAGTCTACCACAACAAAGAAAAGGTCAGCAACCCTTCACTCATAACAATAGTGCGATAGAGCCGCTAACAAAACCTAAGAGAAGCACGCTTGTGCACGGCAAAGACAAAAACTTAGGAGGGAGGGGAATTATTTTTGAAAAATAATTCCCCTCCCTCTAACTTTATTGACTGAGACTTCTAATTTCTCCCTACGATACACATAGCTCTGCCTAGCAGTACAATAGCTACTGAGAACCCAAACAAAAAGCACAAGCCTAAGAACAGAAACAGCCGAAAACAGTAGCTATTACTACAAAAACAAGACATAGAAGGGGCACTAAAAACAACAACACAACGTTTCTGATATGCAAGGATCAGAAACTAAAGAAGCAAGATCAAAAACTTTAACAAATTTTTATGCTAATTAAAAGAGACAAAACAGCCCTCGTATATAAAGGAACAAAATATAGCTACACAGAACTCTTACAATACTCGCTCCGCTATAGCGAACATTTTTCTTCGATACAAAAATCTCCTCAAAAGATACTCGTTTTCTCGGAAAACACTCCTGAATATATATTCACTATTTATGCCACGCTAAGACTTGGCGCAATAGTCGTGCCAGTCGATGTTACATCTACTGCCAAAGAAATTCGATATATCGTTGCGGACTGCCGTCCCGATATAATCGTTGTACAACCTAGCAAAGTCGAACTCTTTAGAGACTCTATTTCGGATATAGAGGACTTTAGCTCGCCTATCATAACAACCGAAGATATCGACACAAACGGCATCGAGAATATGCCAATTGTCGAAATGTATATGCGAGATATGAACCAAACCGTTTCGATAATATACACATCGGGCACAACTGGTTCTCCGAAAGGGGTAATGCTCAGCTACGAAAATTACTGGTATAATGTAGATGCGGTGACGAACCAAGTGCCAATCTTCAAAGAGGATTCACGTGTGATTCTACTGCTACCGCTACACCACGTATTTGCCTTTGCAGGAGCTATGCTAGCCCCTATTTATAGCGGAGGAACTGTATATATAGCCGATAGCCTCGCACCTGAGTCTATCATCAAAACTTTACAAGAGGGGCGCATCACTACTATTATAGGTGTGCCGCTTCTACTCGATGCACTCGCTAAGGGGATTATGAAAAAGATTAATTCGAGCCTTGCAGCTAAAGCTCTCTTTAGGGTGGCTAGCTGGGTGGGTAATCAATCGTTTTCTAAGAGAGTCTTTAAATCGGTGCACAAGAAGTTTGGCGGATGTGTAGAATACTTCGTTTGCGGAGGAGCTGCCCTATCGCACGAAACAGGCTCTGTATTCAAGGCTCTAGGGCTCTACGTACTCGAAGGCTACGGAATGACCGAATGCGCTCCTATGATAGCTTTTACACGTCCTGGCGACCGTAAGGTTGGCTATTGCGGCAAGCTACTTCCAGGTCTGGAGATGACCTTTGCAGATGAGACTAACGAAATAATGGTAAAAGGTCCAAATGTAATGCAAGGCTATTACAATAGAGAAAGCGAAACAGCTGATATTATACGTAACGGATGGCTTCATACTGGCGACGTGGGCGAGTTGGATAGCGGAGGCAGGCTTAGGGTTACTGGGCGTATCAAAGAGATTATAGTCACGCCTAATGGCAAGAATATAAACCCTGTGGAGATTGAGCACTCATTTGCCTCGATGTCGACTTATAGTGACGAAGTGGCGGTGTTTCTGCACGAGGGAACTTTACAGGCTATCGTTCTGCCCGATATGGACGCTGTGAGAACGAATACTGGCAAAAGTGTAGAACAGAGCATCCGAGAGGATTTAGAGGCTTACAACAGCAATTGTATGGGTTATAAGCGTATTGGAAACTTTCATATTACCTCGCAGGCTATTCCACGCACACGCCTTGGAAAAATTCAGCGTTATAAGCTCTCTTCGCTAATCACCGAGAAGGAAGTGGAGACTATACGTGAGGATGTATCAGAGCGCAGCGAAATTTATTTAAAGCTCAAAGAGTTTATAGATAGAGAAACAGGGAAGTTTGCAGGTGGCGACGACCATTTCGAGATTGACCTAGCCCTTGACTCGCTTAGCCGTGTTTCGCTCTTGGTTTATATTGAGGAGTATTTCGGTGTTGAGATACGTGAGAATGAGATGAGTATGCTCTCTACGCTAAATAAGTTATCTTATCACGTGGAACAAAATGCGGTAGCTCGTCAGGGGGAAGCAGTATCTTGGAAGAAGATTTTCAAAGATACAGCGGTGGATATGGAATTGCCACGCTCGGGCGCAATACATTGGTTTATGCACCATCTGAGCAAGTATGCTTTTCATCTGCTATACAAGTTTCGCAGTAATGGACTTGAAAATATCCCTAGCGACCCTTGTATATTTGTGGCAAATCATCGCAGCGGTTTTGATCCCGTTTTCATTACCTCGAAGATTCGATGGCGTATGGTTCGCAATGTCTTTTTCTTTGCAAAGGAAAAACACTTTAGGTCTAGGGCTAGCCGCTTTATGACACGTCGCAATAATATCATTACTATGGACATTAACGAGAATGTTCGAGGGTCATTGCAGCAGATGTATCAGGTACTGAGTCAGGGCAAGAATGTGATGATATTCCCAGAGGGAACTCGTTCAAAGGATGCTGTGCTAAAGGAATTTAAAGAAAGTTTTGCGATACTTAGCAAGGAATTAAACGTGCCAATTTTACCAGTTGCGATTGTAGGGTCAGAGGGTGCTACAATGGCACGATGGCGAATACCTAGATTTTTAACACGTATAAGGGTTGAGTTCTTGCCAGCGGTGCATCCTGTGAAGGGAGAAAGTTTCAAGGAATTGACTAAACGAGTTGAGCTAGTTATAAAAAACAAGCTAGGGAAATAGAAGGGAAAGGGGTCGAGCAGTTTCGTGCTCGACCCCTTTTGTTTAGGTAAATTTTTATGAAATAAAGGCTGCTAGCCCTCTGTTTCTTTAGTCTCATATAAGAGGCTATAAAAGACCCTTAAGGCATCATAACATCAACCTGTTGGCTAGTTAAAATCCCTATAACCATAATCGTAATAACAATCGCTGCCGCAATTATCGCCATCACTAACCATACATCACCCCTACGCTTCTTACGTGGAGGCTCTGGAGTACGAGGCAACTGACGACCCTGTGGCTTAGCACTAGTAGGTCTCCCCGAACGATTATCACCACTAGGACGCACCGCCCCCGATGCCCTATTAGCAGAAGGCTGAGCAGGGTTTTGAACTGATGGTCTAGGAGTAGCCCCTCCATAAGATGGCTGAGGACTTTGAGCTTGACCCACTGAACGACTTGCAGTCTGACCCACAGGCGACACTGGTCTAGGTGTCGTTTGCACAGGTCTCTGAGGACGTGGCTGGCGCATCGGAGAGACTGGCTGAGGAGGCGTAGTTTGCTGCTCTACCGAAGCGGTAGGCACTCCCTGAGCCGCAGAATTAGAGAATTGCACCCTAGGGCTAGCAATAGGCTGCGGTGTAATAGGATTTGGATGCACGCCACGAGATTGCTGCTGGAAATTAGCAGACCCCTGCTGAGACTGCGATGACTGCTGCTGAGAAGGCTGCTGAGAAGGCTGCTGAGAGGGCTGCTGAGGTCTCTCCACAGTCTGCCCAGTAGGCTGCGGTGTAGGCTGCGGTGTAGGCTGACCACTAGCCACACTACCCTGTTGCCAAGGAACGCCACCACCAGTCTGAGAGATAGGAGTTTCAGGCAAAACCGCCTCTGCATCACCAGGAATCTGCTTAGAGAGATCCATAACAAAACCTATCGTATCGTTAATGTCCCTCTGCAAAGTCCCAATACCTTGAAAATAATACTTACCCGTAGAAGCTAAAGTAGACTTAATATGTTCGATGAACTCAGCAACAATTTCCTTAGCATCACTCTCCTCTACCCCATATTCCTTGGCAACCTCAGAGGTCAAAAGACCATCGTCACTCTTAAGAAACGGTGTGAAAATTGAACGTTTATCTTTAGCCTTATGCAAAAATGCACCAAAACCAGGTAAAACAACCTTAGAATTAATTGTCAGAAGACGTATGAGTAGATTCTTATCCATCGTATTATATGTCAAAAAAAGGTGAGTTAAAGTAAAATTCTAATACCTAACGGGAGCTATACAAACACCCCTTAAACTTACAGACTTTTAAAGTAAAGCGAAGTTTCAAGCCTCAAAGTTAATAAATTTCGAACAATTTTCATACCTTTGCGCTACAAAGAATTATTTTTTTAAAAGCAGATTTTTTAGAATTGTTCCTCAGCCCCGAAAATTTGGGGCACTGAAGGGAACTTCTAAAAACTGGACTTTAATGCTTTTTGATTCTAAGACTTCATCTTCGAATTTTTGAAAATGCACCGTAGGAACCCTACGCTTACATTTTTAAAAATCCAAATCTAAAGCCTTATAATCAAAAATCAAAAAAAGCCAGTTATTAGAACTCCCCTGAATAGATAATTTCGAAAAGAATCTCTTTAAACAATAGGCAAAGAACCCTAAAGAAAATTTATTATGAAACTAAAACACCTTATTCCAGCTATGGCTTCTATGGCTTTACTTCAAGTAGGCTGCGGCACTGAGCAAAAAACAGCAGTGAGTGCAGACGAAACTTTCGAGTGGCAAATCGACAAGTTCGATGACATTAACATTCTTCGTTACAAAGTTGACGGCTTTGAATCACTTTCACTTGACCAAAAGAAACTTATATATTATCTTTCTAAGGCATCTATTACAGGACGTGATATTCTCTTTGACCAAAATTTCAAATATAACCTCCCACTGAAAAAGGCACTGGAATCTCTGTACGTAAACTTCGACGGAGACCGTAGCGATAGCGAATTTCTAGCATTTGAAAAATATCTAAAGAAAATTTGGTTTGCAAATGGTGTTCACCACCACTATTCGGAGGTGAAGTTTACACCTGAATTCTCGGTAGACTTTTTCGAAAAGCTACTCACTCGCACACCTCAAGACAAATGGGGGGCAACTAGCAAAGAGATGGAGATTCTAGGCAAGGTTATCTTCGACTCGACCTTCTACCCAAAACGCCTAAACCAAGCAGAAGGTGTAGACCTAGTTCTTACCTCTGCTGTTAACTTCTACGAAGGTGTTACAGAGAAAGAGGTAGAAAAATACTACGCTTCGATTTATGACTCAACCGATATGCAGCCAATCTCTTATGGACTAAACACAACAGTCGTAAAGGAAAATGGCAAAATCGTAGAAAAGCCTTGGAAAGTTGACGGCATATACTCTGAGCCTATCAAAGAAACTATCAAATGGCTAGAAAAGGCAGTCACCGTTGCCGAAAACGACCACCAGCGTCAAACCATTGAGGCTCTTATCAAACAATACGAGACAGGCTCTCTAAAAGATTATGACACCTATAACGTGCTATGGACAAAGGACAATGGCGGTCAGATAGACTTCGTTAACGGCTTTACCGAAACATACACCGACCCTCTTGGACGTAAAGCCACTTGGGAGGGTATCGTAAACTTCAAAGATATCGAAGCATCTGAGCGTACAAGAATCATTTCAGAGAACGCTGAGTGGTTCGAGAAAAACTCTCCAATCGACGACAAATATAAGAAAGACCACGTGAAGGGCATCTCTGCAAAGGTTATCACTGTCGCAATGCTAGGGGGCGATTGTTACCCTGCAACGCCTATTGGTATTAACCTACCAAATGCAGACTGGATTCGCCGTGACCACGGTAGCAAATCAGTTACTATTGCAAACATCACAGATGCCTATGAACAAGCATCACAAGGCAATGGCTTTGCCGAGGAGTTCCTAATCGACGATATCGAAAGAGGCAGAAAAGCGGAATATGGCTCACTAGCTAATAACCTACACACAGACCTTCACGAGTGCCTAGGTCACGCAAGCGGCAAACTAGCCGAGGGCGTAAAGGGTGACGAGCTTAAAAATTACAGTTCTACACTCGAAGAGGCACGTGCAGACCTTTTCGCACTGTACTATATCGCTGACCCTAAAATGATTGAACTCGGAATTGTTCCTAGCGAAGAACTCGCAAAAGAGACATACTACAACTCAATTATGAACGGTGCACTAACTCAAATCACACGTGTAAACCTTGGCGACGATATCGAGGAGGCACATATGCGTGACCGTGCAGTTATCGCAAATTGGGCTATTGATATGGGCAAAGAGGACAAGGTTATCGAAATGGTTAAAATCGAGGGTAAGACCTATGTGAAGATTAACGATTATGCTAAACTTCGTACAATCTTTGGCGAACAGCTTAAAGAGGTTCAGCGCATCAAGAGCGAGGGCGACTATGACGCTTGTAAGGCACTTATCGAGAAGTATGGCGTTAAGATTGACCCAGAACTACACAAAGAGGTACTAGCTCGCTACAAGGCACTAGGAGTTGCTCCTTATTCGGGATTTGTTAATCCTCAGTACAATGTGATTGAGGAGAATGGCGAAATTGTAGACATTACCCTTTCATATACCCAAGGCTATGTAGAACAGATGTTGGAGTATGGCTCTGAGATGTCGTTCTTGTAGGGTAGAATATTTTTTAAAATTCTAAACAAACGTGAGAATAACAGTAGCAGTAACAGGAGCGAGCGGTGCGATATATGCGCACCGCTTGCTTTATGCGCTTACACAGAGCGACAAGGTTTCTAAGGTTTATCTTATCTTTACGGATAGCGGAGCTAAGGTTTGGGAATGGGAACTTCCAGAGGTAAATCCTATGGAAAGCTATGGCTCGAAGGTAGAGATACTTAATAATAGGTCTTTTTTCTGCGATATCGCTAGCGGCTCGAATTCAGCCGATGCAATGGTTGTAGTGCCTTGTTCGGTGGGGAGTGCCTCTAGAATAGCTACGGGGATAAGCTCTACCCTACTTGAACGTGCAGCAGATGTACAACTCAAAGAGCAGAAACAACTTATCGTCGTCGTAAGGGAGAGTCCGCTATCACTTATTCACCTGCGCAATCTCACTGCGCTGAGCGAGGCAGGGGCAGTAATCCTTCCTGCGTCGCCTTCTTTTTATAGTTCACCTGTGACTTTGGAAGATATAGTTGACACAATTGTGGAACGCATTTTGGATAAGTTAGGACTAAAAAACAACAATTTTTTTCGTTGGAAACAAAAATAATACTATCTTTGTCGTGAAAAGTGATGTGAGAGAGAATCACATTACAAAGAAAAAAAGAAAAAAATATCAGTTCATCAAAAAATTTTAAACAATGGCTTACAAAATTAATCCAGATCAATGTAGTGCTTGTGGTACTTGCATTGACGAATGTCCAGTTGAAGCAATCTCAGCAGGCGATTTTTATGTAATCGACCCATCAGTATGTATTGACTGCGGTTCTTGTGCAGATGTTTGTCCACTAGAGGCAATCGAAGCTGAGTAAGTTTCTCAGAAGACAACTTACCGAAATTTAAAGGTTGCAGAACGTTTCGCTTTGCAGCCTTTTCTTTTTCTCTTGAACTAGAGAGAGAGAGAGAGAGAGAGAGAGAGAGGCGTAAGGTAAGAACAGTAAGCTTTTGGGAGGAGTGTAGCCTTCCCTTTAGAACGTAGAATATCTTTTTTAAATAACAAATCACAATAGCCCGTGACACTAGTATTAGTTTATCTATTTATAGCCCTTGGCATATCGTTCGTATGCTCCATATTGGAAGCAGTTCTTTTATCCACCCCTATGTCTTTTATTTCGATAAAGGTAAAGGAGGGGGCTAGGAGTTCGGAGCTTTTACAGAAGCAGAAGGCGGATATCGACCGTCCCATTTCGGCAATCTTATCTCTTAACACAATTGCCCATACGATAGGAGCGGCAGGTGTAGGAGCTGAGGCAGGCAGGGTCTTTGGCAGCGAGTATTTTGCGGTTATTTCGGCAGTTTTGACGGTTTTGATACTTGTGGTATCTGAGATTATTCCAAAGACGATAGGGGCGAATTATTGGCGCACTTTAGCACTTCCATCGGCACGTGTTATACGAGTGCTGATAATTATGTGCTATCCACTGGTATGGTTTTCGGAGTTTATCACACGAATATTTACACGCCACGACAATGAGGCATCTATAAGCCGTGAGGAGGTATCTGCTATGGTGGATGTAGGAGAGAGAGAGGGTGTGATACAGTCTAGTGAGAATTTGATAATCCAGAATTTGATAAAGCTCAATAAGATAGAGGTACGAGATGTTATGACACCACGCATTGTGACCTCGACTGCTTATGAGGGGTTGACAATTAAGGAGTTTTATGACAATGACAGTACGGGGCCTTATTCACGCATTCCACTATTTGGCGAGGAGAGGGATTTCATTACAGGTTATGTACTTTATAAGGATGTATTGGAAGCACTCGCTGAGGACAAGTTCGAAACACGCCTATCGGACATTAGCCGCCCTGTAATGGCACTATATGAGCACGAGACAGTATCGGCAGCTTGGGAGAAGCTACTAGCATCAAAGGAGCATATAGCACTTGTAGTAAATGAGTATGGCTCATTCGAGGGAGTAATAACAATGGAAGATGTAGTAGAGACGATTTTGGGTCTAGAGATTATAGACGAAAAGGATACAGTTGAGGATATGCAGCAGTTAGCACGCCAGCAGTGGAAGGAGCGCAAACTCAAATACAAGCAGCACCCAAAGACCGATTCCCACTAGCCCACACCACTAGCCCACACCACTAGCCCACACCTATCCTAAAGCAAACTGCTCTCTCTATGAGCAATTTTTAACGATTTTTGCTCTCTCATTGAGCAAAAATCATTATATTTGCAGAAAATAAGTTACGGCTATGGAAAAATTACAGGAAAATTTCAGCAAATTAATTCGAGGTACTGACTCTGGATTTTATCGTTATCAATACCAAGAGATTGATTGGGATGCTCGTATGGTGGGCATCACTGGTCCTCGTGGTGTGGGTAAGACGACTATGCTTCTTCAGCATATTAAGGAAAAACTTAACACTGCCACAACCCTATATGTTACAGCTGAGGACTTTTTCTTTGCTGACAACCGCCTTATTGATCTTGCGGATAAATTTGTAAAGATGGGCGGCACACACCTATTTATCGACGAAATTCATAAATATAAAGACTGGTCAAGGGAACTTAAACTGATTTATGACTATCACTCAGAATTGAGAGTTATCTTTACTGGCTCATCGGTGCTTGACATTAATAAAGGTGCATCGGATTTGAGCCGTCGTGCCATTATGTATAATATGCAGGGACTTTCGTTTAGAGAGTATCTTGAGCTATTTCATAGTATAAAAATCCCGAGATATTCACTTGATGAAATTCTATCTCATAAGGTAACTTGGGCTAGCGATTTTAAACCACTTGCTTACTTTAGCGACTATCTAAAACGTGGTTACTACCCTTTCTCTGGCGAAAGTAATTTCGAAACTCGCCTGCTTCAGATTATCCGTCAGACAATAGAAACTGATATTCCGATGTATGGCGACCTTAACATCTCGACAGCACGAAAGTTAAAGCAGCTATTAATGATTATCTCTAAGAGCGTGCCTTTCAAACCGAATATCAGCTCAATAGCAACTTCGCTAGTGGCAAGCAGAAATAGCATTGCCGACTATTTGCTTTATATCGAAGAGGCAGGACTTATTGCACAATTAAGAGATTCAACGGGCGGCATCAAAGGGCTTGGTAAGGTCAACAAGATTTATCTAGACAACACAAATATCATCTATACTCTTGCCAGCGAGAGTGCCGAGATAGGCAATATTCGTGAAACATTCTTTATGAACCAAGTCCGAGTTTTCTCAGATATAATAGCCTCAAAAGAGTCCGACTTTAAGGTAGGCAACAAGACATTTGAGATAGGTGGGCGCAAGAAAGGCTCGAAACAAATCGAGGGTATTGACAATAACTATATCGTTAAAGACGACATAGAAAGTGGCTTTTCAAACACCATACCCCTATGGATGTTCGGACTAACATATTAACACCCTGCATATTGTACGTACTACTGCTCAGTGTATTTTTCAATTTTTTTGAAAGATATAACAAATGTAGAGTCTGTTTGTAGAGCGCACTCCATATAACGAATGTGCTCATCTTGCGTAAAGGCATCAAACTTAAAAGCACTATCCGCTACTACTTCTGAATTGGAATTAAACAGAGGCTGAATTCAACCTGCAAATGCAACAGAACCCAGGTGTTTAATTAGTGGAGTTGTTTCTACAAAGTTAATCTTTATCTCTCTAATTTCCTAACATTAAAAATGTAAATTTAGGTGGAATACTGCACTAATAATTACTTTACGGAGTGACTAGAGCTCCCCTTATAACCTAAAGAAACAAATCGACAGGATTCATTGATAAAAACTCGTCAAGTGGGATTCCACCTGTTCCAACTACTATAACCTTTTCGGGGTTGAATTTCTCAGCAAAAATCTTCATTCCTTTATTTTCGCCCCTTCTGCCACTTTTAACCTCTATCCCCACAAGTTTACCTTTCAATTCCATTACAAAATCAACCTCATCATTTCGTTCCCTCCAATAATGTAAATTATATCTTTCAATTGCAGCAAAATTAATTAAATGCGCACCTACAGAAGATTCAACTAAACGACCCCACTGTTTGGGGTTTAGAATTACATTTTCAAAAGAATCACGGCTTTGCGAAGTCAAAAGCGCATTATTATATACTTGGAATTTTGGCTGTGATGCACGAGAACGGACTTCTTCGCCTGCATATTTGCTTACACCGCCCAATAGTCCACAGTCTGAAAGCAATGAAAGATAATGAGTTAAAGTTGTCGTATTTCCTGCGTCTTGCATCTCACCAATAAGTTTTGTGAGCGAAAGAATCTGCCCTGAATATATAGAACCCAGCTCAAACAATCGTTTTAATAGTGCAGGTTTGTCTACACGTGTGAGCATAAGAATATCCTTTGATATACTTGCCTCAATCAAAGCATCAAGGATATAACTCTTCCATCTTTTTTCGTCAGAGATAAGAGGTGCTGACCCAGGATAGCCACCATAATAAATATACTGTTCTAAACTCCATCCAAAAGCACGTTGCATCTCATCAAACGACCAATGCCCCAAATAAGTCTTTTCGAATCTTCCAGCCAAGGATTCTGTAAGCCCTTTTTGAATTAAGAGACGTGAAGAGCCAAGCAAGATAACTTTAATTTTACGTTTCTCGTTAGTATCCTTATCCCAGTTGAGTTTGACAGTTTCACTCCAACCCTCGATTTTTTGAATCTCGTCTATAATAATCCAAAACTCGTCAAGGTTATTTATCTGCATTCTAACTCGTGCAGAGTCCCAAATTTGCGTAAGCCAGACCGTGCTTGCAGAACCCACGGCATCAGCTGATTCAAATATGAAATTTTTATCTGTTTGCTCCAAAAGTTGGTTTACCATAGTTGTTTTACCAACTTGTCGAGGCCCAACTATAACTTGAATGAACATTCTTTGCTCATTCATTCTATCTCTAAGACTCTGCAAATAAGTTCTTTCTATCATCTTTTTACATTTTACTCAATATTATGAGCAAAATTACTCAATACTATTTAATTATGCAAATATATAGATATGAAATTTTATCGTTATCAGTAGGAATAAATTGATTATGGGTCTCGTAGCTCCACTTTAAGTGCACAGCGTACGAACATCTGAAAGAGTTATCTCCTGAGGATTCTCACAAAGGACAATTAGCCGTTCAATATTATTGCTCAACTGACGAATATTCCCAGGCCAACGCCTCTCTATAAGAGCACGTAGCGCACCCGACGTAATACGAGGAGGCGTTCTGTCGAGACTATGAGAGATGGTACGGATAAAATATGAAACCAGCTCTGGGATATCCTCCTTACGCTCACGCAACGACGGCATACAGAGTTCAATCACACTGAGGCGATGATACAAATCCTCCCGAAAAGTATGCTCCAGAACCTCACTGCGCAAATCCTTATTTGTAGCCGAAATAACCCTCACATTCACAGGTATCTCCCTCTCACCCCCGATGCGAGTAACCTTCCCCTCTTGAAGCACCCTTAATACCTTAGCCTGAGCACTAAGGCTCATATCGCCTACCTCATCAAGAAAAATCGTACCACCATCCGCCTGCTCGAACTTCCCCTTATATTGTTTCATAGCCCCAGTAAACGCCCCCTTCTCATAGCCAAAGAGTTCACTGTCAATCAGCTCCGAAGGTATCGCCGCACAGTTCACCGCAACGAACTGACTATGACGACCCTGCCCACTGCGATGAATCATCCGAGCCACAACCTCCTTCCCCGTACCGTTCTCCCCAGTGATAAGCACCCGAGAAGAAGTACTAGCCAGCCGCTCCACAATATGCAAAACCTTAGAAATAGCAACAGACTGCCCTGTAATTTCCGTCCTATACATAAAATATACAATTTAATAATTAACAAAAATACACTTCCAAAAATCCGCCCAACATCAAGCCCACACACCTTAAAAATCACAAAACCACAACATAACACACCCACTCAATCACACCAAAACCACCCACTCACTACAATATCACTCTGCAAACATAGTATAAAATAATTACAAAACCAAATCTCACCAGAAAAAAATTCAAAAAAACTCCTCCAACAAAAAAATCCACAACCCCAATAAAACAATCAAAAACCATACCAAAACTCACCCCAAAACCCACCCCAAATAACAAGACACAAAAAAAAGAGCCATCAACGCATCACCGTCAACAGCTCCCCAAAAAAGCTCATCCCCAAAAAACTACAAGTCTTTCACAAAAGCTAAATTAAACGAAAATTCTCTATGATTCTATCTGAAGCACTCCACACGCAGCACACAACACATTAACAAACTACTTCTCGATTTTAGAAAACGCTATTACCTAGATAGGATTAACTATCATTTCCACATCAATCCCCAATGTAAGCACATCATTATTCATATCAATATGAGAATAACTGATTCACAACATAAGTCATATGAACCCAAATCATCTAAACAATAATTACATATTTATCATTTATAGTTAAACACATACTTAACTTTTATATCCACCACTCAAATACGCACATTAACAGACATTATTAATATCTCCCAGTTAGCTTTCGAGAGTAGACCTGTATAAATACAGTTATTACTTATTCCATTCGTCTCTTTCATTCTTCTCATCCACTTTCTTCTTAGCCAAATACAATAGAAACATTCCTATAACACAAAGCATTACTGCACTACCTAACTTTTGACCAACGAGATCCGAAGACGCCTCTGATCCCATAGCTGCAAGAGCAACAACAAAATTAAGGGCTCCAAGAGCTAATAATATTATACCACCAACTTTCATACTTTTATTATTTTTGATTAGACACATTGACAAACTCAACATCTTTTTTCTTTGAGCATAATATAATTATTAGCCCTATTAATGGCGACAAGACTAAGCACAGCACAAAGCTCCAGCCATATCCAATTTTACGATTCCTGCCCAATAGAGCAAGCAATAACGACACAATTAAGTTTGGGATTAAAATTTCCATAATAGTTATATTTTAAAGTTTAACATTCAACAACTCAATAGCCTTTATTTTCAATTCTTCGAGTCTTTTAAGATTTGTTCTGTTCTGCATAATTTCTTGAGAAATTAAATTTGCTTCTCTATTTAATATTGGATCCAAAAAGCGATCAGGATGACATAAAACTATTAATTTTTTATAAAGCTCTGCAGCATAAAAGGAGCTCCTAACTATATTACCAAAATCAACATCCGACGACAAGACTTGAGTTTTAGAATCTCTACCTACAGTTTTACTAGACCTATTTTTCATATATACTACAAGAATAAATATAACCACAATTTCTACAATAGAAATCCACAACCATATATTATCATACCATTGCACATCAACGCTAAGGCTAACAACCTCACGCATCGTTAACTCTACACTATTTCTCATATTCCAATTATTAAGACTTTAATAACATATAATCCTTTAGTTGCCAACGACAACCAAAATTAGCTTCTTCTCCGTGAACCTCTAAGGTATCGAAACCTAAAACGACAAGATTCCTTACTAGTGCGTCATCAGCAAGTACAACTTCAGCAATAGATATAACCTCATTTTTAGACAGCACCCTTCCCGCAAATGCCTCGACTCTAAACCCTGAGCATAGCCAGTTTGAGTATTTATGTTTATAGAGACTATAACCTTTTGATTTTTTTGATTTTAGTAGAGTTGGCACCAACCCCAATACAAATGACTCTTTTGCAGCCTTATTAAATTCCCGAATTAGCTTGTCTCTTTGAGCCAAATTACTAAACCACCCTAATATGGCATTCCACACATTGTACATCATAATCTCATTTTTTATATATTTATATTACAAGCATAAGCAGATACATTATTAATAATTCATTACTCCCATTTTACAAGTTTTTTAGAGAGTTTTATGCTCTTTACTTCGCCTCGTTCGCCTGTTACATAGTAGTTCTTAGCTAACCGCTCGTCGAAATGTTGCAAGAAAGCTTCTCTTATGCGTGCACACTTTTCATTAATGGAGTTGCTTGTTGAATCGCATATGCGCTCAATACTTTTATGCTGTTTTTCGTCACACTTACATCTCGTTATTTTCTCATATATTTCAGCGAGCTCATCTCTGTAGTCAATAAGGTGCTTAAATAAAATCCCCTCATTGTGTCGCAGAAACAAGAAAAACACAGCCTTATTAAGGGGCTCCATCTTTATCTCCACATTATTGTAATCTGGCAAAAATATTCGATAATCACAATCAATATAAAGGGCACTTAATTTCTCAGTTGGCTCAAACAACTCCATTAATAACATCTCACTAACTCCTTGTTGTCGCAAAAGAGCGAGCTTATCCCTAACTTCACTGATTAATTTTTGTGTATCATCTGAGAAAAAATAATCTGCGGTATCTTCTATTTTCGGTTTTACTAGACTATAGAACACAATCCCACCGATAACTCCACGTAAATACCAATTAATTACATCCTTATATGATATATAGTCTGGTTTAGCAAATGGCTTTATCTCAAAATAGGAAAATGAGTAGTATGTACCTGAGTCACTATTATCCGAACAATCTGAACTAACATAGCGGATAAATGCAGACGACTGTGATTTCATCACCTCTTTATTCTCAGCATAGTTAATTATATCAAAATCATAATTTTGAGCTGCACTTGCGATATTGGCTATCTCTTCGGGACTTACATCTGGTTTATTGTACCTTATAAATTCTGTAATATTATTTTCGAATTCTGGAAGATAAAAAAAATCGTAGCCTCGCACTCTGAATAGTTCTTTTACTTCATTAAGATTCTCTTTAAAAAAGCGATTGCACTCAATATCTTCATCTCTATTTCCTTGGATAAATATAATCTGCGTTTCTACTGGATTTGGAAATAAACTCTTAGGAAAAAATAATCTTCTGAAACCATAATTATTATCATATTCCATCCGCATATCCCAATATTCTTGAGATATGTCAATTTTTATATTTTCGGATTTTCGAAACAATTTATTAAATAAAGTTCTCATTGTCTTTATAGATTGAAGCAATTATATATAATACAATAAATATGTTATATTTCACGAATACTTCTACAAAATTCATCAAAATAAGATTCAAATGGAATCATAGAAAACATAATTAGCTCAATAAGATATTCGTCGACAAGAATCAAACATTCCTTTACTTTATAATTACTCTCAGTGTAATCAAAAGCATATGAACAATAATTTTTTATAGGTAGACGCATCTCTTTATAATCACCCTTCGACTTTATGTAATTTAATATATTATTTTTAATAGCTTTCTTATCATAATTTAACATTGATGAATATGATTGTGGAAATTTGTTAGCACATACTTTATATATAATACCAGTTTCAGGATTCTCCTTATTTATTCCTCCAATATAAGTATAATCAAAACCGCTTTGCTGCATCTTTTCAAGTTTACAAGGCAAAGAAAACGAGTATCCAAAATCTAAATTTTGTGCACTATAATTCTCTGGTTCAACACTTTCTCTTGTAACAACAGGTTTAGTATTTGAGCTAGAGGAAAAACCATTTGTGAATTTATTGAATTTTTGCTCGATGTCATTATTAGAAATCACAGTAAGTGCTATTATCAAATTTTCATTATTAAAAAAGAACACACCAACTTGATCCATATTATTGTGCCTGGTTTTGACCTCATAACCTTTATATCCCTCATAACCGAATGTTATTGATTTCCGTTGGGTAAAGTTATTAGTAACTTCCTTTAACTTTGAATCTACAGCTATTTTTAATTTATCAGCAGCTAAATCTTTATACCCAACAGGCAGCCTGATAACCATCAGTTGATAAAAAGCCATTTTGGACAAATCATTTTTATCAGTTGTGCCTGCATAATTTACAAGACAATCCAAATTGGATTGAGAAGAAACATCTTGCATCTGACAGGGTGCTTCAATACTAAATCCATATTCAATGAAATTGTGAATAAATCCAGCTCCATTATTTTTATTAGCTTTACTACTGTCATAATATATACCTAAGATCGAAAAGGATATTAAAGCAGCCAGTATTATAATTAATGTAATTGATGTAGATTTCATATTTGGATATTCCTTAAGTGATTAAACATTTTTACAATGACGTAACATTACAAGGAGAACTCATTACTTGAGTATCAAAGTTTCGTACAATAAAAGCAGTGGATTGATATACCCCATAGCCTTTCAATATTACACCATCACATTCAGATGGTATAGGAGGCAGATCAACTTGCGCTATTCCTGCTACATCAACAAGCAGCGGACGACGAATATTCAAGAAATATGAGATTGACTCATTACCAATAGCTCTATTAACAAAAAGCTTAGAATTTTCTCGATAGTAAACTACCAATGGCTCTCCGTTCTCATCTACCACATATGACGAACCCCTCGAAGGAAGGATTTGAGCGTTGAACATCTGCATACTATCTGTTTTATTGCTCTTAAAAAAGTTAAATAGTCCCATAATATTAGTTCTGTTTTAAGTAAATTAATATAATCTCAGGCAAAGATATATATAAAATCACGATAAATAAATACTCCACAAGCCTTGCGGAAGCTGAATCTTACTCTTAATTTGTATACATTTGCATTAACAAAAAAGGTGCGAGCACCTTGTTGAATTTTCAAGGTATCGCCAAACACCTACACCTACAAACAAGGAAAGCCCACACCATTTGGTGTAAGCATCCACTTATTACTACAGTAGGTGTTTTCGAAAATTGGCGATTTATGAAAACTACTTGTAAAAAGCAAACACTATTTACTGAAATATATCTTTTATTAAATTATCACATCATTTTTTGTTATATAAATTATTACCACAAAGTTAAATAAATAAATTATAAAACACAATTTTTATATAACTATTTGCACATATCCGCAGTAAATACGTACCTACATATAGTTAAAGCCTATAATTAAAGATTAAACACTTAACGGGAGCGATTTTGGATAGATTGCTATTTGCGGACAAGCGGCTCAATATAAAAGAGTTTTCATCAATTATGATGTTATGGCAAAAAAATTATGGAAATTTCAATAAAAATTATTACCTTAGCAGTTGGAGTGACTGCCCTTAATTTGCATAATACTTCAAACAAGTAGCTAACATAAATCAAAACTAATAATAAAATGGCAAAGAAAAAATCTGAATCCAGTATAGACTTTAAGGCAATAGAGGAGATGTTCGAAAAGATTATAACACAATACAACGACGCCATAGATGCCAAAGGGACTACAAAACAATGCTATCCAAATAGAAAAAAGTCAACTAAACAGGAAACACGACCTAAACACACGGAGTATCTACAACTAAAAATCTCGCTGAACGGCACTAAACCGCAAGTCTGGCGACGTGTAATTGTAGACCCCTCTCTATCATTAGAGGATATGAACGAAGTTATCTGGCTAGTTATGCCTTGGATGGGACACCATATGCATATGTTTTCTAACGATACAATAAGAGCGAGCGTCCCTTACGAAGACGACTTTTTCAATAACGACACCGATGATTATGAGGAATTATGTATAGGCGATTTCTTTACAAAGGTGGGTGACAAATGCAAATATGAATATGATTTTTCTGATGGCTGGGAGCACACTATTCTACTTGAAAAATTCATCGAACCACTCGAAGAAACACGAGCGAAGTTCATCACAGGCAGAAACCTAGCTCCGCCCGATGATTGCGGCGGAATATACGGCTACGAACGTTTAAAAATGATTCTAGAGAACCCCGCACATCCTGAATATAACAGAATGCGAGATTGGCTACAAATAGAAGAAGACGTGATATTTGACCCAAAATATCTAGGCTTCACCGCCAAAAATATCGCTGAAATCAACGAAGAGCTAGAGGGTATGTAGATCATACCCCCTCAACTCTTCAATCAGCACCCCCCAAGGAAACTGCATCATTTTTTTTGGGGGTTAAACACAGCCTAATCGTCCTCGTCCTCCTCTTCGTCTTCCTCCTCCTGCTGCCGTTGTCTCTCACGTTCCCGCACCTCATCAGTGTCATCCATAATGAGATAATCAAATTCAAAATCATAACCCATAGCCATAATACATTAAAAGGTTAAACACTAAAACGCCTAAAAGTTTACAGCACAAAGATAAACACCCCCTATGCACCCTATCCACACAAAGCACAAAAAAAGATTCACATAAGAAGCAAACATAGAAATACTAATAGCATCAAACCAAGGGCATAGCTACAAAGACACACGACAGGTATCTAACAAATACAAAACCACCCCTGGTTCTCTTGCCTATAAATAATCCTCGATTTTCTCGCAAGCCCTGAGGTATCGTTTTAGAGTCTCAGTAGCTTTTGCCGATATAGCAGTGTCCGTTGATTTAGATAAATCGTCTAACACTTCTGCGACTAATCCGCTTTTAAAAATTGCTTTTCCTTTTGAAATAATTGTATTTTTAGACGATTCAGTCCAAGGTTCATCTTTGAATGCTTCTCGAAAAACGCTATTTGAACGAATCATATAATTATCCCAAAACAGATCGAAGTATTTAAGAAAATTTTTCGATCCAACGGATTGTACTACCCTGTCAAGATCTTCCAGTTCCATAATTTTGTTAGATTTAGTTATTAAATATTATAAAATTTTAAGTGCTTCTTTTTTAGCATCTAGCAGCTTATTTGACCCCAAATATACATTCTACACCTCCAATCCCTTACTCTACGCACCAACTCTCATCACCATCAGCCAATCGCCCAATAAACCTCTCTGACAGCATCAGTTGCATTTCCTTCTTTTTCATAATTTTTCTTTAGTGGGGCAAAGCCTTATCTGTTTGTTGCGATAATTTTCTGGGCACGCTCTCGGATGCGGTCTCTGAGGTGCTGGGGTTCTAGTATTTCGACTGTATCGGCGAATTCTAATAGAGCGGTTTCTAGCTCGTAGTTATAGGCTATCTTTAGCTCTACTACAACATAGCCTTCGCCACTGTTTACTAGCTTTTGGGAATGATGCAGCGGCTTGGTTGAGATGAAATTATAACTTCGGAAATCTACTTTTAGCCTAATGCGTTCGGGCTTTGCATCCACGTTTATGGTAACACCTAGGATGTCATCAAAATAATCCTCTAGGTCTAACATCGTGTTTGGAATAAAATCGACTGCAAGGGTTTCAAACCTATCTACTCTATCAATGGCAAAGATACGCAACCTATTTTCCGCCCCCTCGACCACAGAAAGCCCTACAATATACCAGCGAGAGGCGTGCTGCTTGAGAGCATAAGGATGAATAATGTAAGAGCGCACCTTGCCAAACGCAGGGTGATAATCAATTGATAGCGGCTGACGGGCAAGTGTAGCAGCAAAAAATGCAGAGAAATGTTCCAGACCACGCAAATATGGATTCTGTTCAAAGAATACGATATTCTCAGCATCTTGATGTTCGAGCTTGAAGTTAGTCTCAAAACGAGCCAACGATTCCTCCAGCCAATCGAACTGCGGCAGCCCCTTAAACCTCGATAGCATCAGCATAGTGCTCTGCAACTGCTCTGATTCGGAGCGAGATAAAGGCTGTTGGTTTATCGAGAACTCTTTATCCTCATAGCGGTAATAGGTTCTAAGACCCTCCTTATGGCGAACAAGGGGTATAGAATAGCCCTCCTCGCTCTCCATAAAGGTTATATCGTCGAAAATCTGACGCCGCTTAACACCGTCCTCCACCCCAGTAAAATCAAAGATAGCAGCGGCACACACATCTATCAAATCCTCAATAAAGAATTTACGCCCAAAGTTCGAAAAACATTTATCCAACGCCTGATAACGAATCAAAGCGTGCTTATTAGTCGCCATAATTGTAGTGATTTTTAGAAGTCCCCTAAAGTAACCAGTTCCACATCTACCCACAAAATTAGCAATCTTTTCGCCCACATCCAAAATTTCCCCAACATTTCCACCCCTTTATGCAGATACAGCGCACTATCCTAACATATCTTTACCGCAATAAACCACCTTTAATATTGCCATTAAAAAATTTATTACGTAACTTTACACAAACTCACAACACAAAAATTATATGAACTCAGCAAACAAAACCCAAGAACTAGAGTCAATTATATCGCACATTAGACCACCCCAAAACCCCACAGAAGATTGGGTAATACAGCCCAATGACCAGCACTGTGAGCAAGTAGCTTTGCTCGCTGCCAAATTTGCCAAGGAGTTTGGGCTACAAGACTTTGCCCATACGGCAGGACTACTACACGATAAAGGCAAAGAACAGAGTGCCTTCCAATCTTATATTAAGCACGTATCGGGATACGACACCTCACAAGGCTCTAGCAATAAAACTCCACACGCCTATGTTGGAGCACTAATTGCCAAGAAATTATATCCCACTTTCTACAATCTGATAAGCCCTATCATTATCGGACACCACAGAGGACTTTACGATTGGAGCGAATTCCTAGCTAAAATGGAGTGTGAAATTCCTCAAGAAATAAACATAGAAGAGACAACAGACCAAAGGCTATTCATACCCGACCAATTTACGAAATACACTAAGGATATCCACCACATTATCCGACAACTATTCTCGTGCCTAGTAGACGCTGACTACCTAGACACAGAGGCTTTTATGAGCCACAAGACAAACGCATTAAGAAATAGCCCTACCACTATTACAGATCTTTCACCTAAACTAGAAGCATACCTAAACAAACTTAAAAACAACGCAACATCTACACCTCTAAACAAGCTCCGTAATACTATTCAGCAACACTGTTTAGATGGAGCAAACAATCCCCCAGGTTTTTATAGTCTATCAGTGCCTACTGGTGGAGGAAAAACCCTCTCATCTCTAGTATGGGCTATACATCACTGCATTAAGCATAACAAAAGGCGAATAATCATAGTAATTCCATACACCTCTATCATCACTCAAACAGCTCAGATTTTGCGTGATATTTTCGGAGCGGAGAATATTCTTGAACACCACTCGTCAACTACAAGTGAGCCACAAACGATAAACAGCAATGAGGCTTTAAGAGAGAGATTAGCCACAGAAAATTGGGACTACCCCATTATTGTAACAACGAACGTTCAACTATTTGAATCAATCTATTCACATCGTTCATCACAGTGTCGCAAACTTCACAACATTTGCAATAGCGTACTGATTTTGGATGAAGCACAAGTCCTACCACTGGAGCATTTACAGCCAATTCTAGACAGTTTAAAAAGCTATCAAAGGGCATTTGGCATATCGGTACTATTCACAACAGCTAGCCTTCCTGCATTTCGAGCAAGTGTTTTAAAAGCTTCATTTGATAGTTCTAACAGCAATCAAGAATCTCCACTCGACGGCTTTGAACATATCCACGAACTAATTCCCCAATCACTAGAGCTTCATAAACTACTACAACGGACAGAGCTATATTTTGACGATCACACAAGTAGCTATGCTGACATAGCAGAACGAATATCCTCTCACCAACGTGTGCTTTGCGTTGTAAATACTCGCAAAGACGCATTTGAAATTTATAATCGCCTTCCTAAAGACGGCTGTAATATCCATCTTTCACGGATGATGTGTTCAGAACACTTAGCTAAAACTATTGCAGAAATAAAGAAAACATTAAAGGAAAGCTCCACGACTCCCATTAGGGTTATTTCTACACAACTAATCGAAGCAGGTGTAGATATTGACTTCCCTATTGTATATAGAAGTGAAGCAGGTTTAGATTCAATCCTCCAGGCAGCAGGAAGATGTAATCGTGAGGGGAAAATTGAGCGTTTAGCACCAGTATATGTTTTCAAATTAGAGCATCCCCTCCCTCGTGGATTTATTACTCACGGAGCAAACTCTACGAAAAGCCTTGACAAGTCCTCAAACTGGTATTCCCCAGAGACAATGACGAATTATTTTATCCAATTATATAGTCGCACGAGTACGTTTGACAAGGCGAATATCAAAGATTTGCTATATACAAGTAGACTCTGCCTTGAAACAGCTAGCACTGAATTCAAACTTATCGAGGACAATACCATAACTGTGATAGTGAACTACGGGAAAAGTGCCGAGCTAATTCAAGAACTTAAAGAGAAAGGCATTAATTACAATCTTCGCAAGGAATTGCTTCAGTACAGCATAAATCTCAGAGAGTATGACTTTAAGAAATTAGCCAGAACAAATCTCTTAGAAGAGGTGCTATCTGGAATCTATTTCCTGCCTGACCGTGAACAATATAGAGACGATATAGGTTTACAGATAGAGAGTCATTTTTTAGAAGAAATATTAATCAAATAAAGCATAACAATATGGAATACACAGACAAAGAATTCTGCTTGGAAGTATGGGGCGATTTAGCTTGCTTCACACGTCCAGAGCTAAAGGTTGAGCGTGTTAGCTATGATGTAATCACACCATCGGCTGCACGTGCAATTTTCGATGCCATACTCTACAAGCCAGCTATCCGCTGGGAGGTGACACGCATCGAAGTACTGAGTCCCATCAAATGGACCTCGATTAGGCGCAATGAGGTTGGGGCAATCGGCACGCCAAAAACTAAAGTTATCTACATTGAGGAGAAGCGACAACAGCGCAACGCATTAATGCTACGTGATGTACGTTATCGAATCTATGCTAAACTAATTTTCATCCCACCCTCACAGCGCAAAGAAATGCAAAGGGAGGCTAGCGCAGATGAAAATCCTGCAAAATACTACGCTATGTTTGAGCGTAGAGCATCGAAAGGTCAATGTTTTAACCAGCCATATCTAGGCACACGAGAATGTTCTGCCTACTTCGAGCTAATCAATAGCGAAGCGAGCAAGCTCAACAAACCAATTGCTGAAGACAAAGATTTAGGAATAATGCTCTATGATATGGACTTTAGCAATCCAAAGAATATTACTGCAATGTTCTATCGTGCCAATATGCAGCAAGGAGTAATAGAAGTTCCACCACTTAATAGCCCAGAGATACTACGATGATACTAAAAGCACTATACGACTACTACCACCGTAGTGGTACACTTGCACCCCAAGGTATGGAGTACAAAGAGATCGCCTTTCTAATTGTAATAGACAGAGAGGGAAATTTCTTACGCCTAGAAGATAGGCGCATTGACAACAAGTCTTGTAGCAAATTCCTTGTATTAAAGGGTATTCGTTCAGGAGTAACCCCTAAGCCTTATATTTACTGGGACAATGTAGAGTATGTTCTAAATTACACAAAACTTCACCCAGAACTCTCTGAAGAAGACAACATAAACAATAGTTTAGTGGATAAGCGCAATGATGCAATTTCAAAAGCTCAAGTAAAACATAATGCACTAATAGAGAAATACGACTTAATTGCACGACAATTCCCAGACAACTCACAATTTAGAGCAGTTTCGCTTTTTCTGAACAGCGATGAACTCATTAAGGTCTACGACGACGCATTGTGGGAGGTCATTGCAAAGAAGCCAACAGTTAATCTCTCATTCCTAATCGAGGGAGAGCTATATATTGTTGCGGAACATAATGATTTGCAGAACTTAATTGCTAGCGAGCCAGCAGATAGTGCAAACTCAAAGAGCAAGTCTTCTTGTTTGATAACAGGGAATAGCTCTAATCTAGTTGAGAGCACTACTCCGACGGGGATTCCTGGCGGACAAGCTACGGCAAGACTTGTCGCTTTCCAAGTAAATTCGGGTTACGATTCTTATGGCAAGTCAAAGGGGCTCAACGCTTCAATTTCACAAGAGGCAGAGGCATCATATACCACTGCGCTAAATAAACTATTAGCAAAAGATTCTCGCAATAAATTTTATATTGGCTCTCGTACATTTGTCTTTTGGGCATCATCTGCTAATGCAATATCATTAGAGGCTGAGAAGAGCATCTTCTCACTCTTTGGGTTTAAAGCAGAACAAGACGGTGACCCCAATAGAGGCATCGAACAGGTGGAGAAATTCTTCAAATCTATATTCTCAGGTGTAACCAAAAGTTCCACAGATGATAAGTTCTATTTTTTGGGATTAGCTCCGAACTCGGCTCGCATTGCTGTGGTCTATTGGGCAGAAACCCCTATCAAAGAATTTGCAGGGCTACTGCTACAACATTTCGATGATTTTGAAATTGCAGATACCAGAAAAGAGAGACGACCATACAAGGGGCTGTATCAGATTCTAAGCGCAGTATCTCTTAATGCAAAGGTTTCTGATTGCCAACCTAATTTACCTGAGAGCATAATAAAAAGTATGCTGCAAGGAACACCTTACTCATACTCACTATACTCAGCTGCTCTCTCTCGCATACGAGCCGAACAGAGCATAACAATTACACGTGCTGCAATTATAAAAGCTTATTTAAATAGATTAAACGATAACAATAAAAAAATTACAATCACAATGGACAAAGACAACAAAAACCAAGGCTATTTGTGTGGTAGACTATTTGCCACACTAGAGTATCTTCAAGACAGAACTGGCGCAAGTACAATCCGCTCACGATATCTGTGTGCTGCATCTTCTACACCAGCATCAGTATTCGCTACACTTCTAAACCTTTCTGTACATCATTCCGAAAAACTTGACAAAGGTTCGCAAATCTTTTTCGAGAACATCAAAGCTGAAATAATTTCGGCAATCTCACCAGAGGGTTTCCCTGCGCACCTAGATATTCAAGACCAAGGATGCTTTATGGTAGGATATTACCATCAAAGACAGGTGTTCTATACTTCCAAAGAAAAACAAACTGAGAACAACGAATAATTAATAACAACCTAAAAATTTATAAAACAATGACAACAGTAAATAACAAAATCGACTTCGTATATATCTTTGACGTACAAGATGGTAATCCTAATGGCGACCCAGATGCAGGCAACCTTCCAAGAGTAGACCCTGAAACAGGTATGGGATTAGTAACAGATGTGTGCCTCAAACGCAAAGTTCGCAACTATGTTCAAGCAGCAAAAGGCTGTATTGAGGGTTTCGATATTTTCATCAAGGAGAAAGCTGTACTTAACAATCTCATTGATGCTTCACACGAACACGAAAGCGTTAAAGATAAAAAAGAATCAGAGAAAACACCTGCTGCACGCAAAATAATGTGTGAACGCTATTATGATGTTCGCACATTCGGGGCAGTAATGTCAACAGGCAAGAACGCTGGTCAAGTTAGAGGTCCGATACAATTCACTTTTGCACGTTCAGTAGATGCTATCACTAGCCTAGACCATTCAATCACACGTATGGCAGTAGCTACCGAAAAAGAGGCAATCAGTCAGAAGGGGGATAATAGAACTATGGGGCGCAAATCAACAGTACCTTATGGTCTGTATGTTTGCCACGGCTTTATTTCAGCGAATTTAGCTAAGGACACAGGCTTTAACAGCGAAGACCTTGAGCTGTTTTACAACGCACTAGCCAATATGTTTGATTGCGATAGGTCGGCTGCACGTGGGCTAATGAGCGCACAGAAACTAATTTTATTCACACACGACTCTGAGCTAGGCAATGCCCCAGCTAATAAGCTATTTGATCTAGTTAAAATAGAAAAGAATAGTTCTAAAGTAGCTCGTAGTTTCTCGGACTACACTGTTACAATTAACCGTGATTCGTTGCCTAATGGAGTAACTGTTGAGGAGTTATTCTAGCGAAGCTATGAACTATACCGAAGAGGAAATGCTAATGCTATCGGGGATACAACACTATTTGTTTTGTCCCCGACAGTGGGCATTGATACATATTGAGCAGCAGTGGAACGAGAATCATCTCACAACCGAGGGTAATATCCTGCATAGCAATGTCGACAACCCATACTATCGGCAAAAGAATGGCGAACACATCACATTACGTTCTGTGCATATAGCCTCATCACAATTAGGGCTATATGGGATTGCCGATGCCGTGGAATTGATTGCCACAGATAATCCCTCTAATTCTATTTCTCACCCACGGTACGAGGGCTCTTGGCTACCTATCCCAATTGAGTATAAACGAGGACACAGCAAAACTAATGATTGCGATAGGGTGCAAGTGGCAGCACAAGTTATAGCTTTGGAGGAGATGTATGGGGTACAGATAGAATGTGCTGTAATATTTTACTGGGAAACTCGTCGACGAGAGACTGTTCCGATAACAATAGAACTTCGAGATTTAACTTCGAGAATGGCAAATGAAATGCACGAGATATACAGGAGTGGGAAGATGCCAGTGGGCAAGTTAAAATCTTGCTGCAAGAGTTGTTCACTACAAGACAATTGTATGCCACAACTTAGTAAAATAAAGAGTGCGTCAAATTATTTAAAACAGGAGCTTTATGCGGAAACTACTTAATACGCTCTATATAACAACACCTGAATCATACATACATAAAGATGGTCAGAGCGTTGTTATAAGCATAAATCAGAATGAGGTTTTCAGAATTCCTATAATTAATATCGAGGGAATAGTTACATTTGGCTATATGGGAGCTAGCCCAGGTGTAATGAAATTGTGCGCCGAGAGTGGTGTTTCGCTGACTTTTCTATCTCCAAGCGGAAGGTTTGTTAGCAGGGTTCAGGGTGCTACTAAGGGGAATGTTTTGTTACGAGTTGCTCAGTATAGGTTTGCTGATAATGAAGAAGTATCTCTGCATTTGAGCAAATTGTTTATAGGTGGTAAAATTCAAAATTATAGAAATATTTTACGTCGATGGATACGAGATAATGGAGACAATGCAGCGATATATAATGCAGCTAATCATCTTGAGAATAGCAAGCGGAAAATTCGTTTTGCGGCATCTCACAATGAGCTACGGGGTTTAGAAGGCGATGCAGCGGGCAGTTATTTTGGAGTATTTAGCGAGATGATATTACATCAGAAGGAAGATTTCATTTTCAAGGGTCGTAATCGTCGACCAGCCTTGGATGCGGTAAATACTCTGCTTTCTTTTGTTTATACCCTAATAGCGAATGACGTAGCGGCAGCTTTAGAGACGGTTGGATTAGACCCATATGTTGGATTTTTGCATACACTTCGCCCTGGTCGCACCTCATTGGCATTAGATGTAATGGAGGAATTGCGAGCATATTTGGGTGATAGGCTGGTACTTTCATTGATAAATCGCAGACAGATTACTATTCGTGATTTTATTTATCAAGGGGAGAGCGGTGTTTTATTAAGCGATAATGGGCGCAAGGTAGTTTTATGTGCTTGGCAGAACCGCAAGAAGGAATTAATTACCCATCCGTATCTTCAGGAACGCATTCCAATAGGCCTGTTGCCTTATGCACAGAGTGTGTTACTTGCACGATATCTACGCAATGAATTGGATGATTATCCAGTATTTATTTTACGTTAGTTTTAAAGAGAAATAAAGTTATGATGGTATTAGTCACCTATGATGTAGAGACGACGACAAGTTCAGGGCGCAGTCGCCTACGCAGAGTATCAAAAGAGTGTTTAAATTTCGGGCAGAGGGTACAGAATTCTGTATTCGAGTGCGTTGTCAATGAATCTCAGTTATTGATATTAGAATCTCGGATAGGGAGTATTATAAATGCTGAGTCAGACAGTGTACGTTTCTATCGGTTAGGCAAGGGATACGAGAGTAAGATTACGGTATTAGGAAAAGTAACGTCATATAGTGTAAACGAGCCGTTAATTATATAGTGTAGCTATTAGCGAGTCTTAGATTGTGTAGCGCAATTATTAGCGAGCCTTAGATTGTGTAGCGCAGTTATTAGCGAGCCTTAGATTGTGTAGCGCAGTTATTAGCGAGTCTTATATTATATAGTGCGAGCATAGAGCATTGCAAAAATCCACACACTATCGCCACTATTGATTTTCAACACATTAAACAAAGAACAAAAATTTTAATTTTGCATTTCAAAAAAAATATCTTACTTTCGCACAAAGGCTATCCTAAATTTCTATCTATGAAACATCTGGAAGCCAATAGTCGCACCCCCCGCGGGTGCGTGGATTGAAACTTAGATTTGGCGACAAAATATGAAGATGTGCGTAGTCGCACCCCCCGCGGGTGCGTGGATTGAAACCGTCACTCACGTCTATTGCACTTATCTCATTAAGTCGCACCCCCCGCGGGTGCGTGGATTGAAACCTTTGGAGAACATAGACAACATGCGAGATGCAATAGTCGCACCCCCCGCGGGTGCGTGGATTGAAACTTGGTTGTTTTCCTGTTTTCTGCCTCCAATTTTCGTCGCACCCCCCGCGGGTGCGTGGATTGAAACGCTATTCACCTCTGGTTTTTTCAAACTCTTGTTGTCGCACCCCCCGCGGGTGCGTGGATTGAAACTCTGAATTTGTTGCAACAGGAGAGGTGAACGCAGAGTCGCACCCCCCGCGGGTGCGTGGATTGAAACATACTCGGTTAGAGGTTTAGTTTCTGCATCAAATGTCGCACCCCCCGCGGGTGCGTGGATTGAAACTGTTCCGAACCTCGTTGTTGTACGTGTGTAGGCGTCGCACCCCCCGCGGGTGCGTGGATTGAAACTATCGAGGGCAAGGTTGGGGAGAGTGTGAACACCCGTCGCACCCCCCGCGGGTGCGTGGATTGAAACGTTTTTATCGGGGGCGTTTCGAAGCAAGGAGAAAGGTCGCACCCCCCGCGGGTGCGTGGATTGAAACTATAAACAGAGAGGAGATATAATGGGAACGACAGGGTCGCACCCCCCGCGGGTGCGTGGATTGAAACACCTCGCACCCAAAAATAACAAGCAATATGGTAAGTCGCACCCCCCGCGGGTGCGTGGATTGAAACTTTTGCTCTTCGACTAATTTTTTTACCTCTGCGAGTCGCACCCCCCGCGGGTGCGTGGATTGAAACGATTGTCGATAGTATCGCAGCGACAGCAGAGGAACGTCGCACCCCCCGCGGGTGCGTGGATTGAAACAATCTACCAAATTTGGACACAGAAAAATGCAAAGGTCGCACCCCCCGCGGGTGCGTGGATTGAAACCCTGAGTTAGATACAGTTTGGTTAATGACTGGCAGTCGCACCCCCCGCGGGTGCGTGGATTGAAACCCTGAGTTAGATACAGTTTGGTTAATGACTGGCAGTCGCACCCCCCGCGGGTGCGTGGATTGAAACTCTAATTCGGTCAACTCACTCACATCTCGATTAGTCGCACCCCCCGCGGGTGCGTGGATTGAAACCCTTGCTTTTTTGATTTCATCCCTGTTTGTTGTGTCGCACCCCCCGCGGGTGCGTGGATTGAAACTGGAGGTGGCAGCCAAAACGGGGTAGATGTCTTGGTCGCACCCCCCGCGGGTGCGTGGATTGAAACGCAAAAACAGCGGAGAAATTGAAAGAAGACAGCGGTCGCACCCCCCGCGGGTGCGTGGATTGAAACAACTAACTTACCTGCATCCTTTTCGGCTTGCAATAGTCGCACCCCCCGCGGGTGCGTGGATTGAAACGACTAATTGGGACAGCTATGATCACGCAAAGAGCCGTCGCACCCCCCGCGGGTGCGTGGATTGAAACTGCCTGTCTTCGTCAATGCTCGATATCTCAACCTGTCGCACCCCCCGCGGGTGCGTGGATTGAAACTTTTGCTGCACTTACACCCTTATAGAAGATGGAGTCGCACCCCCCGCGGGTGCGTGGATTGAAACATTTTAAATTTATTGTACGCATCCTGTATTTCTTGTCGCACCCCCCGCGGGTGCGTGGATTGAAACCGTAGCGAAGGCCTTAGCCCTCGGCTTGCGGATGTCGCACCCCCCGCGGGTGCGTGGATTGAAACGTAACTGTAGTAATCGCTTGTATAATCAAACATAGTCGCACCCCCCGCGGGTGCGTGGATTGAAACCATTTGTTACAGGTCTATTTGTACTCTGGTAGGAGTCGCACCCCCCGCGGGTGCGTGGATTGAAACAACGGTTGCTACGCACTAACCTCAATCAACATCCGTCGCACCCCCCGCGGGTGCGTGGATTGAAACACCAGTTGTTACATCTATTATATACCAAGTTTCGTCGCACCCCCCGCGGGTGCGTGGATTGAAACACTAGGACAGTTGCACCAGATGGATATTCGGGTGGTCGCACCCCCCGCGGGTGCGTGGATTGAAACCACCATTTATTACCCTGTGAGTAAGTTACATATGTCGCACCCCCGCGGGTGCGTGGATTGAAACGCTATTGGCGGTAGCCTCCCTGCTTTACGTCCGGTCGCACCCCCCGCGGGTGCGTGGATTGAAACAGCTGATTGCAGGCGTAAATATGCCGAGAACAAGTCGCACCCCCCGCGGGTGCGTGGATTGAAACAATAAGTCTATCTACTGCACCGAGAGATTGGGCGGTCGCACCCCCCGCGGGTGCGTGGATTGAAACGATGGTGAGTTTACCATAAAATAGGTTAAAACCGGTCGCACCCCCCGCGGGTGCGTGGATTGAAACTTGTGGTGCTGGTTGGATATTCCCAAAGAGCAAGCGTCGCACCCCGCGCGGGTGCGTGGATTGAAACCACCATTTATTTCCCTGACTATAAGTCACATAAATCGCACGTGGAAGGGTGCGTGGATTGAAATGTATTAGTAGCTGGATTATTCGTGTTTATATACTACTGCATATGCCAAAATGGACGAGAAAGTAAATTTAAGCCACTTGCTCGTCTATGGCAGACGACTCAAAATCGTTGTTTATGCTAGATTGATTGGTGTAGATGTTACAATAGGACAGAGGGTTGCGCAAAATTGCGGAAATGGATTTTTGGGAATTCTTTTGTTATAAAGGATTCTAACTCTATTTTTGTTATTGGGTTCGGGTGGGTCATTATCATTAGGTCGACGAACTCACCCTCTTGCTGTTGGTAGGATGGCTGGCAATATGGGTGCGGATTTAGTGCGAAGCCCATACGCTCGTAAAAGGTTATTCGTCTGCGAGAAAGTTCATCAGTAGGGTGTTCTACTTCTAGGATTAACGGTTTTGTGGTGGACGAAATTAGCTCACTTAGGATTTGTTTGCCGTAGCCTTTTCCACGCACAGCAGGGGTTGTGGCAAGATGCTCCACATAAACAAAATCGCTTAAATCCCACCACATTAGAAGCCCTATTGGCTCATCAGAGTCAAGCACTACATCGCAATGAAACTCTTTCTGAGACATCGCTTCGATATGATAATCGAGGCTTCTGCGCTCCTTCTCAGGGAATGCGGCAAGATACAGCTCCCAACAAAATTGGAACAGTGAATCTGTGGCGGTAGATATGGTTTTTCGGTGTATCATTGTTTGTTTTGCTGTTTTTTATTATTTGTGTACTCTAAGATTTGTCGCTTTAATTTGCGGATTTTGTAGCGGTAGCGGATAAGGGCTACTACCGAAAGAACAACAACTAGAGCCAATGCTTGGATTAGAATCAGTGTGTCTATCTTAACATAACGTATGAGCAGCGCAACCACTAGCATAGCTAGAGATAGCTGTGCGAAGATTGAGGCTACACGTCGCCTACGTTCGAGTTTCTGTATGCGCCTACGCAAAGCCAGCAGAAGTTCGTGCTCGAAATTATCTTTAGGCTCTGCAACGCTCTCTTTTGGAATATAACTCTTTAAAATATCTTTATTCATAATAATCCTCCCCTATTAATTTATGCAATTTTTTACGTGTGCGGTGTAGCTTTACTTTTATATTCGCCACCGAAAGTGTCATAATTCGTGAAATCTCCTCGATAGGCTTATCATCCATATAAAACAGCGTTATAATAGTTCGCTCCTCTATGCCCAGTTGGGAGATTGCCCTCTCTAAAAGTTCTATCTTTTGTTCCATACTAAACTCTTCGGGGCTTTCACAAACGATATCTTCCTTTAGTTCACAATATATATTTTTGCGTTTCCTCAGCATATCAACCGTATGGTTATAAGTTATCCGATACAAAAGCGTAGAGAGCTTACTGCTGCCCCTAAACGAAGACTGGGACTTATAGAACTTCATAAAAACCTCTTGGGTAATATCCTCGGCATCACTCTCAGAGTGGGTAAGCCGATACGCCAAAGCATAGACGCTACGATGGTTCTCAACGACTATTTTGTCGAAGTCATCAGTGTTTTGGGTTTTAGGCTCAAAACTTTTTATGAAGCTCAGTAGTGGCATATATAGATTATTTGTAGCGTTCTGCAATTATGACGTAAGGTACGTAAAAAAGTTACAACTTCAATCTTTTTTTTGGGGGAACTGTAACCTTTTTGTGCATATTACGTCAAAAGGGCAAATAACAAACAAGATTAATCACTTAAGGGGAGTTCTAAAAATTCCCTAAAATACTTTTCGAAAATTTCTCACCCTCTTCCGACTTTCCCAAAAAGTCAAGTAGGAGCCACTACGAGCCATTTTGGAAAAGTCGAAAGAAGATAAAAACTTTTTAAAAATTAAAAATAGGGAATTATTAGAACTCCCCTTAAAAATCAAAACTATTATGACCAGCACTTTAGTACCAATCGCACTCGTCTATTTTCTTTATTCCTTTCTAATGCTAGTGGTGAGAAATTCTCACAACAGAAAGATGGTAAAAATAATGATAGACAATAATCTCATCAATGGAAATTGTAATGGAGATTTCAAATTTAACTTTAATCTAGAGGATATGAAGTCGACAAAAAGCAGGCTATTGCCTATTTCTTTGGGCTTAATGGGTTTTGCTCTTGGGCTTGTAATAGGCGCACTTGCTCTGCCGTCTATCGCAAAAATCCGTGATGTGGGCGGCATAGTATATAATATGCAAGAAGCTATCTTAGTTGCCTGTCCACTATTCTTCGCTTCGCTAGGAGTACTTACTTCCTATATTATTGAGCGTAAAGAGAAAAAGTAACATAATCCACACGAACACTTTCAGTTGCAAATAGTCCCCGATAGTGCATATTAATGCGCTCTCGGGGACTGTTTTTATTAATGTAAAATATTTAGAACCAGAATTTTGTTAATCCAAAAATAATTGCGAAATTTGGAGGATTAATAATATGCTTCTATGAAAAAGATAACCTTATGTCTATTCGCACTGCTTGTTGTGGCGTGCGCTAAATCTGTTGAGAGTGTCGGTGAGCCAATGCCGAAAGCCCCTGATTATACTGCCTCTGAGTGTTGGTACACTAATGTATCAGGCGAGCCTTCTCAGGCGGTCGATGTGTTCTATATCTTGCCTACCTGTGTGTTTGACTGGGTGGATAGCGCTGGCGTAACGTATCACTACGCTGACGTTTATAACGATGAGCAGCGTGCAGCGCAGCTTGGCTCTTATGAGTTGGCAGAGGAGATTTTCGGTAATGAGGCGAACTTCTATGCTCCATATTACCGACAAATAACTCTCAATGTCTGGATTGATGGCGAGGAGGCAGTAGATAGCCTATTCCCTGCTGCGATGGCGGATGTTGAGGCGGCTTTCGATAACTTTATTGAGACCAAAAACAGCGACCGCCCATTCATTATTGCAGGCTTTAGCCAGGGCGGGAAAGCGGTTGTGGAGCTTACGAAAAGCCTCACTACTCAGGAGCGTGAAAGGTTGATTGCAGCCTATGTTATTGGCTACAAAGTGACCGATGACGACCTTCAAAACAGCAATATCACAGCGGCAACGGGCGCAGAGGACACAGGGGTGACAATCTGTTACAATTCCGTAGCCTCAGTCGATGCAATCAACCCAATGATATCCGATTCAAAGATATGTATAAACCCAGTGAATTGGGCGACAGATAGCACTGTGGCACAGCTTAGTGAGAGCGTGACAGTCTCAGTCGACACTTCGTATAACGTCCTTATTGTCGATGGCTTAGATAGTGAATCCCTCTATATCGAGTCGCTTGCCGACCTCTTCCCAGTTGGCAATTACCACCTGCAAGAGCTGGAGCTATATAAAGAGTCTTTGCGTGAGAATGCTGCTGTACGAGCAGCTGCGTTTAATAAATAGAAGTCGTATGAGAAAGATAGTAGTATTTACAGGGGCAGGGGTGAGCAGTGATAGCGGTATTTCGACCTTTAGAAACTCCGATGGACTTTGGGCTAACTACCGAATTGAAGATGTTTGCACTCCCGCAGCGTTGGTGAATAACCGTGCGCAAGTGGTTGAGTTCTATAATATCAGGCGCAAAGAGCTTTTACAAACAGAGCCTAATGCAGGTCACTTTGCTATCGCTGAATTAGAGAAAAAATTTGAAGTCGAAGTCGTGACACAAAACATTGATGATTTGCACGAAAGAAGCGGCTCCTCACACGTTACGCACCTACACGGAGAGCTTCGCAAACTTCGTAGCAGCAGTGATGAAAATCTGATTTTCCCGTTTGAGGGGTGGGAACAACCGCTCGATATGACTGCCCCCGACGGCTCACTAGCACGTCCTTTCGTCGTCTTTTTTGGCGAGAGCGTGCCTATGTTTGACCGTGCTGCCGAGATCGTAGCCTCGGCAGATATTCTAGTGATTGTGGGCACATCGTTAGCGGTCTATCCTGCTGCATCCTTAGTACGATATGCAGCCCGCAGAGCACCAATTTACCTAGTCGACCCGAACCCTCCAATGCTCGAAGGAATCCCCAACAGAGTGCACTATATAGGCGAAAACTCCATCACAGGACTACCAAAGCTGTGCAAAATCCTTATGCCAAAGTTATAACAACATAAATTTCTAAAGCTTTTCTGAGATTGAAATATCTGAGTTAATTTTTCAAGATTACAAAAGAATTCCCCCAAAATCCATTTCAGAAATTTTCGAAATGTATTTTAGGGAATTATTAGAAGTTCTCTTTAGTCTTTACGAACTTTGCGAGTATTCCACCACTGGAGCAGTGGGGCTGTCATCTGATTGACTATATCTATTCGCTCAGCAGCGACATCTGAATTCTCGTTTGGGTCGTGTGCAATATTATATAGCTCTATTCTAGTGCTATCGGAGTTCATTAGTAGCTTCCAGTCGCCTCGCCTCATAGCCAAATGTGGACTATGATTATGCGCTAACTTCGGACGTGCATATACTTCGTTTCGACCAAAATCCCACATAATATCTTTAGTGCGTGCTGTCGGCTCCCCTAACAGTGCTTTGGACATATCCTCTCCGCTAGAAGCATAGCCCGCAGGTATCTCTAAACCTGCCATAGCTCCTAGCGACAAGAATAAGTCCATAGAAGTTACGACACTAGTGCTATCTACACCTCCCCGCTGAATTTCATTTGCCCACGTCACGAAGAATGGCATTGCTATACCTCCCTCATACAGGCTATTCTTATGCCCACGCTTACCTATATTCCTCTGCTGCGAGAAAGTAGTAGCCTCAGCACCGTTATCGCTAGTGAAAACAATAATAGTATTATCAAACTCCCCCATCTCCTTAAGTCCATCCACAAGTCGCCCAATCTCTCTGTCATAGCACTCCAATACCGCTCTAAAATTATCTTCCTGCACCCAAGTTACGGGGCTATCTTGTACCTCAAACCCTTGCACCCAAGGAGTGTGCATATCGTCTGGCCAAAAGTTTACAAATACAGGTTTATCTCCTTTGGTTTCGAATGCCAAGAGAACTTTATCCACAAAATAAGAGGTTCTATTCCAACGCTTCACAGAGTCCTCATTTTTCCAAATCCAATCACCAGAGGTAATTACAGGATCGGGGTCAGGGCTTTCCCAGGTTGAGAGATAGCTATCATAACCATACTCTTTGATAGAGGGAGCGTCATCGACATCTCGTCCGCCTCCCAAGTGCCACTTGCCGATATGAGTTGTATAGTAGCCGTTGTCCTTAAACATACGTGCCATAGAGGGCGCAGAGCTATCTAAATAATCGAACTGCTCAGCCTCTCGGTTCATCTTCCTGTCGTTAAGGAATGTATTAATCCCCCACTGCAAAGGATACTGCCCTGTAAGCAGCCCCGTGCGAGAAGCCGAACTAACGGGCGCAGCACTATAATAATTTTCAAATATTATCCCCTCTTTAGCCAATGAGTCGATACAAGGTGTGGCAGCCCACCCGTTGTTATAGATTGACAAATCCCCTAATCCCATATCATCAGTATAGATAATAAGCACATTAGGCTTTGTTGTAATTTTATCGGCATTCACTGCGCAGGCAGCAAGCGTAACGGTCGAAAGAATTAGTAGTTTATCGGTCTTCATTATAGGTCTTAGCGGTTAGTTTTGATATTTATCGGGTTCTTTGATTGAAGTCGGGTGAGAATTTACCTTCTTTGTATTGCACCAGCACTAAGCCTGGGCGGCACGTTTGTTTGTATTCGGCTGCTTGTGCTCCCCTTGGATTGAAGAACATTGTCGCCCACCACTGAGAGTCTTTGTCTTGGAATAGGTTGTTGTGACCTCCACCTGTTATAGCGTTGTAGCGTTCAGAGTAAGGTCCATAAACATTGTCTGCCGAAGCTATTACACAGTCGTAGCTGTATCTTGTCGAATTATTGGTTACTCCCTCAATTTCGCAGTAAGTGTCGCCGCCAGTGTATTGAGAGCTAGCGTGTCTATATATGGGAGGGCAAGGAAGTTATTAGCCCCTCCCCTTATAGAAGTGAGGGGTCTACTCTGTGGCAAAGAATGGTTATGCCATCTTTTATGTCCCATGCCCTTTCTACTACTTGCCATCTGTAATATTTTAGGTAATCTATTGTAGTGACGAAGTCAGTGTGCAGGTGCTTTGGAAGATGAGTGCCTGCAAAATATGCAGTGTCTTCATCACTGCAAAAAAGCAAAACATAGATAAAATCCCCTACTTTTGGGAAGTCGTCACAACTCCACTGAGTCTCGATATAGTAATCGAGCTCTTCAATCATAATTCTAAGAATCTTATTCATTTTGACTTCTCTACAGTTTTTTATATATCATTTAAGGTCGGCAGGTAGATCAGAACAGTTTATTATATATGCCTCAATTTGCTATTGGCGAACTGAGCGCACAGACATTCCGTGAGAAAAAGCTCCGACATATTGTTAACTGTGGAATTATTACAACTACTGCAAGGCTATTTCCCTAACCGCCCTCGCATAATTCTCTTCAGTGACAACAGAGTAGTTCGTGTAGCCATCTTTGAAAGTGGTATACCAGTATTTTGTCCCGGTATCAGTACTGCAAATCGTAGATGACCAATAGCTTTCATCCGTCAAATCAAACGAATCAAATTCAATATCATTACTTTCAAATGCGGATTCAATTTCATTACGTAGTACATAAATCAACATCAGCTCACGCTGGTTAGGAAGACGCCAATCGTCCTTACCGGTAGCCGTGGAACTCTTAGCGCTTGACTCGGCGACAGTCCATTGCATAACATTCGCAGACAGATCATATGCCGCTACAACCAACATGGGATACACTTTATTTGCATCACTTACTTCATTATGACTTGGCAGTTGATAATCATCATTACTATCCTGCATAGAACTAGTCAAAACAGTACCCTCTGGCATCATAGTACAGTCTATCACAACTCCACCCTCGTTAGCATCATAGTATATCGCTTGCCCGAAAGCAGCGTTTACACCATAGAACATAATTGCTAAAACTACAAATAACCTCAATTTGATCGTTCTCATAACATTTATTACTTTAAGATTTTTATTTGAGAAAAGTACTCTCCTCATATTTTGTTTGATAAATTTCTCGGATGCACAGAAGCTATTAATTTGACTGCGGCAAGTATATTTCCTTAACTGGTCTAGCAAACATTACGTTGTAAGACCAGGCTTCCAATCCAACCACGTGACCATTCAATATACGGATGTACCATCGGCCAGTGAAACTGTTGACGTCAACCGTGGACGACCAATAGTGGGCATTAACGAACTTATTATTGCCAATGAATATCCAAATATACATCAGCTCCTCTCGGATTGGGAGCCTAATATTAGCACCACAAAGAGCTAATAATTGAGGCAAAACATCCTTACTAACATCTGTGCCAACGGTGATGCCGTAATCGGGGACGTCTTTAGTTGCGTATCCAGATTCCTGGGCTGCTTCTGCGATCACGGCAGATGTCGACATCCAATTAGATCCAGATACTTCGTAAACCTCGGTTGAGTACTTAAAATCAAAGTAATCAGTCACCAAGTAGCTCTCTTTATCTTTATTTTCCTCTTTCCATTTGGTGACATCATCTTCTTCGATCATATAGATCCAGTTATCATCATCTTCAACATTTATGGTGTAATTATACGACCCTCCAGCGACCCATTCTTGATCATCAGGTATAGTGAGTGGAAAAGTTTCACTATTAATGCCATCAGCATCGACAACCGTCACATCTACCATCTTTCCACTAGGATCTTGTGGAATCATAAATAGATAACCGTCATCTGTGGTTATATTTTGTGATGTGGCTGCGTCACTAGTGACATCACCTTTAAGTCCACCATCTGTTGATACGGAAAAACTTTGTGTCGTTTGACCATTACTCCATTGCACAGCATTGTCGTTGTCAAAGGTAAGTGTGCCTGTACTCTGAAGGTCTTTAAGTGTGATGATTGATATCTTGCGTCCAGGGTCGCCCTTTACCGAGAAACTTACCTTTGCCAGGGCGTGGTTGAACTCCATATTTACCTTGCCACCTGTTTGAGGATAGATATTTTTGCGTGGGGTTGCTACCAAAATATCCTGCTGCTCATCAAATGATTCAGGTACAGTATAAGCAATCTGCAAAGCTCCGTCTACTATCGAAGGAACAACGTTGCTATTAGTTGACGAGTGGGGCGAATAGGCATAGAATGTGTATTTATCGGTAATGCTTGTGTGCCCCCACTCTGGTTGATTCTCGGTGTTCTCTGTTGAGTAATCCCACGCCATCGTCTCGCTATTGTAGTCAAACTGGGCATTCTGCATCTTGTTAAATTCGACAGATGTACTACTCCAATCCGCTTGTGCAGTATATGCGCAGTACATACCCACAGTCGCCATAGTGGCTTCATCCTCTACAACTGTGCCACGAGTTAGACACTCACTATCTACGTTAATAGTGATAGGTGTCGACTCTTCAATGTCGCCAACCTCTATATTCTCTGTCAAATCACTTTTAGTACAGCCACAAAGCAGTAGTAATAATGTTGGTATAAGCAGTAACCTTTTCATATCTTTATTTCCCTAATAGTTTTACACTTTTTTTTTTGCATCGCTAATAGTGATGCACTAGTGAGTTAGAGGGGGTTCAATCCCTCTAACCCTAAATTTATTGTAAAAAAGATTATTCGATTACAAATCAGTGTTCTCACCATCTGCTGGCCAAGGGTTAACAATAACTGTCAAACCAATTTTGTCCGTAGCAGTTGGATTAAGAGGATCACCTTCGTCTGGACCTGGTGTAGTTTGTTCACCTTCGATTTCTAGTTCATCACCGTCCTCTGAATAATAGTTATCATCATAATAGTAAACAGATGCACCTGCAAAATTCAATTGAAGATTATAGTATGTGCCATCAGAGAATGTAACCTTATTGATTGGGAAAACAGCTTTAACGTACATTTTGCCGTCATACACTAATCCAGAACTTGCAATCACAACCTTTTCTACCTTTGGATTATCTTTCTTAAATGCATCTACACTCTCAAATCCAACAACAGGAGTATCACCTATCTCAGTGATACATAGAGCTGTTACACCAGAGGTTGGAACATTTGTTCCATCAGAAGTAAAGTCAGCTGTTTCCTTAGGAATAATAAACATATCGTTCTCAGCTGTAGCTTCATTTTCTAGGTCATAAGCATAATCTTTATCAACAGCATCAACACCGTCCCATTCAATTGCGTTATCAGTAGGGTCTATCTTGGCAGTAGCTGAACCGTCGAAACCAATAAGATATACATCAATAACATCGGTTGTCATATCTTCTGTTGTTTCTTGCATTTTGATACGTGAAAGAGCGTGTTTGTAAGTTGCCGAAATCACACCCGAAGTAGGAATAGCAGAAAGTGTTTTACCGAAGTAGACAAGGTCTTTTTGAACTGTTACCTCATCTTCAACATCATAAGTGAAAGAGATAATATCACCAGCCGCTGCAGCAGAAGATGTAGGGATAGTCAATTGAACATTACCTCCATCGTGAGCCGAATAAACTGACATATCAAATAATATATCTGCCCAATCTTGACCATCGTCGTTAGTCCATTTACTTGTGGCAGTACTATATGTAAAACTTAGGTCGCCAAATGTTACGTCTGTTGAGTAAAGAGTTACACCTTCGTCTTGCAATGTCTCTGCATCAGTCACAATTGACTTAGTAGCAAATGCACCAGTGCTAAGACCTATTGCGTTTGGGTTTTCGTTTGGATTCGCAACTTCCAAAACTTCATTTTTTGAGCAACTACTCAATGCGATTGCTGCAGTAGCAGCAAAAAGGCAAATCTTTTTCATAGTTTTAGTTTTTTTTAAATTTTTTAATTGTTAATTTTCAAGTTTTTTTATAGTTCTACATTCTCGGCATCGCCCCAACCGTCTACGCCGAAACCAGCATCCTGGTTCTCAGGAAGGACAATATCGGGAGTGCCATTATCGTATTTATAACCAATTCTTATCTCTATAATCTCATTTGCAGAATAGCTATTAATCTGATCTGTTACATCAAAAGTTTCAGAAAATTTCTCACCACTATGAATAATAATATTCACAGTTAGGGTATATTTTTCACCAACTGCATTTAGATGTCCAAAATTGGTTAACGAGTAGGTCATCGTACCATCCGTTGTACTCCCCTCATTAAAAGTATGGTCGCTCATCTGCATATAGGTGAAATTCGCTGCTTCTGACTCTATTTTCCCACCACTTACAACCTCCACACCATCGACAAAGCCATCTATTACGCCTTCAATGTATTGAATATTATTTAGGTTCTCAATGTCTATTAAAACCTTATAAGCGGCAGTGCGTGGCTGAGGCTTAACTCCATTTAAATCATCTAGCGATCTTGTGACTGAGCGTGTCTCAGGGTCAGAACTATCCAGTACTTCCGCAATACTCCTCATCATATCGTCAATGACATCATCACTACTTGACTTTGTTGACTGCTCCTGAGCCTTGCTGCGTAGACTTACGATTAAATCCTCAAAAGTACGTGTACGTGTGTAAACGATCATATCCTTTGTCACCTCAAAACTTTCGTAGCTCCACGCTCCAATTGCTTCACTCTCTTTGATTAACTGCTCATCAGTCGTTTGCTCATAGAACATATCGTAGTTTGAAACATCATCCTGCTGTATGGTCATTTTATAGTCACTAAAGCTCTCGCTACTAGCACAATCAACTCCCAAGATATTACCCTCTATCTCATTATGTATAACAATATCATACTTGCCCTCGTGAAGATTTGCTGTAACAAAATATGGATCTTCAGAATAGATAACCACAGGTTCAGAACCATCTTCTGGGTAGAAATAGACCGATACATTATTAATATAATCCTCATCGACCATAGACTCCGACCAATCAATGACAATTGGGATATTTGCCGTAAGATATTCTGGGTCGTAAATCATTTGGCGTTCACACGAAATAGAGGCAACGGCAATAAGCGCAAGACTTAATATGCTTTTCTTAAACCTTCTCATTATTGTAGCCCTCCTTTCTTGGTTTTATGGTTCAGCATCCATACCAGAGAAACTTTCGCTTGAGTAGGACCAAACCAAGTATAGTCACCTGTATATATGCGTATGGCTCGCCAATCATCTTCTCCATAGTATTCAGCCGTATAGCGACGATAATCAGTCTCTAGGTAACCAATACCTAGTGAGTACTCTAACCTCAAGCTACCACTCTTATTAATAGTATGCGCATAACCTGCTGCAAGACCTCCCGCAATAAAGAATTCACCTTGAACACCGCCTTTATCGTATTCGAAGTCATACAGACCTGCGCCTACATAGAATCCTGCATACCACCCTGTCATTTGAGGGCGTGAAGTTCTATCCCCAAACCAATATTTACCCATTAAGTTTCCTTGCAATAACTGAATACGGTTGCGAGAACTCCCCGTCGTACCATCGTCCCACGTCCACCAAGGGAAAATCCACTCAGCTGCAATGCTCCAACGCTTACCAATAGGAACTTCTAGCTCTACATTAATTAAGGTAGCTGCGTCAAAAAGAAGGTTTGTTTTTACGGCAAAAAGCGGCTTGGTTGTGGTTTCAGACACAATTTCTACAACAGGTTCTGGCTCTTGCACTAGTTCTGGCTCTTGCACTAGTTCTGGCTCTTGCACTAGTTCTGACTCTTGATCTGGTTCTTGCTCTTGTTCTGAACCAGTAGCAGCCCCAACTCCCTGTTGTGAGGCAACATCCTGGATAATTTCTTCTTCCTCCTTAGCGGCAGGTAGCTCTTCTTCGAAATAGACTGTCACAACCGAACCGTTACGAAGCTCAGGATATATATTCGCAAACATATAGCGATATGGTTCACCATATCGAAGCTCCATAAGGTGTTTATTACGGCTGTCAACCATAGTTTGCCACCTGTCGGTAGGGTTTACCCTTCGCCACGTCTCCTCAGGAACATTCTGTAATATATATAGTACCTCATTTTTGTACTGCATATCTGAGTTTTCTACAAGCTCTTGCAGCTCCGTCCAGTTAATGCCTGAATGTTTTTTTTCTATCAAAACCTGAGGTAATGCAAGTCTTGTTATAAGATAATTATAAATAGATTCAGTACGATACTCTGATAGCTTCTCGTTATAGATACGTCCACCCTCAGGCGAAGCGTAGCTATTAACCTCAATCTTTGTAATTGTTAAAAGTGTATCTCTGCTTATTTTATCAAAGAGATCTGAAAAGTCTTGTAGTGATGCTCTATTGCCTTTAAGATCTAAATTTATAGCGTGACTATCGTGGTCAAAATAGATTTTGACCTCCTCTGACTTCTTCTCTGCTCCACTCTCTACAAAACTCCCGTTCTGAGAATAGGCAGCAGTGCAAAATAGAAGCAGTAAGAGTATGCTGGTTAATTTTTTCATTATGTTGGTTAAAGGGTGTTCTACTTTCTCCCAGGTTTTATTTTTTATAAAGTTTATCTTCTAATTTTACTTTTCCAATAAGGTATATAGTGGTTCCTACTTAACTCATTGGGTAAGTGAAAGTAGGGCGTGCGTTCTATGAGAAATATTTTTAAGGAGAAATTAGGACTCTCATCGATACCATTCCAAATGGCACTAGAAGGGGGCTAACACTACTTTTTTCCTTGTTTTCTACAAAAGAAATCAAAAGAAAGATTTATGTGCTTGAAATATTGAGAGATATATGAAAGAATAAACGGATTTTAGCTAATCAAAAATAGCTAAGATAAATATAAAATTACTCTGCAAATATTAGTAAATTATGAGTGCTAAATATTTGTCTTTTCTATAATAGATAAAGGGAAAATAGTTTATTGCAGAGTTGAGTAAAGATTTCTTTTGTAGAAAATTAGGAATAATTTTTAAAGAAAAAAACACAAAAAATGTTTGGTTAACAGCTAAAAAGCATTACCTTTGCATTAAGAAGTGTAGATTTCTTTTGTAGAAAGCATAGATTTGCTAAACACTTTTCATTTTCACAACACTCTTATTATTACACCATTATCCCTATCCACCAATCTTCATTCTATAATAGTAGCTATTAGTGGGTCAAGCGATAATTGTGGTGGAGCAGTAAAATATTTTAAGAAATTTATGCGAATAATTTAGTGAGTCTAAATATGAAATAAGGGATGTCTCGTACGCCACGGAACTGTGCCCTAAAGGCTTTGACTTTAGCGTTGAAGCTTTCAGCAGAAGCGTTTGTAGCTCTGTTGAGAAAGAAGTTAGCGATTTGTGCATAGTTGTTTTGCATAGTGTTTATCACAGAATTAAAGTACTTAGAATCTAACTTCTCAACTTCTTGATCCCAGTGCGCTAGTTTCGTCAGAGCTATCCCTCTGACCCTTATAGCAGCCTCTTTGGTAGCTTTACTTCTGCTAGCACCTTTGAGTTTGTCAATTCTGCATTGCTCTTCTTTCGATAATGAAGTGTGCTAGTGCGAGGGGCTGATAAAGTCGGACGTGTAGAAACTACGAAAAAGAGGGGGTGGCGATAGGTGAAGTTTCAGTTGTTTTTTGTAACTTTGCGGGCGGTTTAGTTTTTTTAAGATTTATGATGACGGAGGAGAAGAATAGGCGGTTGGATTTTATTGACCTGGGGAAGACCTTGGCTATAATATTTGTTGTATTAATTCATAATGGATTTACGGAGTTGAATGATATTGTGCTGTTTGCTATGCCTCTGTTTTTCTTCTCCACTGGGTATCTATTTACCCCAGGGAGGCGAACCCTGAAACAGATTACAACAACTCTATTTAAAAAGATACTGTTGCCTTTCTGGGGGCTTATGGTAGTCTATGCTATTATTGAGCTAGTTCGTGCGCCCTATATCGGCTATGGAGAGCCTGATATTATACGCCCGACTATTAATGCTATTTATGGCTCGTGCATTCTTCCAAACCCAAGCGGCATATTCGATGCCCTTCAATCTATCAGAACTTACAACAGCATTCCTGGCTCGATTGTTCTGATATCTCCTACGTGTTGTCACCTATGGTTTCTACCTGCATTCTTTTCTGCATCGTAACCGTCTCCACGATGATGCATTGACAGTGATGTGAGCTATTGGGCTTGCCATTTGTCGGGTAGTAATTCACGCAGGGCGAAGCTTGGGGTGTGAGGTGGTAGTAGTGCGATACGGT
>JAWXTN010000002.1:0-107758 GCA_044433515.1 Rikenellaceae bacterium | reverse complement strand
GGGGGGGATTTTACAACATTTGAACAGTTTTTAAAATTATTCAACAACAAAGATGTTAAGCAGAATTAGGTTGTAGGGTATAGCGGATTAGAGGGGAAGTTCGGATTTGGGGGTTGGTGTCTGCGGAATCTTCGATTCCTTTTTTGGTCTCATTCTGACACCAACCCCCTCCTACTGCTACACAGCCTCGCATCAGTTTCTTAGTTGTTTCTCATCCGTGTGAAAGCCGCCTGCCATCGCCATAACGCCGGGCAGGCGGTCCTTCCCAGAACTTGGGTGCAGTGCCCCTAGCCTAGACTTATTCTACTGTAGCTCAAGCCATTAATCATTAATCATTAACAAAGAACTACCGTATACCACGACGTGACAACTCCCGCTGATAAGCACGAGCATTAGAATTATGCTCAGAAAGATTCCTAGCAAACTTATGAGTACCATCAAACGCAGTACTAGCACAAAAATAATAATAACCGTGCCCCCCATCACTATACGACAAAGTAGCCTCTATCGCCGCAACAGATGGCGAACAGATAGGTCCTGGAGGCAGTCCACTATGCAAATAAGTATTATAAGGCGACTCATAGCTCAAATGCCTATGCAACACCCGACGGATAGAAAAATCCCCCACCGCAAACTTAACAGTAGGGTCAGCCTGCAACGGCATACCCACACGCAAACGATTTATATAAACCCCTGCCACATCCCTCATCTCAGGAGAGTAATTAGTCTCCTCATCCACAATCGAAGCAATAGTAACAACCTCATCTGCACTCAATCCCAACCCACTAAGCTGACGACGACGCACATCACTATCCCAGAAACTATCATATTGCCCCTTCATATAGTCATAAAACTCCTCAGGGGTAACAGTCCAATAAAACTCATAGGTATTGGGCGTAAAATACCCAATAAAAGACGCACCCACCTCCGACTCCTTAGCCAAGAAATACTGAGCAAAACTGACAGAGTCCGTCATAAGCCTCTTAGCCAAGACTCCAGAGAGCTGCTCAACCGTCCGTATATTATTGAACGTAACCCTAACAGGTGTCTGATAGCCAAACCTTAGAGTATTGAACATCTGGCGATAACTCTCACCACTGCCAAAGCGGTAATGCCCCTCACGGAACTGACCGATACCACGATTACGTGCCTCCGAAATAAAATCCTCACTGCTCGCAATAACACCCTGCTGCTCTAGCACACGTGCCACACTATCCACAGAAGTCGCACCGACACCAAATGACAGCGACAAATCCTTTACAGCGACCTTACCATAACGATAATCATACTCGCTATAACCCCAAAAAAGAGTGCCGACAAACGCCACAAAAATAAATAATAATACGAGGGATAATACTCTGCGCTTCTTGCGCTTATGTGAAGATTTAGAAGATTTCTTCTGTTGACGCTTAGCCATAGTGATTTGTCCTAAAGAAATATAGTTAATCAAAAAAAACGGAGTAAGCTACTTCTATCGCGCCGCTCAACCCAATTACCTTTGCTGCCTTCCGACCCTGGAGGATTCAAGGGGAGCTGACCGTAAAAGACTTACTCCGAAGTGCAAAGATAGAACTTTTTTTCGAAAAACATTGACAGGTAGCAAAAAAAAGTGTAAATTTACTTCACAGTATTTATCCTGGAAATTATTAATAATCTAAAACTCATATACATTATGGCTACTATCAGAGAACTTGAACCGAAAAATGTTTGGACGATTTTCGACGAAATAACAAAAATTCCTCGACCTTCGAAAAAGGAGGAGAAGATTAGGGCGTACCTTAGGGAGTTTGCGGCTAAACATAGCCTTGAAATTAAGGAAGACGCTAAGGGTAATATAGTTATCCGCAAGGAGGCTACCCCAGGGAGGGTGAATCACACCCCTGTAATTTTGCAAAGCCACGTGGATATGGTTTGCGAGAAGGACTCTGGCAGCACTCATAATTTTGAGACTGACCCTATTGAGACCTATATAGAGGATGGATGGGTTAAAGCTCGTGGCACTACGCTTGGGGCTGACTGCGGCATTGGTATGGCTTTGCAGATGGCGGTATTGTGCGCTGAGGGTATTGAGCATCCAGCCATAGAGGCACTCTTTACGGTGGATGAGGAGATGGGGCTTACTGGCGCAATGGAGCTGGGTGAGGGTATGCTGACTTATAAGCGTATGATAAATCTTGACTCGGAGGATGAGGGGGAGATATTTATCGGCTGTGCGGGTGGTATTGATACGCTTGCTAATTATGAGATTGAGTATGAGGATTGCGCTGAGGGGGCTACATATTATAATATAAATATTGGGGGGCTTCGTGGGGGGCACTCTGGCGATGATATAAATAAGGGTCGGGCTAATGCTAATAAGGTATTGGGTCGTATGTTGTGGCTTGTAACTGAGGAGTTTGGCGCACGGATATGCACTCTTGACGGGGGTAATTTGCGTAATGCTATTGCACGTGACAGCAGTGCTGTTGTGGCATTTGGTTCGGGGGTCGATTTAGAGGCTATGGAGGAGCGTTTGGCTGGATTGGCTGTTGCTATTTGTGACGAGTATTCTGTTACTGAGCCTGATATTGAGATATCGTTTGAGTCTGATTGTATGGTTGAATTTAAGAGGGTTTTTGCTGGGGAGTTTAGCCGTCGGGTATTACGTGCTGTATTGGGTGTACCTTGTGGCGTTATAGAGCAGAGTTTTTCTATGCCTGGGCTTGTTGAGACTTCTACAAATTTGGCATCTATAAAGGTTTACGAGGGGGAGTTGGAGGTTGTTACGTCGCAGCGTAGTTCTGTGCAGAGTGCACGGGATTATGTTGCTAGCGGTGTGGCAGGCGTGTTTGCACTTAGTGGGGCACGTGTACGTCATAGTGATGGGTATCCTGGGTGGAAGCCTAATCCAGATTCAGTTTTTGTACAAGGGTCTGCACGTTTGTATTATGATATGTTTGGGGAGGAGGCTAAGGTTAAGGCTATCCACGCAGGGTTGGAGTGTGGATTATTTTTAGAGAATTATCCAGACTTAGATATTATATCAGTGGGGCCTACGTTGCGTGATGTGCATAGTCCAAGCGAGCGTTTGGAGATAGCTTCACTTGCAAAGACTTGGGATTATTTACTAGGGCTATTGTCATTAGAATAATATAGAAAATGATTAATTATTAGTGATTAATGATTAATGGGCTTGAGCTACAGCAGAACAAACCCAGGCTAGCAGCCCTGCACCCAAGTCCTTCTCAGTTCCCAGGACTTGGGTGCAGTGTCCCTAGGCTATGCTTGTTCTACTGTGGTTCTTACTCCTGCTAGTGCTCTCGCTAGGCTATAACCCCATTCACAATTCACTTTTTCACAATTAAGCTAGAAGCCATTAATCATTAATCACTAATCATTAATAACAAAAAAAGGGCAGCCCCCAAAAGGAACCGCCCAATCTATCGTAAACTAAAGAAAAAACTACTCAGCCTTCTCCTCAGCTACCTCCTCTACTACAGGTGCAGACTCAACAGCTGGCTCAACAACCGCCTCAGCAGCCTTCTTAGCAGCTCCCGAACGACGTGTCTTCTTCTTAGCAACTGCCTCCTTAGCCTGAGTGTAAGCAGAGAAATCTACCAACTCAATAATACACATCTCAGCAGCATCACCCTTTCTAAAGCCAGTCTTCAAAATACGTGTGTAACCGCCTGGACGAGTAGCAATCTTAGGCGCAACCTCACGGAACAATTCAGTTACCGCTTCCTTACGCTTTAGATATGAAAATACCGTACGACGTGAATGTGTAGAGTCGTCTTTACTCTTTGTAATTAGTGGTTCAACATAACCACGCAACGCCTTAGCCTTAGCCAAAGTCGTCTCAATGCGCTTATGTAGAATAAGTGAAGATGCCATATTCGCCATCATCGCCTTTCTGTGTGAGGCTGTACGCCCCAAGTGATTTACAGTTTTACCGTGTCTCATTTTATTAAACTATTGTCTTTCGGATTCAAAAATGCTAACTCGATTAAGCCAACACCCCAAAACCCTAAAATTATTTACTCCTTATCTAACTTATACTTCGATACATCCATACTGAAGTGTAGATCCTTGCTTGCCAATAACTCGTCAAGCTCAGTGAGAGATTTCTTACCGAAATTACGGAACTTCAATAGCTCCGAACGGTGAAACTTCACTAGATCCCCAAGAGTCTCAACCTCCGCAGTCTTAAGACAGTTGAGCGCACGAACCGATAGGTCGTGTTCTGTCAATCGAGTCTTAAGAAGCTGACGCATATGTAGCACATCCTCATCGAATTCCTCCGCTACTGTTTTAATCTCTGCCTCTGGAGTGATTTTCTCGTCTGAGAAAAGCTGGAAGTGGAAAATCAAAATCTTAGCTGCCTCCTTAAGTGCATCCTTAGGCGAAATAGAACCGTCAGTGGTAATCTCAAGAACCAACTTCTCATAGTCAGTCTTTTGCTCAACACGGAAATCCTCTCTCGCATACTTCACATTCTTAATAGGCGTGTGGATTGAGTCAATAGGTAGAAGCCCAATTGGAGAATCAACTACACTATTTTCTTCGGCAGGAACATAACCACGTCCCTTGTTTATTGTAAGCTCCATCTGGAACTTAACATCCTTATCCATACGGCAAATAAGAAGATCTGGATTCAAAACCTTGAAACCAGTCATAAACTGTGAAAGGTGACCAGCCGTAAGCTCAGTCAAATCGGTAATATTTACCTTAACCTTCTCAGTCTCTACATTTTCAACCGTACGAACCAATCGCACTTGCTTAAGATTGAGGATAATCTCAATCATCTCTTCCATAACTCCCTCAATAGTAGAGAATTCGTGATCTACTCCGTCAATTTTGACAGAAGTAAAAGCATACCCTTCGAGTGAACCAAGGAGGATACGACGTAGCGCATTACCGATTGTAATGGCATAACCTGGTTCAAGAGGACGGAACTCGAAGCGACCGAACGTAGCGGTGCCCTCAAGCATAATCACCTTATCAGGCTTCTGAAATGCTAATATAGCCATTTTGTAATCTTTACTAAATATTAGGAAATTGATATTATTAATATATGCCAGAGAGAAAACCAGTGCCCCCTCTCTGGCACACTAACCTTAAAACTTACTATTTAGAGTAAAGTTCGACGATTAGCTGTTCGTTGATGCTCTCAGGAATATCAGCTCTCTCTGGAGACTGAATAAGTTTACCTGAAAGTTCAGCTACATTCCACTCAATCCAGCTGAAACGTGACGCTCCAACTGAAGCAACTGAGTTTTGAACAACCTCTAGAGATTTGCTCTTCTCACGAACTGCAATTACATCACCAATCTTAACTGCGTAAGAAGGAATGTTTAGAACTCCACCATTAACAGTAATGTGGCAGTGGCTAACCAACTGACGTGCTGCTGCACGAGTTGGAGCAATACCCATACGGTAAACTACGTTGTCCAAACGACCCTCCAAAAGGATAAGAAGGTTTTCACCAGTAATACCACCCATACGAGCAGCTGATTCAAATGTACGACGGAATTGTTTCTCTAGTACACCGTAAATTGCTTTTGCTTTTTGTTTTTCTTTGAGCTGAATACCATATTCGCTCACTTTTTTACGCTTACGCATCAAACCGTGTTGACCCGATGGGTAATTCTTACGGTCTAGAGTCTTGTCTGCGCCAAAGATTGCTTCACCGAAGTTTCTCGCAATTTTTGTTTTTGGTCCAATATATCTTGCCATTTTCTTTTATTAAATTTCTGTTATTTTGTACTTGTTATAGTTTTGGTTTGTTCACCTTAAGCTACGCTCTGTAATTCAAACCCTCTAATCGTGAAGGGAAAAGCACAGCCCCAGTGAACCGTAAATCACACTCTACGACGTGCAGGTGGACGACAACCGTTGTGAGGAATTGGAGTGATATCAATGATTTCGATTACGTCAATACCAGCTGCATTAACTGTACGAATCGCAGATTCACGTCCACTACCTGGACCTTTAACATATACTTTAACTTTGCGTAGACCTAGGTCATAAGCTACCTTAGCGCAGTCAGCAGCTGCTGTTTGTGCTGCATAAGGAGTGTTCTTTTTGCTACCACGGAAACCCATTTTACCGGCTGAGCTCCAAGAAATAACTTGTCCTTGAGCGTTTGCGATAGTAACGATAACGTTGTTGAAAGTAGAAGAAACGTGGACAGAACCAAGTGCGTCAACTTTAACAACTCTCTTTTTAGTTTGTGTTGTCTTTTTTGCCATTTTTCTTTGGAAATTATTGTTACTTGATTACTATTTAGTTGCTTTCTTCTTGTTAGCAACAGTTTTCTTTTTACCCTTACGAGTACGAGCATTGTTTTTAGTGCTCTGACCACGAAGTGGAAGACCGATACGGTGACGGATACCACGGTAACAACCGATGTCCATCAGACGTTTGATATTCAACTGAACAGTACTACGAAGCTCACCCTCAACCTTGATTTCTTCAGTTGCGATAGCGCTACGGATAGCACCAATTTGTTCGTCACTCCAGTCTTTTACTTTGATATTCTCGTCAACCCCAGCAGTGCTAAGGATTTGGCTAGAAAGGCTACGGCCAATGCCGTAGATATAAGTGAGGCCTATAACGCCTCGTTTATTCTTAGGTAAATCAACACCTACTATACGTGCCATTCTTATCTATGTTTGATTACTTTTAATAATTTTGTTTACTTTTTTGAGAGTATCGAATTCATTAATTCTCTTATGAACCTTACCTAATGATTTGTATCCCGTAAATCTTTCGGCTAAAAAGATTGTTACACCTTTGTTTGGAAACAGACTATTAAGTATTTATAAGCTTTAGAAAATAATAACTTCTTATCTCTCTAAAAGGATTAAAGTGCAGCCTTCTAAACTTCGGAGCCTGACAGCTAAAAAAGCTAATCTCACTCAAGCGGTAAATCGGCTGGTGGCACTCTTAACCCTGACGTTGTTTGAACTTAGGGTTCTTTTTGCAAATCACGTAAAGTTTACCTTTACGGCGCACAATTTTGCAGTCTTCACTGCGCTTTTTAATTGATGCTCTAACTTTCATTTTGTTTTTTTACTTTAAAGTTAACTAATGCCTAAACTTTGATTTATAAAGCTAAAAAAGAAAAAACAGTTCTTCTACTATTTGTATCTGAATGAAATACGTCCTTTTGTAAGGTCATAGGGACTCATCTCTACTTTTACCTTATCTCCAGGAAGAATCTTGATGTAGTGCATACGCATCTTACCCGAAATATGAGCAATGATAACGTGACCATTATCAAGTTCCACACGGAACATAGCATTTGACAGCGATTCAATCACTGTACCGTCTTTTTCAATTGCAGCAAGTTTTGCCATAGTTTAACTTTTTTGATTTTTAACTTCCTTCTCACTTATTCACCCACAAGATTTTTTGTTTATAGACACTTGGGCAAACTAACGCCCTAGGTCTTCGATAAAACTAAATGATGAGAGTATATCAGCCTTTCCGTCGACTATCGCTATACAGTGCTCATAGTGGGCAGAAGGTCTGCCGTCACGAGTTCTGCAAGTCCAGCCGTCATTGTCGAATCGAAGTGTTTTGACGCCCATATTAATCATAGGCTCTATGCAAATCACAAGTCCTTCAACAATTTTCGTGCCAGTTCCACGTCTACCGAAATTTGGAACTTGAGGTTCTTCGTGAAGATTGCGACCAATTCCGTGTCCAACCATCTCACGTACAACACTAAAGCCCGATTTCTCGGCGTGAATTTGTACCGCAGCAGAGACGTCGCCAATACGTGCTCCTATTTTTGCTTGCTCGATACCTTTAAAAAGAGCCTCTTTGGTGACTGTAAGCAGCGTCTGAACTTCAGGCGCTACCTCGCCTACTGTAAATGTATAGGCTGAATCTCCATAAAAACCATTTTTAATTGTACCACAGTCTAACGATACAATATCTCCATTTTTGAGAACTGTCTTCGAGGATGGGATTCCGTGAACTACGACATCGTTAACCGACGTACAAAGTGTTCCAGGAAAATCGCCATAGCCTTTAAATCCAGGGATTGCGCCATTGTCACGAATATACTCCTCTGCGATTCTATCAAGCTCTAGGGTTGATACCCCCTCTTTGATGTGCTTCGATACCTCTGCAAGAGTCTTACCAACAAGTTGGTTGCTAATTCGCATTAGCTCAATCTCTTCTCTCGTTTTAAGTTTTATCATAAGTCGTTTAGTACGTTTTAAAAAAATAGTAGGGGAAAGTTTTCGTTAATGCAAGAGTAAATTCCCCTATTGACTACTCTCCCCTACTAAATATCTTAATTACGCATTACGACCTTTGAGCTTCCCGCCCTTCAACATACCATCGTAGTGGCGCAGTAGCAACTGGCTCTCAATTTGTTGTAAGGTGTCAAGTACAACTCCGACCAAGATTAGAAGTGAAGTACCACCATAGAACATTGCGAACGAACCGTCGATACCAATAAGTTTGGCAAAAACAGGAAGGATTGCAATGATACCCAAGAAGATTGAGCCTGGTAGTGTGATTCTAGTCATCACTTGGTCTAGGTATGAGGCAGTAAGTTTACCTGGTTTGATACCAGGGATAAAGCCTCCGTTACGCTTCATATCGTCAGACATTTGGTTGGTATTAATCGTGATTGCAGTATAGAAGTAGGTAAATACTACTACTAGAATGAAGAACACGAAGTTGTACCAGAAACCATAAATGTTAGCGAATGTCGCAGCGATTCCTTGTGTAGCTTCGAACGAACCGAAAAGAGCTGGAAGCATCATAATTGCCTGAGCAAAGATGATAGGCATTACACCAGCAGCGTTAATCTTTAGCGGGATGTATTGGCGAACACCACCGTATTGACGATTACCGACGATTCTTTTAGCGTATTGTACAGGTATTTTGCGAACAGCTTGCACAAGTGCGATAGTTGCAGCAAACACAAAGAAAAGTAGAGCTAATTCGACAAGCAACATTACAAAACCACCACCTACAGAGCTAAATCTTGCAGTGACCTCAGCGATGAGGGCGTGTGGAAGGCGTGCAATGATACCCACCATAATGATTAGTGAAATACCGTTACCGATACCCTTGTCAGTGATTTTCTCACCAAGCCACATACAGAACATAGTACCCGCAATAAGGATAGTAGTCGCTGTCATAGTGAACAGAATTGGAGAGTCAGCCAAGACAAATGCCGAAGCAGGCACAGTAGCGTGAAGGTTCACAAGGTATGCTGGAGCTTGGATAAGCAAAATACCGATGGTCAAATAGCGAGTCCATTGGTTGATTTTGCGACGGCCACTCTCGCCCTCCATCTGCAACTTCTTGAAGTAAGGTATAGCAATACCTAGAAGCTGAATAACGATAGATGCCGAGATGTATGGCATAATCCCTAGGGCGAAAATCGAAGCATTCGAGAATGCACCACCAGAGAAGATATCCAAGAGTCCTAAAATACCGTTCGATGTTTGATCTTGAAGACCAGAGCCAGCAAGAGCCTCAGGGTTGATACCTGGGATAACAACAAAGCTGCCCAAACGGTAGATTAGTAGAATACCGAGCGTATAGAGGATTCGCTTGCGCAAGTCCTCGATACGGAAGATATTACGTATGGTTTCAATAAACTTTTTCATACGGGTTTTTGTTATTTGCTATTAAAAATTAATTAGCCTTGTGTTTATAGTGTTGTAGCTGTACCACCTGCTGCTTCAATTGCAGCTACCGCTGATGCAGAGAATTTTTCCGCAACAACTTCAACTTTTACAGTAAGTGCACCATCGCCCAAGACTTTAACTCTGTCATTTCTTGAGATGATACCTGCTGCGTAAAGTTCTTCAGCTGTGATTTTTTCAGCTTTGGTTTTTTGAACTAGCATCTCGATTGTAGAAAGGTTTACTGCTTTGTAAACAATCTTATTGATGTTTGTGAAACCAAATTTAGGAAGTCGTCTTTGAAGTGGCATTTGCCCCCCTTGGAAACCACGCTTGCGTGAGTAACCAGAACGAGACTGAGCACCTTTGTGACCACGTGTTGAAGTTCCACCGTGTCCTGAACCTTGTCCACGACCGATACGCTTCTCGCTGTGTGTTGAGCCAGCGGCTGCTTTAAGTGTTGATAAATTCATATTATTTTTCCTCCTCAACTTTTACTAGGTGTTTAACTTTTTCGAGCATACCCAAGATTTCAGGGCAGGCGTTGTGTTCTACGGTTTTGTAGTTGCGCTTAAGACCTAGGGCATCCAAATTAGCCTTTTGGGTCTTAGTAGCACCAATTCTACTACGAACCTGTGTTATTTTAATTATAGCCATTTTTGTATAATTCGTGTTTTATGGTTTAGTTCTATTATAGAGACTAACCGTTAAATACTTTACTTAGTTTTACGCCACGCACTTGTGCGATAGTGATTGGATCACGAAGCTCCAAAAGAGCTGCAAATGTAGCCTTCACAAGGTTGTGAGGATTAGCAGAACCCTTGCTCTTTGCAAGTACGTTGTGGATACCAACACTTTCGAATACTGCACGCATCGCACCACCTGCGATAACTCCAGTACCAGGGGCAGCTGGACGCATCATCACTAGAGAACCGCCGAAGCGAGCTTCTTGTGGGTGAGGGATAGTACCGTTAAGTACTGGGATTTTCACTAGGTTTTTCTTAGCGTCTTCGATACCCTTTGCAATTGCAGAGGTAACCTCTGATGCTTTGCCAAGGCCATAACCTACAACACCGTTTTCGTTTCCTACGACTACGATAGCCGAGAAAGAGAAGGTACGACCACCCTTTGTAACCTTAGTTACACGTTGGATGCCCACTAGTCTATCTTTTAGTTCAATGTCGCTTGTGCGAACTTTCTTTGAATTTTCCATTTAGCTTTTCTTCGAATAATAAATGATTAGAATTTAAGACCGCCTTCACGAGCTGCTTCCGCAAGCCCCTTAATACGTCCGTGATATAGGTAGCCATTTCTATCGAAAGCCACTTGAGCGATACCCGCTGCGATTGCTCTTTGAGCAACTACCTTTCCTACAACTGCGCTTTGAGTCTTTTTGTCCATTTCTGGAGTAAGAAGAGCTGCAACTTCTTTGTCAGTTGTACCTGCGCAGCAAAGAGTTGCGCCTTTAAGGTCGTCAACGATTTGAGCGTAGATATGTTTGTTGCTACGGAAAACTGTTAGTCTCGGTTTTTCGGTAGTACCTTTTACTACCTTGCGAACACGCATCTTAATACGTGCACGTCTTGCTATTTTTGTTAGTGCCATTATTTATGATGCGTTATTTAGAGTTAGCTGATTTACCTGCCTTGCGACGAAGTTCTTCGCCAACAAATTTAATACCTTTACCTTTATATGGTTCTGGTTTACGGAGTGAGCGAATTTTCGCTGCAACTTGACCTACAAGTTGTTTGTCGATGCTCTTAAGTGTAAGGATAGGGTTGTTTTTCTTTTCAGTAACCGCTTCTGCCTTAACCTCCACAGGAATCGAAAGGTGGATATCGTGAGAGAAACCAAGGCTCATTTCGATGATTTGACCCTTAACCTCACATTTGTAACCTACACCTACAAATTCTTGTTTAATTTCGTAACCATGTGACACCCCTACAACCATATTGTTGATAAGTGCACGATAAAGACCGTGCAAAGAGCGGTGACGAGGTTGATTAGTTGGACGTGTAACTGTTAGCTCTTCGCCTTCGATAGTAACAGTAATGTCCGGATCTACCTTTTGAGAAAGTGTTCCCAAAGGCCCTTTCACGCATACCGTGTTGTCAGCAGCAACTTCAACAGTTACGCCTTTTGGTAGCGCCACAGGTGCTTTTCCAATTCTTGACATTTTTGTGTATTTTAATTGTTCTTTTTATAAAAATCTTTTTGTTTTGAAATTAGGCTTTCAAATCGTCCCCTTTAGACTAGCTTACGTAGCAAAGGATTTCACCACCGATGTTTGCTTGTCTAGCAGCTTTGTTTGTCATAATACCTTGAGAGGTAGATACGATAGCGATACCTAGACCGTTTAGCACACGTGGCATATTGTTTGCGTTTGAGTAACGACGAAGACCTGGACGTGAAACACGAGTGATAGTCTTGATAGCCGAAACCTTCATAACTGGGTGGTACTTAAGAGCGACTTTGATAACTTCAAAACCCTTTTCGTCTTTAACCACTGTCCAAGCTAGGATGTAACCTTGTTCGTGAAGAACACGAGCGATTTCCTTCTTGATTTTCGATGCGGGAGCTTCAACCAATTTGTGGTTGGCTTTCGCCGCGTTCCTGATACGTGTCAGGAAGTCTGCAATAGGATCTGTCATTTTTTTGACTAAAATTTATTTGTTAAATAATTGTATATCTGTGCCTTATATACGGCAGTAGCCCACCATACTATACAGCACAGAGCCACAAAGATAGTAAAATTCTGGTAATCAGCAATATTTTTTTATAAATATTTTTACTTTTTTTCATTTCTCTCGTCATTTCGAAATTGATTTTGTATCTTTGTAGAACAAGGGGTATTTTCGGTATTTTTCTATGAGATTTTCACATAAGAAAAAACGTTTTTTTAAGTCCACCGCAAATCCTCTCTTAGACTATGAAATAACACTAAAATAATTTATGAGCGAAAAAATAGAACTAAACCTCACACCGCAAGAAGCTGCCAAGCGAATCGAAAACCTAACCTCTGACGAGCGACTACTACGCCGTTCGATTGATGCCAGAAAGAAGGGAAACATACGTGTGCTTCTAGCAATCGAAAAGGGTGTCGACAAAGAGGAGGTAATACCTTCGGGGTTTAGCCAAAGAGATGTATCACAGGGCGAGAGTGTGGCGGTAGTAGGGGCAGGCCCAGCAGGGCTATTTGCTGCGCTGCAACTTATCGAAAAGGGTTTAAAGCCTATAATCTTCGAAAGGGGAAAGAACGTTAGGGAGCGCAAGAGAGACGTAGCGTTAATCAACCGTGGGGGCATAGCTGGCGAGGATTCGAACTATTGCTTTGGCGAGGGGGGCGCAGGGACTTTCTCTGATGGCAAGCTCTATACTCGCAGCAAAAAGCGTGGCGACAATACTCGCATACTTCAAATTCTGCACGCTCACGGAGCGAATCCTTCGATTCTTTATGAAGCACATCCGCATATCGGCACTGACAAATTACCGCTAGTTATCGAGCAGATACGCCTTACTATCGAGAAGTGTGGCGGAGAGGTGCATTTCGACTCACGAGTAGACGATATAATAACATTCGAGGACAGAGTGGAGGGGGTAAGGCTACTTTCGGGCGAGGAGGTTCGCTGCAAGGCAGTGGTTCTGGCAACGGGTCATTCTGCACGTGATGTTTATGAGATGCTGCATAGGAAGGGGATAGCTTTAGAGGCTAAGAACTTTGCTGTGGGGGTACGTGTAGAGCATAACCAAGACCTTATCGACACTATACAATATAAGGGCGAGAGGGGGGAATATCTCCCAGCGGCTGCTTATTCTCTTGTGACACAGGCGAAGGGTCGTGGGGTTTATAGTTTTTGTATGTGCCCAGGGGGCTTTATCGTTCCTGCTGCTACTGCTCCAGGCGAGTGTGTTGTTAATGGGATGTCGCCTTCGGGTCGAAACAATATTTTTGCAAATTCGGGTATAGTAACGGAGGTTCGGGCAGAAGATATAGAGGACTATGCTAAACATTTCGGGGTACTGGGCGGACTACAATTCCAGAGACAGCTTGAGCAGATGGCATATACCCAAGTCGGAGGTCAGAACAATAATGCACCTGCACAGAAGCTTAGCGACTTTGTGGCAGGGCGCAGTTCTAGTTCACTTGGCAAGACTTCATATCACCCAGGACTAGTGGCAAGTGATATGCACCATTGGCTGCCACGTTTTGTATCTAGCAGCCTTAGAGAGGGTTTTAAGGCATTTGACAATAAGATGCGAGGGTTTGTCACTAGCGAGGCTCAGGTTATTGGAGTGGAGAGTCGCACTAGTTCACCTGTGCGTATTCCACGCAGTAGAGAGACCCTTATGCACGAGGGGGTTGTGGGTTTGTTCCCATGTGGCGAGGGGGCAGGCTATGCAGGTGGGATACTTTCGTCTGCTGTGGACGGTATGCGAGTTGCGTTATCGGTTGCAGCCCTATTGAGCGAAGAAAGTTAACAATTAACAACTAAAAACACATAATTTTTACAATGAAAAAAATCTTTACCATAGCATTGATGCTACTTGTGGTACATAGTGCATCGGCATTTGAAATTCCACTTAGCAAGGACTCTACTAAGAATGAGAAGTACAAGTTCTTTATTAAGGGTCGTATTGACACTTACGCATTTTTTGATTCTCACACTACACTTGGGGCGGCAAATGGTTTGACTTATTCGGGCCCTGCTATGCCTAACTATGAGTCTGGTACTTTGAATGATTTGAACAATGAGGCGCAGTTGCGTTATTCTATTGGTGCGTCACGTATTGGCGGCGGTGGAAGCATACAGCTTACTGAGAAGAATAGCGTTGATGCTTATGTAGAGGTCGATTTCACTAATCAGGATTCTGGTTCGGCGTTTATTGGCATACGTCTTCGTCACGCTTATGCACGATTGAATTTGGGCAATAGTTCGATTCTTTTTGGGCAGACTTCGCATTTGTCTATGTATGATGAGGTTGCACCTGCTCTGGTACAGTTTGGGGGTGGGTTTCCGTTCAATAGTTTAGCTCGACCTGTTCAGTTTAGATTTTCGCAGCGATTTTCTGGCAATATGTCTTTGGATGTTGCTTTGTCTATGAACGATGGTTCGGAATATCAGCAGCAGGCTTTTGCTATGACACCAGATTTGACTGCCCGTTTTACTGTTGGGAGTCCTAAGAGTCATACTTTGGCAGTGTTTGCAGGGTTTAAGTCTATTAAGCCTGGTTTGACGGCTTATGTCAGTGATGAGGATGCACGTATGAATGCTTTTTATGGGGGTATAACTGGTCAGGTTGTAGCTCCTGAGGCGTTGAAGGTTAGTGGTTCATTATTTTATGGTGGCGATTTGTCATCTATTGGGATGATTGGGGGTTATGCTGCTAGTGCTGATTTGTCGGGGTATAGTGCTATTAACACTTTGTCAGCTTGGCTGAATGTTACTACTATGCGATATAATGGATTTGAGTTTGGTGCTTTTGTGGGCTATCAGGCTAATATGGGTACTATGTCGGCAATTGATGAGGATTCTGTTGTGGCACTTGGGGCGGCAGCTGGTGTTGACAATTATTGGATGGTGGGCCCACGAGCTTGGTATCATTATCAGATGTTGAGTTTTGGCTTGGAGTATATGTATGGAGAGTCTACTTGGATGGAGGGTTATAATGACCAGTATCAGAGCAGTGGTGCTACTTATCCTCCTACATCTAACAATCGTGTTACTTTGTTGGCACGGTTTACTTTTTAGGAGAGTTCTAATAACTGGCTTTTTTTGATTTTTGATTATAAGGCTTTAGATTTGGATTTTTAAAAATGTAAGCGTAGGGGTTCCTACGGTGCATTTTCAAAAATTCGAAGATGAAGTCTTAGAATCAAAAAGCATTAAAGTCCAGTTTTTAGAAGTTCCCTTTAATGATTAATGATTGAAAGTCAATCATTAATCATTAAAAAGCTCTGCCAATGATAAAGATGGCAGGACGCTTAGCGATATCTGGCACAGCACCATTCTTCCACTGAGCTACCGTCCTAGTAGATACATACTCGTGCTCACCAGTCAAATCACAAGCCACAGTAAGCAAAGTAGAAGACCCAAGACTACGCAAAATATCCCCAAACAAAGATACATTACGATAAGGCGTCTCTATAAATATCTGAGTCTGACCCTCACTAATAGCCCGTGACTCATATCGACGTAACGCCCGAACTCGCTCATCTCCCTTTATAGGTAAATACCCATTGAAAGCAAAATTCTGACCACTCAACCCCGACGACATCAATGCCAACATAATAGAACTAGCACCTATCAAAGGCACAACTCGTACCCCAGCTTTATGCGCAGCAGCTACCAATAAAGAACCTGGATCCGCCACACAAGGCAACCCTGCCTCACTCATAATAGCAGCACAACGACCTTCCAAAATAGGAGCCAATATCCCAGAAATATCCTCCAAAGATGTGTGCTCAGATAACTCCACAAACTCCAAAGAATCTATAACCAATCCCAATCGCAAAGATGATATATAACGACGTGCCGTGCGAATGTTCTCAACAACAAAATAATCACAAGCCCGTATAGCACTGCGAACCTCCTCGCTAGTACTATTGCCCTCTGCAATGGGTGTAGGTATAAGATATATCATAAGAGGCTACAACTGATTTGATGGACTATGAGGAAAAACAACCTTAGGCTCAAAAGTCCTAGCCTCCTCAAAATCCATATAACCATAAGAAATAATGATAACAATGTCTCCAACCTCAACCAACCGAGCCGCCGCACCATTAACACAAATACAACCACTGCCACGCTCACCCGTAATAACATAAGTCTCAAAACGTGCACCATTGTTGTTGTTAACAATAGCAACCTTCTCTCCCTCGATAATACCAGCCGCATCCATCAAATTCTCATCAATAGTTATGCTACCCACATACTGTAAGTTAGCCTCCGTTACCGTAGCACGGTGTATCTTAGATTTTAGTCTTTCAATAAACATTTCTATTATTCTAAATAAGAGCCCCCTCAAAAAAAAGAAACCCCAAATTATAATTCCCCTCTCTATATATATTATACGTTATCTATCAATCGAACCCTACCACACATAACCACCGCACATATACGAACAGCCCGTCCAGAGATAGGCTCCTGCAATGTCGCAGCATCCACTACTGAGATATACTCGGTGCAAAGGTAAATATTTTTATTGATTTTCGAAATTGTAGCAGCTATTAACTCATCGAAATTCAAATTTCCACTATCAATAGCCTCACGCATCTCACTAAGCGCACTATATATTAATGGCGCAGCCAACCTCTCTTCATCACTCAAAAGTGCATTGCGAGAACTAAGAGCAAGACCGTCCTTGGCACGAACTATCGCACACCCCACTATCTCCACATCTCTAGAATCCTCCTCGACCATAGCCCTAATAATTGCCAACTGCTGAAAATCCTTCTCCCCAAAATAAGCACGTGTAGGCCCAACAATATCAAACAATCGACCCACTACCTGCACAACCCCATCAAAATGACCTGGCCTATACACACCCTCCATCACAGTAGTCAGTGGGAAAATAGCAGAGTCACTAGATATAATAAAATCATCGCCATCGGGATAGATATCCTCCACACCAGGAGCAAACAATACCGCTACCCCTGCCGCCTCTAGCATAGCTGCATCAGCCTCCAAAGTACGTGGGTAACGCTCCAAATCGCCCTTATCATTAAACTGTGTAGGATTAACAAAAACGCTCACCACTACGATGTCGTTCTCCCTACAAGCTCGCTCTACCAAAGAAATATGACCGCTATGCAAAGCCCCCATAGTAGGCACAAAACCCACCTCTGCGTGACCTGCCACTGCTGCTCTATACTCCTCTACTGTTTTAACTATTTTCATATTATAACTTTTTTGGGTGTGCAAAATTACATAACATAAAAATACTCTGCAAATTTTTTGCAGAGTATTTTCACTTGAATCTCTTATAAAGATTATATTTCTATCATATTTTCTAAAGGCAATGAGTAAACACACACTCACCTCAGATAGATCACGACGATAGGTTACTTAAGGATAATCACGTTGCTACCCACCATATAACTATCCATATAGACGTGAACAGTGTACTGACCTGCCGTCAAGCCCTCGCCCTTATAGTAAACAGAAACTGCCAAATCCTCACCCTGATAATCCACGACACGTGAAGCTGTATAAGGAATAGGACTGCCCTCAAACTCAAACAACGAGCTTTGACTCTCAGCCAAATCATAGCCATCTGGCGAAATTATACGAACATAAACAGTTCTCTCACCTGGAACAGATAGCTCATTTGCCGCCAATATAAATGTAGTGACAAGTTGCTCGGCTGTCTTAGCTCTCGACACATCCTTACCACGCTTATTAACAGCTCTAAGGGTAATGTCACGAGCTTTGATAACCGCTCCCCTCTGAATCTTATTGTTCAATTCTTCTGCTGTCTCCTTAGCCGCTTCGGTAGTTGTGCGAAGGTCAGAGATTTCACGACGGAAAGCAAGGTTCTCACCCGTTAGCTTCTTGTTTAGCTGATTAAGCGAGTCGATTTGGCGAACAAACCCCTGCATCGTTGTGCGAAGTGTTCCAAGTTCCTTCTCATACTTCTTAATTTTGCTATAAGAAATATTACGCTCTGTCTTCATCCTATCCATTAGAGAATCCGCACGGAAACGCTGCGCCTCCAAATCGGCATTAAGAGTATCATTCTCAAATTGCAAGTCGTCCATCTCGACAATAAGTCGTCCGTACTGATTTGCAATAGTATCTCTATCTGCCTGCATAGCACGCAAATCGGCTGCATCCTGCTGAACACTCTTCCAATACAAGAACGATACTGCTGCAAGTACAAGCAGCAATATAATAATAGCTATCTTAAGCCCCTTGGCAGCAGAGCTACCTGCCTGCGATGAAGAGTTATCGTAGTCGTAGTTGTTATCTTCTTGATAATCCATAGTCTTTTTAATATTTATAGTTATTAAATCAAACGGAGACCATTATAAAATGTGCCTAAAATCACAATAGCCCCTCTACAATAGTCAAAGATACTATAAATATAGTTATTATCCAAATTTTATGCAAATTTTGAGTTATCGCCCCTAAACACACGCCCCAGAACATTTTTCAGCTCCCTACAACATTGCCCAATAAAAAAGAGGCAGGAGCCTTTACAGCCCCTCCTCTTTTATAGGATTCTTATCTCTCTATATATTTATAGAGTATAAGACTATTTAATTGTCATCTCGTCGATAAGGCGAGTACAACCTGCATACTTCTCGATAATAAACATCACGTAACGGATATCCATCGAGATTGTACGTTGTAGTTCTGGTTCGAATGCGATATCGCCACTCATAGCTTCCCAGTTGCCGTCGAACGCTAGACCGATAAGTTCGCCCTTGCCGTTCATAACAGGCGAGCCTGAGTTACCACCAGTGATATCGTTAGTCGAAATGAAACAAGTTACGATATCGTCTTTGCCCCAACGACCGAAGTCTTTAGCTTCATAAAGTTCTTTAAGGCGAGCTGGCACAACGAACTCTGCATTTGTAGGATCTTCTTTCTCCATCACACCGCTAAGTGTTGTATAGAAGTCGAAGTTTGTAGCATCAGCAGCCTTATAAGCCTCTACATTACCATAAGTTAGACGGATAGTAAAGTTAGCATCTGGATACATAGCTCTCTTACCAGCGTTCATTTCTAGTAGACCCTCTAGATATAGTCTGTGACCTTCGCTAAATTTAGCGTCAATTTCATTTGCTGCACCATAAGCCTTACGGATAATAGGAGTAAATTCGATAGCTTGTTTAAAGATATTCTCCTCCTTCAACTCATTGAAGTCTGAGTTTACAACATCCATAAAGCGAGCTTCGTCAGTAAATGGACTTCTATCGAAATCTTCGTTATAGCTCTTGCCAAACGAGAAGTTCAAGAATGAAGGGATATCTTCGGTAGCAACCGAGTCAGCATAAATTTCAAAGAGACGGTAAGTCGCTTTTTTATCGGTTGGAGCGTTGTAGTTCTTAAAGAATGCTTCTGCTCTAGCCGTTAGTGCTTCAACTTTATCTTCGTCAGACATCTCTTCGCTACCCAAAATGCCTTGCAGCTGATATGCAAAGAAATAAGCCTCTGCACTCACTAGCACTTCGTTAATCATTTGAACTGTACGTTCAGCTGGCAAACTTTCCTCGATAGCCTCTTGGATAAATTGTAGTGCGCTACCATATTTTTCTACACGTGCAGCATCTTCGTTAACCCACGCTGTAAATGCGTCTTGATCAGATTGCTTAACACCTCTAACGTTTAGGCGTTTTAGACCACGGCTCATACCGATAGAGTTTTTCCAGTAGTTCGACGATTGAGCATATTTGCTAGCGTACTGAATACGTACCTTTTGAGAAGCTGCCATATCAGCACCCCAGATAGCTTGTTTCTCGCCACGTACAAAGATACGAAGAGGATTCTCTTGATTTAATACTCTGTCAATTTCCCAAGTTGTCATATAGCGGTTAGTAGAGCCAGGGAAACCCATAATCATAGCGAAGTCACCCTCTTTCACACCCTTCGAAGAGATAGTAAGGTGTTTAGGCGCTTGGTAAGGCACGTTATCTTTGCTATACTCAGAAGTAGATTTGCCGTCCTCTGTCGAGTAGATACGGAACATAGAGAAGTCACCAGTGTGACGAGGCCACATCCAGTTGTCAGTCTCACCACCGAATTTACCGATTGAGCTAGGAGGCGCACCCACCATTCTCACGTCACCGAAACGTTCCTGCATAAAGAGGATGTACTGATTACCTCCGAACATAGGCACGATTCTAGCCGTTAGGTTATTTTCTTTGTCAGAGAGTTCCTCAGACATTTTCTTGAGTTCTTCGCTGATAGCTGTTAAACGTTCTTCTTCTGTCATACCTTCAGTTACGTTTGCTGTAACAGCCTCTGTAACATCTTCGATAGAGCGGATAAATGTAACGGCAAGACCTGGAGTAGGGATTTCCTCCTCGTTACTCATAGCCCAGAAGCCATTAGCTAGATAGTCATTCTCAACAGTTGAGTGCTGCTGGATAGAGCCATAACCACAGTGGTGGTTTGTAAGTACAAGACCTTCAGGCGAGATAACCTCACCAGTACATCCGCCACCAAAGATAACGATAGCATCTTTAAGGGCGTGTTTATTTACCGAGTAGATATCCTCTGCTGACAGCTTAAAGCCAGCTTTGCGCATATCTTTAATATTCTTATCTTTAAGGAATGGAAGTAGCCACATCCCTTCGTCTGCCAAGGCTGCGGCAGGAGTCATAAGCAGTACGCTTATCGCCAAAAGAAATAGTTTTTTCATTTATTTTATTAATTGTTGTTATAGTTTGACAGTTGCAAATATAATAATTATCTTTGCACTTCACAAAACTTACGCAATAAATTACGATTATGAGAATAGAGAAACCTTTAAATATCCTGCTACTGGGCAGTGGCGGTAGAGAGTGTGCATTTGCTTGGAAGATGAGCCAGAGCAAGAATTTGGGCAAATTATTTATAGCTCCTGGCAATGCAGGCACTTCACAGTATGGTGAGAATGTAGCACTTAATCCTAACGATTTCACAGCCGTTGAGTCGTTTGTTCTCTCTAGTGCCGTAGATATGGTAGTAGTAGGGCCCGAAGAACCACTAGTACGAGGCATCAGGGATTATTTCCTCTCTAAGGATTCGCTAAGTGCCGTACCTGTGCTTGGACCTTCGGCAGCAGCAGCACAGATGGAGGGCAGTAAGAGTTTCTCGAAGGATTTTATGGCGAAATACGACATACCTACTGCCAAATACCTGGAGGTAAGTTCAGAGAACCTAGAGGAAGGCAAGGCTTTTCTTGAGACTATGACTTCGCCCTATGTTCTTAAGGCAGACGGACTAGCGGCAGGCAAGGGCGTGCTTATCATAGAGGATATAGAGGAGGCCAAGAGCGAGCTGAGTTCTATGATTCTAGAGAAGAAGTTTGGCGAGGCTAGCGCACGTGTTGTTATCGAGGAGTATCTCAGCGGTATCGAGTGTTCGGTATTTGTAGCCACTGACACAAAGAGCTATAAGATTTTGCCGACAGCTAAGGATTATAAGCGTATAGGCGAGGGCGACACAGGTCTTAACACTGGTGGAATGGGGGCGGTATCGCCTGTACCATTTGCCGATGAGGAGTTTATGACTAAAGTTCGTCAGAGGATTGTAGAGCCAACGGTTAAGGGTATCGAGAGCGAGGGGCTAGATTATCACGGTTTTGTCTTTATCGGTCTTATGAATTGCGGTGGTGAGCCTTATGTTATAGAGTACAATGTACGTATGGGCGACCCCGAAACTGAGGTTGTACTTCCACGTATTGAGAGCGATATCATCGAATTATTTGTGGGCATCACAGCGGAGTGTCTGGACGAAGTAGCGGTAACAGAGAGCACTAAGACGGCTATTACAGTTGTGTGCACGGCAGGGGGTTATCCTGGCGACTATGCTAAGGGCGACACGATTAGCGGAGTAGAGGATGTAGAAGAAAGCATTGTTTTCCACGCTGGCACTACTCGTAACGATTCTGGAGAGGTTATCACAAATGGGGGTCGAGTATTGACAGTCACGTCATTTGGTGACGACATAGCGTCTACTGCCGCACAGTCGTTCAGCTCAATATCTAAGATTTCTTACAGCGGGAAATATTTCCGTAGCGATATCGGCAAGGATTTGTTGTAGAGGAGTTTTAGAGTTCTCCGTTAGAAGCACCCTTTAGAGAGGAAGAATAAAAAATGTAATAAAATCACATTTTTTATCGAAAAAATTTTGTGAATTACAAAAAAGTATCTATATTTGCCATCCCAAACGAGAGGTTAATCTTCGAGAATGGGGGACAAAATTGAGCTATGGTGTAATGGTAACACATCTGATTTTGGTTCAGGTATTCTAGGTTCGAGTCCTGGTAGCTCAACAGAAAAGAGGTCATTCGTTTGAATGACCTCTTTTTTTTTAATGATTAACGATTAATGACTTCTAGCTTAATTGTGAAAAAGTGAATTGCAAATGGGGTTATAGCCTAGCGAGAGTACAAGCAGGAATAAGAACCACAAGGGAAGTCTCGCTCTTGTATGCTTAGTGCATTACTGAGTAGGGCTGAGTAGGGCTGAGTAGGGCTGAGAGACTGTGTAGAGCTAGCTGTTTTGGGAGGTACGAGCAAAACAGAGCGGTGCCGCCACCCCCCCCTACATCGACATAGTGGCACCGCTTCTCCTACCGTCCACGAAGCGATACCCCTTGGCGGCTCCGAGGAGGAGCTACTCCTTTTAGAGGGGTTAGGGATTAGGGGTTAGGGATTAGGTGTTAGGGATTAGGAGTTAGGAATTAGGAGTTAGGAATTAGGAATAAAGAATTGCTTAGAACCCCATTAATCATTAATCACTAATCACTAATCATTAATCCACGTCTAGCACTGGTGCTGTATATACCATTAGTTTAGAGATAACTAGCGGCTCTGGCTCTGGTTCTGGACTAGTGGATTCCTGCTTACTTGTATGCTCATTTGACCGCCCTGCTATCTTCTCTGGTGTCTCCTCTGGCTTCTCCTTATTTGAATTCTTTACGCCCTCACTTGCTGTGCTCTTAGCTCCACTTGTGAGACGAACAGCAGCATATCTGTCTAGACCCTCTGTATTCTCTGTGTTCTCTGTGTTCTCTGTATTCTCTATACCCTCAGCCACAACGCCACCTTTCAGCTCGTCGAGACCCCGATCAAAAACTACTGCCTTACCACAAGCCGCCCACACCAAATCCGAGACACTGCGAGCCTTCTTAGCACTTACCTTCATATCAATACACAGATACATCTCCGCACAGGCACGAGTGAGTGCTACATACAAGAGGTTGATATTATCTACAATCGACGAAACACCCTCCATCAGGTGATCAGCTCGATATGCACTATCACGCAACTGCTCACTATAATCCAACGGATAAACCCCGAACTCCTCAAAACCACTCCCCTGTGGGGCGACCGACCACAAAGTAGTACCAGAGGTCAGCCCCCGAACCTTAGGATATATACGCCAATTGACCATAGGCATAACAACTGCCTGATATTCCAAACCCTTACTCTTATGTATCGAGAGTATCTTCACAGTATCACGACTCTCAGGCAAGACAACCCTCTGAGAAGAATAAGTACTCTCCCACCCCCGCACAAAGCCACCGATACCTACCTCTACGCCACAATCATAGACATACGCCAGATTACACAAACTCTGCAAATAATAGACATCCCTGCCGCCCAAATCGAACAAAGAGACAACCCCCTCAACAAAATCCAAAGCCCCTCCCATAGACAAACGCCTAAGCTCCTCGATATCCTCCCCACGAAGCTCTCTACCCAAATAATCCTCGACAGCATAACGAGATATAGCACTATTCCCAGAGAGCGCAAAACGCATAACCTCCACCACAAAACACACAAGCGAAGAACTTCCCAAACTCAAAGCGTCGTCACTCATAAAGGCTATACCCCTACGAGAAAGACAACCTGCCACAAGCTCCCCCTCGCCATTGAAACGCACCAGAATAGCTATATCACAAGCCCTATACCGCTCCTTCAAATCCTCAACCACATCCGCCATCCACTCCAATCGCTCCACCTTGTCGTCAATACACACCATCTCAACATAACCCCTCTGGCTATCCTTCTTCGACTCTGGTAATTTCTGCTCCAAATCTATATAACCCTCACCCAAAAACCCTCGCATCTGTGAAACCGCCACATCTAACTGAGCAGCTCGCTCACCTCCCAAAAGGTTCTTATATTTTTCCCCTATAAAGACATCTATCACACTACTCCCTACACTCTTAAGCTGCGTGAACAACTTATTATTAAAATGTACAATCTGAGGGTCACTTCGCCACGAAGTATCCAAAGTCATCTGAGAAACATCCCCCAACTCTCCACCACTTGTAATACCACTAGCCAGCAAACGCCAATCACCCCCACGCCAACGATAAATCGCCTGCTTTACATCGCCTATCAGCATAGAGGCTGCACTACCCTCACACTTAGAAACCGCCTCGATAATAAGCGGCAAAAAGCCATCCCACTGACTCCGTGACGTATCCTGGAACTCATCTATAAATATAGTCAAATACCGACTCCCCAGCTTCTCGAAGATAAACGACACACTAGCCTCCTCTGCCACTCTACGTATCAAAGAAGTAGTAGAAGAAATAGACAACTGCCCCTTAAGGCTGTTAACCCTATCAAGCTCCTCGCCCAACTCCCTAAGCAGAATATACTGAGCGAAATTTTGAGATATAGTCTTTAGCGTAGTTAAAAGCTCCAGATTCTCATTATACAAATCCATCACCCGTTTAGTACAAGACATTAACTCTCTCAAACGACTTTTAAGCTCTGAGTTCGTACAATTCTTAACCAAAACCTTATCTCCCCACTGCTGCACATCATCATTCATTACAGCATCACACCCTCCAGCATCATCAAAGCGAGCCCCTGGGGCTACAACCTCCCGAAGCCTCTGTATCTTGAAAAAATATGCCGCAAAAGAAGTTCCCTTATATTTAAAGTCACTCAACTCCACGACTCCACACTCCCCAATCAGCCTACAAGCCTTGTCGCACTCCTCAAAGAGTTCCTTCTCGAAAGCCTTAACCCTAGCAGTCAAACCTTCATACAACTCCTCAATTTCACCTATCGAAACAGCAGAACCCGAAAAGAAATCCGCCCCGATAGCCTTACCCAAAAGTTCAGAGAGTTCCCTATGAATATTCACACGCTTACCCTCCTCTATACGGCTAGCGACTAGCCGAGAGAGCTTCTTATCTAGCGATCTATTAGAGACACTTTTCTCTATTAGCTTGTCAATGGCTTCGCTAACCGACTCCTTCTCGTCGAGTATAAGCTCATAGTTTATATCCAAGCCCAGCTCCCTAAAGAAGCTACGAACAATTCTCTGAAAAAACTTATCAATTGTAGAGACCGAGAATGCGCTATAATCCCCCAATATAGCACTGAGAGTCACAGCCGCACGAGATTCTATCTCCTCAAAGCTATAACCCGTTATTTTCTGTATTTCCTTTGCAAATTCACACCCCCTGTGTAGAGAAAGCTCACTGAGTTTTTCCAAAATACGGCTCTTCATCTCAGCAGTCGCCTTATTTGTAAAGGTCACAGCCAGTATCGTTCGAAATGCTCGGGGCGAAGCCATAGCACTAGCGATGTACTGTGCCGTGAGCATATAGGTCTTACCAGAACCTGCCGAAGCCTTAACAACTTTTAGACTACTCATATCGTGTGTGTTTCTTTAAAAACTTTTTTACTGACGAGGGAAGGGGAAGGAAGAAAAACCCTACCTATTCAAAGAGAGAAAAATGAACACTCCCATACTTCTTCATAGAGACGAAGCGAGGATGAGCACTAAAATCAAACTCCGATGAGTGTTCAAAGATAAGAGTTCCGCCCTCTGAGAGAATTCCCTTTTCGAGCACCAAATCTGGCACAGTATCGAGTGCCTCCATATCATAAGGAGGGTCAGCGAAAATCACATCGAAGCTCTCAGCAAACGAACTCTTCAAAAAGGTAAAGACATTACTGCGTATCGAAGTAATAGTCTTAAAGCCCAACGATTTAATCGTAGAGACAATAAAACGCTGATGAAGAGCATTACCCTCCACCGACAAGACTCTATGCGCTCCACGGCTCGCAGCCTCATAGCTCAGCGAACCCGTTCCCGAAAACAAGTCCAAAAACGAGACCTCCTCCCAATCGAACAAATTCGAGAGAGAATTAAAGAGGTTCTCCTTTGCAAAGTCTGTTGTAGGGCGTGCCTTAAATCCTGGTGGAGGCGTTACTATACGCCCTCTGTGTGTTCCTGCTACTATTCTCATATCTATAATGGGGTCTTTTAATGCGAGTTCTAAAAATTCCCTCTATTTTATCTCTAACATTCTATTTATACAAGTGCTCGCTTTCTCGATTGTCTCCTCGCTAAGAGTAACCTCTGGGGTCATATTCTCTAGTGCCTCTATTATATTGTCGAGCGTTATCATCTTCATATACTCACACACAGCGCAGCGTTGACGACGGCTAGTCGTATCAATCGCACAATCCTCCAACGAAGTTATATCAAGCGAAATAAAGGTCTTCGAAGGGGCTTTACTTTGCAGCTCGCTAAGTATGCCCTGCTCTGTCACAACGATAAATTTCTTACTCTCACTCTTTAGACAGTAGTCTATCATACCTGCCGTAGAGCCGATATAGTCCGCCATCTTTGCCACCTCTTCTCTACATTCGGGGTGTACTACAATCTCTGCATCGCTATGATAGCCTTTGAGCTTCGCCAAGACCTCTGTATCGAAAGCCTCGTGAACGTGACAAAAGCCATCCCAAAGGGTCATATTCTCCCTTCCAGTCATTCTCTTGATATAGCCCCCAAGGTTTCTATCTGGAAGAAATAGCACTGGTATATCCTTATCTATGGACTCCACAACTTTCAGTGCATTCGAAGAAGTACAACAAATATCCGTATGACATTTGACATCAACAGAGGTATTCACATACGCCACAACAAAGTGTTCGGGATTCTCTCTTTTGAATCTCTCCAAGTCCTCAGCCTTGCACGAGTCTGCTAGCGAGCATCCTGCCTCAAGGCTAGGTATAAGCACAACCTTCTCGGGCGAGAGAACCTTTGCTGTCTCCGCCATAAAGTGCACTCCTGCAAAGAGCAGCACTGGAGCATCACTGCGCTTAGCCTCAACAGCCAACGCCAATGAGTCACCTACAAAATCCGCCACCGACTGCACGTGGCTATCGGTATAAAAATGCGATAAAATTATCGCACCTCTCTTCTTCTTAAGCTCCGAAATACGAGCTATCTTTTCTTCTACAGAATATGCCATAGTCTTTTTTCTCTGTGAGTTTATTCTAGGGAGGGAGTATCTACACGCCCCTACCTTTTTTTATATCTCTTTTGAATCTTATATATCAATCTTTTATATCAACCTTTTATATCTATCGAGAATACCCCCCTTAATCGTATTAAGGCTCTGTATTCTTTCGATTGCATCCTCGTCTATATCGTCTATATTCTCAGCCATCTGGAGTTGTAGATTTCGAATCTGCTGCTCTATAACCTTACTTTTGTAAAGAAGTATCGCCTTTGGGACAGACTTCCACAGAAGTTCTTTTTCGGTTTTCGGTTGCATTTCAAATCTATTCCACAGTCCGCTAACTTTATGAATCTCGTCCTTTGTAACAATATCCGCCACCTTCGAAGCTACTCTGCTATCTCCCGACGAGAGGATATCTTCAATCGTCGGACACCTGCCATTCGTCTTTAGAGCATAGGAATATTCACTGAGAATACTGCTATACAGAGGCTCACTAAACTCTATATTATCATTCTTCAGCTCGTCCACAATAGTTTGCCCCACCGCCATTTGCACCACATTATCATCGCTAAGCTCATACTCAAAGGTCTCATCGCCATACTTCAACAGATAGCCCACCAGTTCAAGTTCAAGAGCCTCCATCGAAAGATTAGCCTGCCCCTGCACAGGTGTTTTATATGGAGTATCCTCAGGCTCAGCAAAGAGGTCATCGGGATGTTCTGCGTCTCCGCCAACACCCGAACCGCTAGAATAGCCACTCGAAGCATTATAAGGCTGCTGCACATTACGCCCCAAAGCATAAGGATTTGGCACGGACAGTATAGCTGTCACCACAGCACGGCTCAACACGTCATAGCTAACGTTCATATCCGCTGAACATTCTTTGATATAAACCTCTCGTGTAATATCATTTGGGATAACAGAGATAGAGCGTACTACATCATTAATCAGAGCAGCACGGCTAGCAGGGTCATCTTTAGAATCGTCGAGTAGAATCCTGGTTTTAAACTTCAAGAAGTCCTCTTCGTTTTCTTTTATATACTCCTCTAGCTGTGTAGAGCTATGCGACCTAGCGAAGCTATCGGGGTCTTCTCCCTCAGGTAGCGGCACTACTCTAACGTTAAGCCCCTCTTTCAGAAGCATATCTATACCTCTGAGCGAGGCTTTAATACCAGCGGCATCGCCATCATAGATAACCGTTACGTTTTTAGTAAACCTCTTAATGAGCTTCACTTGAAGTTCAGTAAGAGATGTACCGCTCGAAGCCACAACATTCTCCACACCGCTCTGGTGCATCTGCATAACATCGGTGTAGCCCTCCACAAGGATACATTTATCCTTTTGCGTTATAGACTTCTTGGCTTGGAATATACCGTATAGGGTTTGGCTCTTATCATATATTTCGCTCTGAGGCGAGTTCAGATATTTAGCAGTCTTCTTATCAGTAGACATCGTCCGACCCCCAAAGCCTATAACCCTGCCCGTAAGCGAATGTATCGGGAAGATAACCCTGCCAGAGAATCTGTCGTAGTATCTATTTTTAGCGCTATTTTCCTTAAGAATTGTAAGCCCCGTAGCCGTAAGGAATTTTTCTTGAAACCCTTCTTTGACAGCCTGCTGAGACATAGCATCTGAGCCCTGCATCTGCGGACAATAGCCCAGTGCAAACTCTTTGATAGTTTGAGCCGTAAAGCCCCTCTCTCTAAAGTAGCTAAGCCCTACGCCCTTCCCCTCCTGAGTATCGGTCAGCTGCGACGAGAAGTAACCCTGCGCCCACGAATTGACCACAAGCATACTTTCTCTATCGTTATTTTTTTCTATTTGTTCTTCGGTGAGTTGTTTCTCTTGAACCTCAATTCCATATTTTCGGGCAATCCACTTTAGAGCCTCTGGGTATGAGAGCTTTTCGTGTTCCATCACGAAGTTCACAGACCCACCGCCTTTGCCACACCCGAAGCACTTAAATAGCCCTTTGGCAGGTGAAACCATAAACGAAGGTGTCTTCTCATTATGAAACGGACAGCACGCCGTAAAGTTAGTACCTTTCTTCTTGAGCGAAATAAAGTCACTGATAACTTCCACTATATCAGCGGCAGCGAGTATTCTATCGACGGTATTTCTATCAATCATTTCTAAAGGAAGTATAACTTTAATCTGTTTTTCGACTAGTATTTAAGAGTTCAAAGTTACTGAAAATTTGTCAAATATAAAAAGGAGAGTTCCAAAAAAAAGAAGAGAGCATACGCCTTAGGGCAGATAGTCTCTCCTCTTTGAATAACAGTTTAAATTAGGTGGAGTAAACCACACATAACTCCCACCCCTTATCCATCAGCTCGCTGCTTCTACAAAAAAGAGCATCTGACAAGGGGGTAAGGTATCTATTTCTGGCTAATATCCTTAAACTCGATATTAGCTTCCTCTTCGGCAAGTTTCTCTGCCAGACCCTTAGAGTAAAGTTTCATAGCTCTACGGCTCATACCCATCGACGAGAAGCCCCCGTCGTGGAACAAGTTCTGCATCGTAACTTTGCTAGTCAAGTCCGAGAATAGCGTAATCACGTAGTTAGCACAGTCTAGCGCACTAGCATTACCGATTGGCGACATACGCTGAGCAAAGTCCATAAGCGAGTCAAGTCCCATCACGCCGCTACCAGCAGTCGTAGGAGTAGGGCTCTGAGAGACAGTATTCACACGAATACCCTTCTCACGACCCAGAATATAGCCAAACGAGCGAGCAATACTTTCGAGTAGAGCCTTAGCATCCGCCATATCGTTATATCCGTACAGTGTACGCTGAGCAGCGATATACGAAAGAGCTACGATAGAACCGCCATTCGAAATAGCATCCTTCTTTCTTGCCACCTGCATAACCTTGTGGAACGAGATAGCTGAGATATCAAGAGTCTTTTGCAAGAAGTTATAATCCAAATCGTCATATTTTCTGCCCTTACGAACGTTAGGCGACATACCGATAGAGTGAAGAATAAAGTCAATCTTTCCACCGAAATGTTCCACAGTTTTGTCAATAAGATTTTCCAAGTCCTCAATCGACGTAGCGTCTGCTGGGATAAAAACAGTGCCGAGTTTATCTGCTAGTTCAGCAGTACCTCCCATACGGGCGGCCATAGCTGTATTTGTAAGGACTAGTTCTGCGCCTTCTTCGGCTGCTCTTTCTGCCACTTTCCAGGCAATAGACTGTTCGTTAAGAGCTCCAAAAATAAGCCCTTTCTTTCCTTTAAGTAAGTTGTACATAACTATTAAAAATTTAAGTTATTTTCTTTTTTATTTATTTTCATTTCAGACAAGCCCTCCTCCGAAAAGGCGAGAGATTATAAAGCATATAAACTCTATCAGAGAGACCTCAGAGAGACCCCAGAGAGACCTCAGAGAGACCTCAGAGAGACCCCAGAGAGACCTCAGAGAGACCTCAGAGAGACCTCAGAGAGACCCCAGAGAAACACTTGACCTTCCCCCTCACCTCAGAGAGACACTGTATCTTCCCCCCTCACCTCAGAGAGACACTTATCTATAAAAAGCATAGGGAATAGCTCACACCACTCCCTTCGCTTCATATTTTTTTACACTCTTCAAACAAGAGCTTATTTTATCTTTTCGACAACTTCACAAATCAGAGCGTTAACCTCTTCGATAGATTTAGTTCCGTCTACTTCGAAATATTTTCCTTGTTTTTTATAGAAGTCAGCCACCACTGAGGTTTGTGCCTTATAGGTTTCGATACGTCCTTTGATAGTGTCTAGCGACATATCGTCAGCCCTACCGCTAACCTTTGCACGACCCTGTATGCGTTCGATAACCACTTCGTCGGGTATAATCATCGCAATCATAGCTGTGATTTTCGTTTCGCACCGAGTACATATCTCGTCGAGTTCAGCTGCTTGAGGTGTAGTACGAGGAAATCCGTCAAATAGGATGCCACCGCTCTCTATGTTTTCTTTGAGATACTCCTCCACAAGTGCACAAACAATTTCGTCAGAGGCAAGTTTACCGCCCTTCATTTGTTCCTGTGCTCTGAGTCCTAGTTCAGTACCTCTTGCCATCATAGAGCGGATAACCTCACCAGTGCTCATATGTTTAAACGAATAACGCTCAGCGAGAAGATCTGCCTGAGTGCCTTTGCCTGCCCCCGGAGGGCCGAAAAGTAATATGTTTAACATTACTGTCTTTTTCTATTAATTATTAAGTACGCTACCACAGGAGAGGTTTCCCTTGACTTCTACCTCCAGGAGTTTCCCCTGCCTTTTCGCTTTTTTTAACGAAAATTTTTGACAAATATACCTAAAAAAATTGTACTTTTGCCAAAAATTAGATTAAAATAACAAAAATGTCGCAGAGAACAGAACTAAACACGCTAGGACGTAACCGATTTGTACAACGCCTAACCTCTCCTTTCACAACATCCACAATCGGCGGACTATCGGACGATGCAGCCGTTATAGACCGTGGAGACAAGCTAGAGGTTATAAGCAAGACTCTACTTACAGAGGGTATAGATTTCGATTTAACATATACTCCACTCGAACATTTAGGACTAAAGGCTATAAGCGTGTCGATTTCCAATATTTTGGCAATGAACGCAACGGCTGAGTACGTTATGATAGGGCTAGGTATTTCTTCACGCTTTAGCGTAGAGGAAATCGAAGCAATCTATCGAGGCATTGAGCACGGTCTGAGTAGATATTCTGTGGAGCTAATAGGCGGCGACACAGCCCCATCACTTGCAGGACTGACTATCTCAGTGACGGTTATAGGTTCGGTGGCAAAAGATTCTTTGACACTTCGCAGCGGAGCATCACCCGATGAGCTACTTTGCTCTACTGGCACACTTGGCGCAGCCTATATGGGTCTCCACCTCCTTGAAAGGGAGAAACGTGCAGGCACAACCCAAGAGACAGCTCGTTCGATTTTCCAAAAGCACACTTTTATACTTAACAAACAGCTACAACCCTTTGCACGTGTAGATATCGTCGAGCTCCTTGCCGAGAACAATATTGTTCCTACATCTATGATAGATATAAGTTCGGGTCTAGCTTCGGCTACACTGTCTCTTTGCGCTAGCTCTGAGGTAGGGGCACGAATCCACCTCAATAAGCTACCTGTAAACAAAGATGTAAGCCTTATGGCAGACGAGCTTAACGCTGACCCAATAGTCGCTATGCTAAACGGTGGTGACGACTGCGAGCTACTTTTCACAGTACCTCTTAGCGCACACGACAAGGTAGCAGGTCTAGCCGACATTCACATAATAGGCTTCATAACCTCTAAGGAGACAGGGGCAGCCCTAGTAACTCCCGATGGCGAAGCGATTAAGCTGACCTCTCCCGACTTCAAAGAAGACGAACAAGAGGAACAGTAATTTATCTTTCCCCTTATACGACAACGAAGTATAAGACTTACTTATAGAGAGACCCCATAATACTTATTCCCTCCGTGGAGGGAGGAAACAAGAGGGAGAGGGGAAGAAATAGTTATTATAATTATATAAACGGTTTTGTAAAATGATATTCTCGACATTAAAGGTTCTATTTCAGCACGGCTATCAAGCGATTCGCAAATTCGATAAGCAGAAGTTGCCTGCGCCCTATCGTGGACGACCACAGCTATCCTCTAGCGATTTAAAGAGTGAGCTTTTAGAGAAGTGTATCGCTACTTGCCCTACGGGGGCTATAACAGCTGCACCCTTCACCCTTGATATGGGGCGGTGTATATTTTGTGGCGAGTGCGAGCGTATAATGCCTCGTAATATCCATTTTACACAATCTACAAATATCTGGTCACTAACACGCCAGGGGCTAGTCATCGAAGCAGACAAGGACACCTTTAACGAGGACTACTATGCAAATGAGGGGCTACGCCACCCTATGTTTAAGGGCGCAATCAAACTACGTCAGGTGTGTGCAGGTGGCGATGGAGCGTGCGAGATGGAGATGGGCGCAGCAGGGAACGTCAATTTTGATATGCGACGTTTCGGTATTGAGTTCACGGCCTCACCACGCCATAGCGATGGGCTAGTTCTCACGGGGGCTATCACTCGCAATATGTCAGAGGCTCTACACTACACCTATTCGGCTATGCCCGAGCCACGACTTTTGATAGCGGTCGGAGCAGATGCTATTTCGGGAGGTCTCTTTGCCACGAGCAGCGAGATAGACCGTTCATTTTTAGAGACCCACACTCCTAATCTCTATATAGCAGGACACCCAGCACATCCTTATGCCTTTATCGGAGGGGTACGTGACCTTATAGGTCAGCACAAAAAGGTAGCCCGCCGCCGCCTCATCCAAGAAGAAGAGGAGAAGATATAGAGAAACGAAGGAGTTCCCCCACACAGAAAACAACAGAACTAGAGTATAGACCCCTATACTCCCATATCCTACATCCCTACATCCTTACATCCCTACATCCCTACATCCCTACATCCCTACATCCCTACATCCCTACATCCCTACACCCCCATACGCCTACATCCCCACATCCCTACATCCCCTATATCCCCTATACACCTATACACCTATACCCTAAAACTATAAAACAAAAACACAAGAACCCCATTAATCATTAAAAATTAATCATTAAGATTCTACATCTTTGAGAATACTACGCCCAAAGACATCAGTTATAAAGACCGTAAAGATAGGGAATAGCATCATACCGCTAGCAGCCAATACAACGGCAATAACACGCCCAAGAGAGGAGTACGGCACAATATTACTCCCACACGTTGTCATATCCATAAGCGCCCACCACAGAGCATCGCCAAAGGTATTGACCTGAGGGTTTATCTCCTTCTCGACCGAGAAGAACAGCAGCGACGAAAAGTAAGTTGTAGCCAGCACTAGCACAAGATATGTATAGAAAAGGTTTGTAATCTTCGAGCGTGTGATATACCTAAAGACCATCATAAAACCGTAGATAGCCCTTACAAAGGGTAGATACCGTACAATCATTTCAGTAGCCTTATTCACATCCCACCCGAACCATTCTATAAAGGAGAGAAAGGGCAGCGACACAAGGAGGAAAATTAGGTTTACAAATAGAAACCTAACCTTTCGCTTCGAGCGAGACATTCTCACAAAGAAATCCAAAAGAAATATAAGCGACACACAGAAGTGAAATTTAACTGCCACCTCTCCATCGGCTATGAGGTCGGGGGAGAGAATCTCCAGACTCATAAAGGCAATAATCGCCAGACTAGCGACTATCACAACGGCATTAAGAATCGGAAGCAAATTTTTCATTAGTCTTTACATAAATTGTGCACAATTTCCTTTACCATTTCTTTTCTCCAATAAGAAGATATAACAGCAATTTCCATACCATAAGACCCTGCACATATAACCACTGCCCAAGACCTCGCCCCAGAGCCAGACCCTACCACAGACCCTACCACAAGCCTCACCCCAGAGCTTTCCCCAAGAGTTCACAGCTGGCATACTCTTTGCCATAAATCGAGCCTAAAGGACAATTAAAATCAATAATTTTTTTCAAAGGAAAAGCACTATGAAAACACACACCTATCCCAAAGACTCTAAACAAGAGGCGACACAGAACCCTAATCTAAATTCACAAACGACCCCTAAGGCTACAACTGCCGAATATATGGGCATCGAGAGCGACGGCAAAGACCCTCTACATATCCATATCAAAGAGAAGATGAAGGAGTTTATGGAGGACTACCTCACAAGCCACTCAACGCCTAGGGGAGAGAGAGGGGGCGCAACTCCTATCTTCGCTTCGGCAGCCACAGGCAAACCTATGCCCGTAGACCGTCTTAATGTAGAGGCTATCCGCCCAGAGGTAGCCTACCAGATGATTAAGGAGGAGACCTACGCACAGACACGCCCCGAGCTAAACCTTGCGACCTTCGTAACGACCTATATGGACGATTACGCCACACGCCTAATGAACGACAGCATAAATGTAAACTACATAGACGAAACGGAATACCCTCGCATAGCCCTAATGTCGGGGCGTTGCATAAATATCCTAGCGAATCTATGGAATACCCCACAAGAGGATGCTTGGAAGACTGGCGCACTAGCAGGAGGCTCTTCCGAAGCCTGTATGTTAGGGGGTGTAGCGGCTTGGCTACGGTGGAAGGCAGCACGCAAGGCAGCAGGCAAGCCTTACGATAAGCCTAATTTCGTTATCTCCTCGGGGCTACAAGTCGTGTGGGAGAAGTTTAGTATGCTCTGGCAGATAGAGATGCGCACAGTGCCCCTTAGCGACGAGCACATAACCCTTGATGCAAATGCCGCTATTTCTCTTTGTGACGAGAATACGATTTGTATTGTGGCAATCTCAGGGGTGACGTGGACAGGTCTAAACGACGATGTAGAGTCTCTAGACAAAGCCCTTGAAATATATAACACAAAGAACAACTCCTCAATTGCCATACACGTAGATGCAGCCACAGGAGGCTTTATCCTTCCCTTTACCGACCCAAAGAAACGATGGGACTTCCGCCTGAAGTGGGTCTACTCCATTAGTACATCTGGTCATAAGTTCGGACTTGTTTACCCAGGCCTAGGCTGGGTTGTATGGCGTAATAAGGAGTCACTTCCCGAGGAGATGTCCTTCTCAGTAAATTATCTTGGGGCAAACATCACACAAGTGGGGCTTAACTTTTCACGTCCTGCCGCACAGGTCTTAGGTCAGTACTATCAGTTCCTACGCCTAGGCTACAATGGCTATGCAGCGATACAGAGTGCATCTATGGAGGTAGCTATGTATCTGCATAGCGAGATTGGAAGCATAGCCGAATTTTCGAATTATAGCGACGAGGTTGTCAATCCTCTATTTGTCTTTTCTTTGGAGGAAGGGTATTCGAAGCAGTGCAATTGGACACTCTACGATTTGCAAGCACGCCTTCAGCAGAGCGGATGGATGGTGCCAGCTTATAGCCTACCAGACAATCTCACCACACGAGTAGTGATGCGTATAGTAGCACGTCAGGGCTTCACACGAGATATGGCAGATATGCTACTAGGAGATATCCGCCAAGCGGTAGCCGAGTTTAGAGAGCTACACTACCCAACCGAAACACGCCTACGCTCGAACGATGGCGAAGAGGTAATGGGGCGAGTAGCCACACACACGAAGTAGCCACAAACCACACTCCGCTACACCCCTAGGAGTAGCTCTTAAATAAAAGCAGCTCTCAAATAGCAGTAGCGCTCAGACTCCCCTCCCCTATGTAGCTTAGCCACAAAAAAGGAGGGGAGTCTTTTATACTTGTATATAAAAACTCCCCTCCGAATATTTTAGCAGCAGAGGCAACTGCCCCTCCCGACAGGAATTATAGACTTTAGCTCGTGCCCCTACAACTTCTTTTTAGGAGAAGCTAGAGAAAGCATCAAAGCCCCTAGCACAGCCGCCAAGACCGAAGCCACAAGAATCGCAATCTTACCAGTAGAAATAAGTTCCACATCAGTAAAGGCTAGGTTATTAATAAATATCGACATTGTAAAGCCAATACCTCCTAGACACGACACCCCTAGGAGCGTGCGATAATTTGCGCCACTAGGCATAGCAGCCACACCTAGCTTAAGGACTATCAAACTAAAGATCATAATACCAAGAGGCTTACCCAGTACAAGTCCCATAATTATACCAGTAGACTGTTCAGAAGCGAGTGCTGAGATTGTATCGGCAGGAATCACAACCCCTGCATTACAGAGTGCAAAGAGCGGCATAATAAAGAACGCCACGACACTATGAAGCGAGTGCTCCAGACGCTGAACAGGCGACATAGTATTACGAGACAGGTCTCTTAGCTGAGTCAAGACCTCACGCTGTTTGTCATTATTAAGCACTTGCACACGGTTCACATCCGAAGCTTTAAATTTATTTACGAGTTTCTGCGATGCAGCATAGAAGCTCTCTTTCGAGTACTTAGCCGATGTAGGCATAGTCATAGCGATAAGCACACCTGCAATCGTAGCGTGAATACCAGACTTTAGGAACAGAACCCAAAGAGCGATAGCAGGGATAATATACCAGCGCATCTTATAGACTTTAGTTTTAGACATTGTCACAAGCAGAACGAACACGACACCTGCGGCAATAAGCATAGCCCAATCGAGCTGTGAAGAATAGAATATAGCAATCACGAGGATAGCCCCGAGGTCGTCGACAATAGCCAGCGCAGTAAGGAATATCTTCAATGAAAGAGGCACTCTACGTCCCATCATCGAGAGGATACCTAGTGCAAAGGCAATATCGGTAGCCATAGGAATACCCCAGCCGCTACCAGAAGGCAGCCCATCGTTAAACATAAAATAGATAAGTGCAGGCACGACCATACCTCCCACAGCCGCTGCTATCGGCAAAGAAGCCTGAGAGAGCGAACGCAACTCTCCAGCCACGATTTCCCTTTTAATTTCCAAACCTACCGAGAAGAAGAAGACCGCCATCAGCGCATCATTAATCCACAGCTCAAGAGGTTTAGACAAAGAGAAGTTCTCTAGCCCAATCGTAAAGTCTGTATGCCACAGGGCAGCATACCACTCAGATGTAGACTCTAGATTAGATAGAACTAGTGCTACAACGGTAAAGAAAATCAGTACTACACCCCCCGCCAGAGGAGTATGAAAGAAATGGGCAAGTTTGCCCCACAAAGTGTTTTTCGTAAGTTGTCTTGTCATCGAAAAGAATTAATTATTTATATATAAATATGGAGCTTTCACAACTCCACAAGTGGTTTTAAGTTCATAAAGAAGCTCTAAATCAAAGTGCGCTCTCTATTTCTCGCCTTGTGTCGAGAGAGTCAAATTACAGAGCTTATACAGTAGCCTAGCCCCCACATTTGCATCCCATTCTCCCACCTCGGCAGGAGCTACTTCACAAAGGTCAAAGCCGATAACCCTTCGTCCACTGCGAGCAAGTGCCACGAGCAGATACAGAGCCTCGTTATAGCTTAATCCCCCTGGCACAGGCGTACCAGTCGAGGGGCAATAACTAGGGTCGAGACAGTCAATATCAAAACTCACATAGACCTCCTGAGGCAGCTGCGATATAATCTCATCCGAAATTTCAGCCCAACTCTTACCCTCTGCCTTCGAAGCAAAAAGTGTAGAGGAAGTAAAGGATTCAACCCTCTGGGTCTTTGACGAGAAGCTAGCCTCTTTGCCCGAAAAATCTCGAACTCCCACCTGCACCACTTTAGAGACCTGTTTATGTTCGATAGCCCTGCGCATAATAGAGGCGTGCGAATAAGTAAAGCCCTCGTATCCATCTCTCAAATCCATATGCGCATCAAGGTGCAGAATACCAAAATCATCATTCCTTTCGCTCAGAGCCGCAATAAGCCCCAGTGGAGAGCTATGGTCTCCGCCCACAAGCCCCACAACTTTATTTTCTTCGAGAGCCTTTCTGCTAGCCTTATAGACGTAGGTATTCACCCATCTGCTACACTCATTCACGAAGTTCACATCCGAAAGGACTTCCTCGTCAAGTTCGCTACCGCCCCCCTCGATATGCGCAATCACACGTTTAGCCGCCTCTCTAGCCTCGATATTTATCTCCTGTACTTTGACTTCGCTAGGCAGCGTAAAGACACCCTTCTCCCACATCTGGGGGAAGTCTTCATCGTGTATCTCCACCTGCATAGAGGCTTGAATCATAGCCTCTGGTCCTTTAGCAGTTCCCTCAGAGTACGACACTGTCGCATCCCAAGGCACACTTAAGAGCACCAAATCTGAATCCTCTCTCGAAAATTCAAAGCCGAAATAAGAGCCATTATAAACCCCCGCAGAATCTACATCAAAAGCCATATAATTTTATTATGTTTTAATTAAAACTCCCCTTGTCTATAAACAAAGTACGCAAAGATAACAAAAAAAGGAAAATTCCCCAAATTTTGAAGACCTTTCGTCCCTCAAAAAGGGGAGACTCAAAGAAGACTTTAGCCCCTAGAAAACTCGTTCAATCTTCCCACACACCAGATACAGCTCTACAATCGAGCTAAGAGGAATAACAACGCTATCAAAAGCGGGATTGAGAGGTGTCAGGGCGACCTCACTTTCGTTGTCAGTTTTCCTAAGAATCTGAAGCGTTTCATAGGTCTCTCCCTCATTAGAGACAACACAAAGGTAGCTATGCCCATAGAGTATATTACTGTGACTCTTAACAGCCTTGCAAGCCACCGTATCGCCAGGATTAAATCTCGGAGCCATACTATACCCAAAAACAGGGCGATAAAAGGCACAATCATTAAATGGCTCATAATCGATATAATATTCGATATCACTTGGGGAAAAACGCAACGGTGTATCAGAGGTCGAAGATATAGCTTTAGAAATATATGGCACTCCTCTAGCCCCTGCACTTGTGGCAGAGACATCAGCATCTTTTTGCCCCACTGCCGTGAGAATAGTATTGTTTGGCAGTATCATTGGCTGAGAGCCTTCAAGAAGGAATTCAGGGTTAATCCTAAGTTTTGACTTTAAAGTTTCTCTGTTTCGCTGAGTTAGACCAATATGCCCACGCTCAATCATTGAATATGCACTCTGCCCTATCGAGAGCACATCAGCCATATCCTTCTGCGTCATAACCAGACTTTTACGCACTTCAAAGAGTCGTCGATTCATATCTTACAAATGAAAAATGTTAATAAAATGTTGATAAAAATAATTACAATTTGATAAAAATATCATTTATTGATATTAAATTTGTATTCAGAAACAACAATAAATCAATTAATAGTATCAAAATCATCAACTAAATCACACAAAGATATATATTCTTTTTTCTTTTTCCAAACACCCAACAAACTTTACTACCTTTTATTGCAATGAATATGATACACCTCGACTCAGACTTCTACAATGAACTCGCACAAGAACTAATCACAGCTATCTACGACAAAGAACTCTTAGAAGGAGTCATCGAACTCAAAGTCCTAATAGCAAAAAACCGCTACGCCGATATAATATTTGCGTTTAATTCCGAGGGCTTTACCATAGCACACGGAATAGAGGAGATAAACTATCTCATCATTGCACTAGAGGGAACGATCCGCTGCTCAACCGACTTCGACTCAAACAAACTCTCGACAATACTAGACGAGATATAAAGAAGACCCAAGAGGACTTCTAATAGGGAACTTCTAATAATAATTACCTAAACCAGAACACACACCCCAAAAAAATGCTACGAAAAGAAATCATAAAGGAGATTGACGAGCTAAGCAAAAGATACGAAATGTTATTCCAAAGAGACGAAGACCTAAAGACCCTACAAGGGATGGAACGCTGTCTAGAAATGAAGATGAAGGCATACGGTATCGACGGCAAGAACACCACAGAAAATGAAGCAGCTCCAATTCACGAAACAAAGATAAATTTAAACACACTCCCGACTAAACTTCTGAGGGAAATACTCGAAAACTTAACGGCACAAAATTCACAGAAATCCCCCAAAAAACAAACGCCCTAAAGAAAATGAAAAACACCCTCACAAAATTCACCGTATTTTCTTATAACCCTTTAAACAGTATGAAACAACAACTATAACGAACACACCACCAGAAATAGAGGGCTTCGAATTCTCAAAAGAAGAAATCGAGAACGAAATATCGAGACGTTCATTTGTCGACTTTGCCCAAAGTGTCGAAAAGAGGCTAATACTTACCCCCTTTCACAGGCGTTACTACGAGACTCTTGACGACTTTGCCAAAGGTAAAATCAAAAAACTAATAGTGAGCGTTCCGCCCCAACACGGCAAGTCGCTAGGAGCAAGCAACCTACTACCTGCATACCTCCTGGGCATTAACCCCGAACTGAGAATCGCCATTGCCTCCTACTCCTTTATGCTCGCACGCAGATTTGGAGCAGGCGTTCAAAAAACGATAGAAAGCAGTGAATATCAAGAGATATTCCCAGCCACAAAACTCAAGGGTATGAAAGGCGCACCTAAAAGCTCCACAGCACAGCGTACAACGGACGAATTCGACATCGTAAAAAGTACAGGTGGACTAAGGGTCGTAGGGCGTGAAGGCTCACTTACAGGCAACAGAGTCGACGTAATGATACTTGACGATATGTACAAGGACGCAAGCGAGGCAAACTCTCCGATTATACGAGAGAACGTATGGGCGTGGTACTGTTCAGTCGTAAAGACACGACTTCACAACGACTCTCAGGAGCTAATAGTTTTTACTCGCTGGAACGAAGACGACCTAATAGGACGGCTCATCGAGCTAGAGGGCAAAGAGTGGAAGCAGATAAACTTCGAGGCACTAAAAAGCTCGCCTGCCTCCAAACTCGACCCTCGACGACGAGGCGAAGCACTCTGGCCTGAGCGTCACAGCGCAAAACTACTAAAGGAGAAGCGAAAGATAGACCCTATCGCCTTTGAGGCACTCTATCAGGGCAATCCTAAGCCACCCGAAGGTTTACTATACGGCACAATGCACACCTACTGTAAAATCGAAGATCAGATAGTCAAGCGAGCCGCCTATATAGACACAGCCGACAAAGGCAAAGACTATTTATGCGCCGTCTGCTACGCTCTGAGCCAAAGCGGAGTAATCTATATCGAAGATGTAGTCTATTCAAAAGAGGCAATGGAAACAACAGAAGGACTATGCGCCGATATGCTAAAGAGTCGTGACACTCAGTTTTGCTACGTCGAGAGCAATAACGGAGGACGGGGATTTGCTCGCACACTCCAGAGGCTTGTCCCACGCTGTCGAATCGAGAGTTTCTTTCAGAGCGGCAACAAGGTATCTAGAATACTGAGCAATTCCACAGAGGTCACTCGCCTAATACGAATGCCCGAAGACTGGAAACGCAGATGGAAGCAGTTTGCACGAGATATCGAAGCCACGAAACGAGAGGTCGAAGCATCCGTCACCGACGATGCAGCCGACACCCTAACAGGCATTATCGAGAAAGAACAGCACACAAGTGCCAAGAAAATCTCGAAGGTCGCCTACTCCAGTAGACACTAAAACTCGGTGCACTGAAGACTTTACGGGGAGTTTACAACAACTCCTTTACACCTAGCGAAAGACACGCTACTAAATTTTTAAACTCGGAGTATCCACACTCCCCTAACACTTATTAACAATTTATGAACATTAATGTTAAAAACTTAAATTCCAGCGAAGCAGTTATAGAAATCGAAGGAGTCATCGGACTCAACGAAGATATGCAATTCGCTGACAACGAAACTCCTCAGAGAGTTTCGACCTACGAGAAGTTCAGAAATGAGCTAGAAAAAATCGACACACAAAATGTTAATAACCTCCGAATCAACATTCGTTCGATGGGCGGCTCTGTCCACGACGCACTGCTAATTCACTCGGCAATCTGCTCTCTGCCCTCAAATATTCGGGTTCAGACCTACTGCTATGGCTTCTCCGCTTCGGCAGCTACTATCATAGCGCAGGCAGCATCAGAGGGCGAGAGATATATCGCTAGCTCAGCCCTTTATATGATTCACAAAACCAGCACTCAATTCGACGGGAACGCCACCGAAGCGACAACAGTCGCAGAGATGTTAGAGAAAACCGACCTTAACATCGCTGAGATATACGCTTCACGTTCAGGGCTAAGCACTGAACACTTCCTCGAAATTATGGAGCGAGAGGGCGGACAAGGCGAATGGCTAACAGCCGAAGAGACCGTAGAGGCAGGACTAGCCGACAAGGTAGAGAATTTCGCTTCTCTAAAACACATAATGAACTATATCAAGAATTTCTTCGGACAACTCATCTCCCCAAAGGACAATGCTCAAAGAAACCCCTCACACGAAGGAAACCACAGCAAATCCCCCAAGGCTAACCCCTCAACAGAGACACCCTCAACAGAGAACCCCCTGCCAGAGGAGCTAAACCCTGAGGGGGTAAGCCCAGAGGGAATAAGCCCAGAAGGAATAAGCCCAGAGGGAATAAGCCCAGAAGGAATAAGCCCAGAGGGAATAAGCCCAGAGGGAATAAGCCCAGAGGGAATAAGCCCAGAGGGAATAAGCCCAGAGGAAGCGCAACCCAAAGAGACACCCCTCACAGACTCAACCCCAACAGACTCAACTCCAAATAGCCACACCCCAGAGCAAAGCGGCGAAAAGAGAGACAGTCAAAGAGGAGACAGAGAAAGAGGAGACAGAGAAAGAGGAGACAGTCAAAGAGGAGACAGAGAAAGAGGAGACAGAGAAAAGAATGACAATAAAAAAGAGGGCAAGGAAAACAAACCCTCACTTACAAACATCCCAGAAATACAAACCCCTAAAAACATAACTCAAAAAATAGAAGTTCAGTCATACACTGCAACAGCCGAAAAGACACAAACAGAAATGAAGGAAGACCCTGAAATAGAACACTATTCAGTCACTCTAAACAACAGTAACAACAAAGCGTACACTAAAGATATCGAGCTCTTTCGAGGTAGATAACTTGTCGGGAGTATATGAGTTGTAAACATAGTTATTAACATTTTGTCGACAGAGATTTTGACCGTTTAAATCCACCCCCAACATTCCTTGGAGCTTTCAAAATTTAAACTCTGGATTTCAAACCGCAGTCTCTGCCCCACGAAAAAGAGCAGCCAAACAAACAAACAAACAAACAACCCCCACTGCTCACGCCAAAACTACGCTACAACTTCTCTACTTCGAACAAGGAGCTCACAATTTTATTATTAATTTCAAAAAACTTTTAAACGAAAAATGTCAAAAATTATTTCAAACCCAAAAACTTACACAGGACAAGAGCTAACTCAAACATTCTTCCGCCCAATGCTACAAGGCGACAGCGCAGAACAGCTCGGCATTCGCATTATCTACAATATGCCAGTGCCCACAACCCTAAACTTCTGGAAGCAAACCCCAGATGCCCTAGCTCCATATTCTCAGGGCTGGAACGGCAGCAACAAAACAGAAAGGTTTCAAAAGACCATAAACCTAAGCAAAGTTAAGGCAGAGACAAGCTATGCAGCTGCTGACTACTTCTCTATGGTCTACGAACAAATCGTGGGTATGAGCGACATCGACCTTGGCAACCTTAGCGGCACTGAGCTAGAGACTGCTGAAACTGAGCTTTTCCGCCAATGTATTGCAGAGAGCATCCGTGCAACTATGTGGCTAGGCGACACCTCTAGAAGTGGCAGCTTCTCTACATTTGACGGCTTCCTTAAGCGCATTTTGGACGACTCAGGCACTGGAGAAAACGACATCACTTCGATGACAATTAACTCCCTATCTTCGACAGATGCAGCCGAAACAATCTTCTCAAAACTATACGAAGATTCTAGCGACGTACTTAAACAAAGCAAGAAAGACGGACAGCTAGCCTTCTTCGTTACAGGCGACGTGTACGAGAACTATTTAGCATCGCTTCTAATGGGCGATCTAGACTCTGTTCGTTCAGCCAAGATTAACGGCATAGAGCAGCTTTTCTACCTAGGCATCCCAGTGATTAATATGGGTATCGACAGCTACATAAGCGACCTTGACTACGTCCCAACGACTTGGGCGATACTCACCGATAAGCGCAACCTTGCCCTAGCGGTTAACACTGCCGACTTCCCTGGTTCTCAAATTTCGATGTGGTACAACGAAGACGAGCTAGAGAATCGCCAGAGAGCTATCTTTATGGCTGGCTGCGACTATCTCCTTCCAGAGATGATTATTGCAGCATACACAGCAGCTGAGTAGCCACACTTCTCAAAAGCCGCCCCACACACATAGAGGCAGCAGCTAAAAGCAACAACTAAAAGCACAAAGCTAAAAGCAACAGCTAAAAGCACAAAGCCCTAAAGGCGGCTTTTTAAAAACAAAAAAAACAAAAAGGGGGAGTCTTCAAACTTCCAAAAGAAGCTCCCCCTATTATATCACACAAGTAAAAACACAACAATGAAAAGTGCATACATAAACAATAAAAGTTACCTCCCCGACATAACCTTAATGGCAGCACCTGCGACAACCGCCATATCAGAGGTATGGAAATGGGGAGCAAACAATCTACTACCAAACGCCCTCTCGGCACTTAGTCGTTCGTCACCCATACACCGACGCATACTCATAGACAAGGCAGACTACATCTCAGGGCGAGGCTTCAAGTGCGAAGACAGGCGAGTGACAGCCCTATGCACATCGTGCAACAATAATTTTCAATCTCTAAGAGCCATTATGCAGCGAGTAGCACTCGACAAGTGTTTCTTCGGCAATGCCACACTAGAGATAGTCCTAGAGGAGGGAAAGATTGCCCTATACCACCAGGACGTAACCCGTGCTCGCCTCTCAAAAGACAAAAAATATATTGTCCTAAACTCCGACTGGTCAAACTACAAATCCACAGAGAGCCGAACACTTCCTCTCTATCCTCTTTTCGAGAAGCAGAGTGACGGCACAATCCGCTCAATTGTCCATTACAAAGACTACGAGCCTATGTTCGAAAATTACGGTGTTCCGAAATATATAGCCGCACTAGGGGCAATTGCCATAGCCCACAAGACCGAGAGATGGAACATAACTCGCATAGACAACGCCTTCTCTCTAAGCGGAGTTATGGTTCTCGACGGCTCGACCTCAACAGAACAAGAAGCAGAACAGATAGCCCAAGAGGCACAACGTCGCTTCGAGGGCACGCCAGGGCAAGTTATGTTTATGGTAAAGAACAGTTCAGAGAGTGACACCAGCAAGTTCGTGCCGATAACCACTTCGAACGATGGCGACTGGGAATCACTACACGATCAGTCGACCGAAGACATAATCGTGGCGCACTCGTGGTTCAGAACCCTCAGCGGTATGGAGTACACTTCTGGTTTTTCGTCTGAACGTGTCGAGAACGAATATAACATCGCTCTTTCGACCGTCATCAAGTCCGAACAACAAGACATAATCGAACCGATACAAAGGACAATATCGAAATACACCGAGCTAGATGCCTCGACCCTAGAGATTGTAAATCTTCCGCCTTTCGACCCTCGCCAGCCATATATGAGAGTCTGGGAAGCACGCAAGGCAGACGGGCTTACTTTCGATAGCAACTCAACAGAGGAGCATCAATTCCTTTCACAGATTTAAAGGGAATTCTAAAAGTTCTACCTCCCAAGAAAACACACCTAAAGAAAAATTAAAACACAAAGAGAAAACAACACAATGCAATTAATTTCAGCTGGCGGCGTACTTTCGCAAGCCTTCCTACCGCAAGAGAGGATAAGTGTATCCTCTATTAGACCAATAAAAATTGACATAGCCGAACAGCGATATATCCGCCCACGTTTTGGCGACACCCTTTTCGACGAGTTCAAAGAGGGACTACACTCCAATTTTGTATCTGAATATATAGCTCCTTGTCTAGCGCACTACATACGTGCATCTATCATAGACGAACTCTCAATCCAAATCTCTGACCAGGGGGCAATCATATACGACGAGAGCTACAAAACCCAAAACGACAAGGAAGAAACCTCCAAAAGTGACGAAACGGTCGATACAATAACCACATCAAACGACACAGAGACCACAGAGGAGAGTAGCACAAACAAGACGACCCTTATGGAGGAAATCGACACAAAGGCTACAAACTCCTACACCACTACGACACCTGTCACAAACACGGAATATTGCGACGAACTCATAAGCGAATCTCAGGACACCGAAAGCACAGAGAACGAAACGGGCACTCTCTCCTCTCAGACCACTGGCAACTCCTCGAATATCGAGAAGTGCGACACCACGGCTGAAAGTTCAGAGCTAACCTCCGAAAAGGAATCTAAAGAGATACTTCGTGCAGCCACTGCCGAAGAGCGACAAGTTCTCATTATGCGGGCACTCGACGATGCGAATATCCTTATGGCAAAGGCTGTAAGATATGTCGAGAAGAATCCCGACGAGTTCCCTAGCTACGAGCCTATGAACCTATCTCATAGAATCTTCTTCTAAAGAGAAAGAAACTATAGTCCATTAAAGTCTCCCTAAAAAAAGAAACCACACAAAAAAAATGGAACTTATATCCTTAATACTAAACCTTGTGCTAAGCAGCGGCACAATCGGCACTATAATCTTCTTCACTTCACAAAAGCGTAAAGCCAATGCCGAAGCCACTAGTGCCGAGTTCTCAGCAAAGGAGCAAGAATTTACAATCCAGAAAGAGAACATTGAGTTCCTATCCCTACGACTTCAAAACTCGTGGGCAGAGGTCGAAAAGATTCAAGGGCTTCTAAATGGCAGCAGGAATCAGATTATAGAGCTTGTAGCCAAAACCAAAAAGCTAGAAATCGAACTTATAGAGAGCGAAACCAAACGTAAAAAGGCAGAGCTTCTCATTTGCCAAAAGGGCGATTGTAAAGAGCGACTTTCCTTTGCTGCATAAAAAACAACCAAACTTTAGGGGACTTCTAATAATTCCCTAAAGAGGGGGGAGGCAAACAAAGCACACAGACCCTCTCCCCTCTAAAAAACAACAATTTAAAACCTAATCAAAAAAAGAACTATGAAAGTTATAGAAGGAAAAATAACCTCTAAATTCGGAGGAAGAATCGACCCCATAGGGGGCAATTACAAAGTGCATCAGGGCATTGACATCTCCGCCCCGATAGGGACACCTATTTACAGCCCCACGACTGGAATAGTTGCATCTGTTCTAAATCACCCAGCAGGGGGGCTAACCCTTATTCTACGTTCGGGGTGTAAGACTATCCGCTATGGTATGTGTCACCTGAGTTGTGTAATCGTAGGCGAGGGCGACGAAATCGTTGCAGGCGAAGCGATAGCCAAGAGCGGCAATAGCGGACGTAGCACTGGCGCACACCTACACTACTCTGTGAAGACAGGGGGCAAGTGGCGTGGGCAGCAGTACGTCGGAGGCAACTTTGTCGATAGCGAGCCATATTTACACTTTGAAGCCGAGTAGCCGTGCTAGAGCGAATAAAGAGCTATCTTATCGTCATCCTTTGCATCGCTGGATTCACTCTTTACTTTCTCTATCAGAGCGAGAGCCAGCGCAGTAAAATACTCGAAGAAAACCAGTCCTCACTCCTCGATTCAGTACAGCACTATCAGGTAAACGACTCGCTAAGTGCCGCTAGCATAGGTGTTCTAAAACTTAAAATAAGCGAACTCAAAGAGTATAGGAGTCGTGACAAAGAGCTAATCAAACAGCTAGGCATTAGGCTCAAGAGAGTACAATCTATAAGCACTGTCGGCATATCGTCGTCCTACTCTCTATGCGTCACAGCGACAACCCCACAGCACAGAGACAACGAGCCCCCTGCTTCTCACACCCTACAAGAATGGAGTCACCAGAGCCCTTGGATTAATTTTCGTGCGGTAAGACACACTGACACCCTTCGAACAGAGGTTATAGTCTACGACACAATAACTCAAATTTTGCATAGAGTTCCACGCTTTAAGTTCCTAGGCATTTGGTTTGGCACAAAGGGTGTACGCCAAGAGATTATATCAAAGAATCCCCATACTCGCATCGAAGCGGCTCAGTACATAGAAATAATAAAATAACCCCCACCTTTTCAAACCCCAAAAAATAAAGGAGAGCTACGTAAAACAGCTCTCCTTTACTTTACCAGCCACCCCCGAGTGCCTTATAAAGTGTCACATACCCCGAGAGCTGCGAACTCAAAAGAGAAGCATACGAAAGCTGCGAAGCGAAATACTGCCTCTGAGCATCCAAAACAGTGAGATAATCCCCCACTCCTCCTCGATAGAGTTCTTCGGTAAGCCCCGCATATATCTTATTTGCTTCTACAAGCTCTCTCTCAGCTTCAATTTCCAGAGCCACATATTCTATACCCAAGAGAGCCTTTTCGACCTCGCTAAGGGCAGTTATGACCTTTTGGCTGTACGTCAATAGACTTTGTTCTTTTTCCTGCTCTGCAATCTCGACATTCCTACGAAGTCTGCCAAACGAAAAGAGAGGTTCTACAAGGCTGAGTCCTGCCGTCCAGTTAAATTCCGTATCAGTAAAAAGTGCACTGAGAGTAGCCCCCACAATTCCCCCTTCAGCCGTCAGAGAAATAGTAGGAAAGCGACTGGCTATCTGAACGCCAACCTTGGCATAGGCACTCTCGACAGCCCAGTACGCCTCCTTTATATCTGCACGCCTTTCTAGTAGCGTACTAGGCAGTCCACCTGGCACACTCTTTGGCACACAATACTCCAACAATTTTCGCCCATCGACCTCCATCTCTGTGGGGTTTCTCCCCAACAGGACACAGAGAGCCATTATAGCCTGCTGAGTCGAGAGGGTGTACTTCTCTAGTGCAGCTTTTGCAGTCGCCACTAGCTCTCTGTTTTGCTGCACTTCAAGTTCTGTGCCCTCGCCATATTCTACCATTACTCCCACGAGTTCGGCATACTCATCTCTTATCTTAAGGGTACTTTCTGCTATTCTCCTCGATAGGTCATACTCCAAAATATCGAAGTAGGCATCAGCCACCTCAGATGCCACAGATAGCTTTACAGCCCTTACATTCTCAGCACTTGAAAACATTTCGGCACGTTTCGCCACTGCCTCGTAGCGCAGCTTTCCGAAGAGGTCTATCTCCCAGCTCAGCGTTGGCTGAATGGAATATTCCTGCACAATTTTAGTCGAGGGCGTATAGGTTGCATCTGCATCAATCGCCAGTCCAAAAGCAGGAGCTAGCCCTGCACGAGCTTGTCTCAGTTGTAGTTTAGCCGTCATAAGAGATATGGCAGCTACACGCACATCGAAATTCTCCGTAAGAGCCTCCTCCACAAGAGCCGTAAGTGTAGAGTCACCGAAGTTCTCCCACCACTCCAAATTAACGGTAGTATCGCCAGCAGTCGTCACCCTTTCGTATAGGTAACTTTGCGGCAAGTCCACCTGAGGAGCTTTAAATTTAGCAGCCGAACAGGCAGAGGCTACCATAAGCGTCAGTAGAAGGAGGGGTTTTACAAGTTGTCTTTTCATAGCTTCACGTATAAGTGTAAAATATTGTTTAGAGGAAATTATCGCTAGAGTTTCTCTTTCGTAGGGCTATCCTTCCCTACGGCATCGCTCGTCTCCCTAGCCGTACGAGAATTTTCTATGGTATCTCCTACAACATCACTAGACGAGTAGCCCACTCTCTGAGAATCCCTCTCTAGGTTTCGTTTCTCTCTGACCCTCTCAAACCCTCCGAGCTTCGCAAAGAAGAGATACAAAAGCGGATAGACAAAAATCCCCAGAAGAGTACTAGTTATCGTACCCCCGACCAGAGCCATACCAAGGGTATTTTGCGCCACTTCGGTAGGACCTCCCGCAAAGACCAGAGGCATAACCCCAAACAAGAAGGCAAGAGCCGTCATCAAAATAGGACGAAGCCTCAACTGAGCAGCCTCCATAACCGACTGTAAAAGTCCCTCTCCCTCCTCAAAGAACCTAACCGAAGCATACTCTACAATTAGAATAGCATTCTTCGCCGATAGCCCTATAAGGAGTATAAGGGATATCTGCATAAAGACATTATCGGCATAAGAGGGCACAAACTCACGAGCCACCAGAACAGCAGCCACTGCCCCAAATGCCGCAATTGGCACACCAGTAAGTATAGAGAGCGGCGTAATCCAGCTCTCATACAGTGCCGAGAGAATCAAAAAGACAAAGACAAAGGCTAGAACAAAGGCAAAGAGTCCATCACCAGAGGCTTGGCGTTCGATAAACGAGACACCGTTCCACGCCACAGCCATATCTTCGGGCAGTTTTTCTGCTGCTAGTTTCTCTATTGCATCCATAGCCTGCGACGAGGAATAGCCACTCTGACAACTAGCATTCACAGAGACCGAGCGGAAGAGGTTAAATTGTTCTACAAACTCTACACCCAGCGTATCTCGTATCTCCACAAACGAGCTTATAGGCACTTCCTCGCCCGAACTATTTTCTATATACCAAAGCTCAATATCGTTTTTGGTCTGCCGATAGGTCGACTCGCTCCCTATATATGTTTCATAGATTTGCCCGAACCTATTGAAGTTATTTATATACGTCCCTCCCAGGAGAGTTCCTAGCGCAGACTTTAGCTCTGCAATATCGACACCCTCATAGATAGCCTTCGAAACATTCACCTCAATCATTCTTTGGGGCACTTTATTACTAAAGGTCGAGGAGAGAGCCGAAATTTGTGGGAGTTTCTTTACCTCTGCAATAAAGTTTTCAGCATTTTCTCCCAAGTACTCAATCGTATTACCTCCTCTGTCCTGCACAACAAACGAAACGCCAGAGGCTGTTCCCAGTCCAGGGATTGCAGGGGGCTGAAAAGCGAATGCCTCTCCACCGCCTATTTCCATATAGAGCTCCCCTTGTAGCCTTTCCACAAGCTCGCCTGCTGAAAGGCTTCTTTTTGAGTAGTCTTTGAGTTGCACAAAGACAATCCCTGAGTTTGTAGAGCTTACCCTACTCATCATATCGAAGCCTGCAAGCGTAGCGACACTCTCGACTGCGCTATACCTCATCACAACATCTCTCACCTCGTCGAGTGCTTCTTCGGTACGCTCCACCGACGAGGCATCGGGCAGTTGCACAGCAATCATAAAGTAGCCCTCATCCTCGACAGGCAGCAGTCCACTTGGCAACCCTTTAAGCGAGAAGAAAAGGGCGAGAATTAAAACCCCAACAAAAACAACCGAACGACCAGCGTGGCGAGAGAGAACCTTTGTAAAGGTAAGATAGCCCTCCGTCCTACTTTTAAACCAGCGATTAAACCACCCGAAGAAGCCTTTAGTCTTATCCTTTCCCTCTCTGAGGAGCATCGCACACAGAGCAGGCGAAAGTGTAAGGGCATTAAAGGCAGAGATAGCCACCGCCAATGCGATAGTAATAGAGAACTGCCTAAAAAGTTCCCCCTCAATACCCGATATAAACGCCACGGGCACAAAGACAGCCACGAGCGACAGCGACGTAGCGATAATAGGCGAAGCCACCATTTTCATAGCCCTTTGTGTAGCCTCCTTCGGTTTAAGTCCCCTAGAGAGGTTGAGCTGCACAGCCTCAACCACTACAATAGCATCGTCGACAACCAGTCCAATAGCTAGAATCAGACCCAACAGCGAAAAGACATTTATAGAAATTCCCAGAAACGGATAGAGCATAAACGCCCCTATCAGCGATACAGGTATCGCCACGAGAGGAACGACCATAGCCCTAGTTCTCTGAATAAAGAGAAAGACAATAGCCACAACCAGAACAAGCGCCAGAAAGAGTGTAATAATAATATCCCTAATGCCCTTTTTGATTGGGGCAGGGGCATCCACGACACTGCTGTAATCTATACCATCGTAAAATCTTGATTTGAGTTCCTGCATCTTTGCATTCACTGCCTCGCCCACACTCATAGCGTTACTTCCAGGAGCCTGATAGACAGCAACGAGTACAGAGGGAGCACCATTGAATTTCGATGTTGACCCGTAGGTCAAAGAGCCAAGTTCGATTCGTGCCACATCTCCGAGTCTTAGTACCGAACCATCACTGCTAGAGCGCAGCACAATTTTAGCATAGTCCTCAGCAGTATTTATTTCGCTAGGTATCGTAACGGTATATGTAAACTCTGTTTTACTGTCATTTGGCTCACCCCCTAGCTTCCCTGTCGCATAGACACCGCTTTGGGCTTCGATAGCAGAGGTTATATCACTTATACTTACCCCCAGATATTTTAGCTTTGCGACATCGACCCATATACGCATAGAGTAAGGTCCTGCCCCTAGAACCTGCACGTTACCCACTCCGTCCACTTTGAGGAGTTCGTTTTCGATATTTATCGCCGCATAATTCGAGAGGAACAAATCGTCATATCTCCCATCGCTGTATAGGGCATAGACCATCAGAAAGCTACTCGAAGATTTGGTTGTTGTAACGCCCTGTTCCTGCACAGATGTGGGCAATAGAGGCGTAGCGGTCTCCACGTTATTTTGCGTAAAGATAGCGTCCATATCCGCATCGCTATCGACACTAAAGGCTACGTTAATACTCATCTCTCCACTCGACGAGCTTATACTTTGAATGTATAGCATATTGTCGACTCCCACAATTGCCTCTGAAATAGGTGTAGCGACTGCCTCATCTGTGGCTATTGCATCGGCACCGCTGTACGTAGCGTTAACTTGAATATTCGAGGGTGTTATCTCGGGGTATTGTTCCACAGGCAGCGAGACTAGCGAGAGAAGTCCGAGTAGGACAATCATTATCGAGAGGACTATTGCGAATATGGGGCGGCGTATAAAAAAATCTGACATATCTTTTGGTTGTGTAAAGTGTATTTAAAGTAGGTCGGCTGTCACGGAGTTCTTCACCGTTAATTTAGCTTTCTGCTTCGGGGTATATGACTATTTCTAAGAAGGAGAGAGCTATCAAAAAGCCATAAGGCTCTTTAGAGAGTATAGAGCTGTTTATTCAGAAAGGAGCGAGCTATTTAAAAAGCGTAAGGCTCTTTAGGGGATGTGGGGTTGTTTACCCAAAAAGGAGAGAGCTATTAAAAAAAGCATTAGGATCTTTTAGGGAGTGTAGGACACCAGCTGTGGGGTTATCTTATCTCCGCTATGCACTTTACCCAGCGACTCTGTGAGCACCTTTTCTCCCTGCTGAAGTCCATCCTTCACTTCCCATTTATCGCCACACACGTCCCCGAGTGTGACTTTTCGATAGCTCACCACATTTTCCTTATCCACTACAAAGACTCCTCCTTGTCCTTGTGTCTGCATAATACAGCGTTGAGGCACTAGAACCACAGCCTCTTTCGCTCCAAAGTCAGCCATCACACGCACGTACTGCCCTGGGCGGAGGAGTCCTTCGGGATTAGGAAATAAAATATGTAGAACCACTGAGCCAGTTTGACTACTGACAGCCCTCTGAGTAAACTTATAACATCCCTCGTATGGGAATATCTCACCGCTAGAGAGCTGCATCACCACACGTCCCACCATTCTTTTATCGTTATATAGCCTCTCCCTTAGGGTATCTTTGGCGACTAGCTCCAGGTATTTAGCCGTCGGGATAGAAAGGTAGACATATATCGAGTCTACATTCGAGAGGGTGTTTATTATTGAATACTCAGTGCCTAGCCCCACATATTCGCCCACTGCGCCATTTGTTTGCCCTATAATGCCGTCAAATGGAGCATAAACCTTAGTGTACCCCAGGTCTGCTTTAGCGTTATTGAGCGAAGCCTTAGCACTATTTACGGCAGCCCTAGCTTCTGCCAGCTCAGCGACAGCCTCGTCGAGACTACTTTTACTTATAGCATTGCGCTGCCAGAGGGGTTTATAACGGTTGTAGCGATTCTCTGCATTGACGAGTTGCGCTTTGGCCGATAGCAGCGATGCTTCTGCTTCGGCGACCTCTGCCATATACTGAGTCGGTTCTATGGTAAAGAGCAGTTGATTTTTCTTAACCCTAGAGCCCTGCTCGTAGCCGACCGACTGCAAATAGCCAGCGACTCTTGGTTCGAGTTTCACTTCATAGAGTCCGTAGGTTACGCACGGGAAGTTCATCGTTTGGGTCAGTGAGTCACACTGTGCCTCTATAACTTTGACTTCGAGAGGGGGGAGTTTCTCTTCGCTAGATCTATTCGAGCATCCGCCACACATAACCCATAGGGCGAGATATGGAAGAGTAAGGATAACCATTGATTTCATTGTTCTTTAATATTTAGTCTAAAACTTTTAAGTCAGAGAGAGAATAGAGGTTATAGATTATACCTCATACCCCCTCACACGACAAATTTCAAAAAACATACCACTATATCGCACCCTCTAACCCATTCACTATAAAAGGGAGCACTACATCTCGTAGCACTCCCTCTCTATGACATAACACAGCGAAGCTCTTACTTTCCCTTTCTGTACAGCTGATTAATTATTCCATCTGCTAGCCCCAGTCTAGGAACAATAATCTTATCTATATGACACGCACGCCCTGCGCTAATAAATATCTTAAGGGCAGGCAGGATAACATCGGCACGATAATCTTTCATACCCATATTCTTCATACGTTGTTCATAGGTCATCTCCTTAAGTTGTTCATAGAGGAGTCTGAGTTCTACGTGTCTGAGGAGTTCTCTATCTTTTTTACCCAGAAGTCTCTGGATTTTATTTATGTTTCCTCCCGAGCCGATAATAGCCACAGGCGCATAGGGTAGAGCTTCTTTTTCGAGCCACGCTTTAAAGACTCTTAGTTCTTCCTTACCCACAGCACCGCTCAGCATTCTGACCGTACCGATAGGGAAAGACTCACTAAAGACCATCTGACGATTTGCGTAGACTGTTATTTCGGTACTACCGCCCCCCACGTCGATATAGAGATAGGTATGGTCGCTATCCATAAGTCCTGCGATATCTCCTGCCTCAAAGATAGTTTCGGCTTCTTCACGTCCCGATATTATTTCTATATCTATGCCATTTCTCGCACTTATATCCTCTAGAATTTCTTTTCCATTTGCAGCCTCCCGCATAGCACTAGTAGCGCAGGCACGATAGGCTCGGACATTAAAGGTTTTCATAAGAGCTGCAAAGCTAGCCATAGCCTCGCTCATCTTTTCACGTTTCTCCTCACCAATCGAGCCACTAGTAAAGACATCCTCCCCCAGACGTATAGGCACACGCACAAATACCGCCCTTTTAAATTCGACCTTCGAGCCACTCTCCTCGATGTAGCTTATCTGCAAGCGTATAGCATTCGACCCGATATCTATAGCAGCAAGTGTTTCTCTATTCATTTCTTTTCTTCTCTTCTTTTTATTTTTTATTTTTTGATATAAATTTAATTATTTCCTTCCCTTCTACTCCCCCATTAAACACTAAAGGAGAACCCCATTAATCACTAATCACTAATCATTAAAATCCTCAGTTTCCTTTTTTGTTTACGAAGTATTCGTACAATTCTACTTGGCTACGGTGCATAGACTTATCTCTGTCTGCCTCAGCATAGAGATTCTGATAAGGAGGAGTAATACTTCGAGCCTTAACATTGTCACGCCACTGTATTTCGAAATAGTCGACAAGTGTTTTATGAATCTCTCCACTGCGGATACCCACGCCTATTTCGACCCTGCGGTCGAGGTTACGAGGCATAAGGTCTGCACTAGTGATATAGCTTGTAGGCTTACCTCCATTACAGCAGATAATCATACGAGCGTGTTCGAGATACTTATCCACAATACTTCGCACCTCAATATTCTCGCTAAGCCCCTTAATACCTGCTTCAAGACAGCACGCTCCTCTCACTATAAGGCGTATCTCCACACCAGAACAAGAGGCGACATACAAGTGTTCGATAAGTTTGACATCCGTTAGGGCGTTAAATTTCCCGTAGAAGTAAGCTTTTTTACCCCTTCGGGCATTACTTATTTCATTGTCGAGCAGCGAAATCACATAGTCACGCATAGCATAGGGCGAGACAACAAGACGGTCATACTCATAATGTTTGTGTGTATTAAGCAGGTAGTCAAAGACCTTACGAGCATCTTTTGCGACCTTCTCCTCGCAGGTAAAGAGTCCGAAATCGCTATAAATCGACGCTGTATTTTCGTTAAAGTTCCCAGTGCCTACATAGACATAGCCTTTGTTATGATTACTTCCCTCAGAGCGTTCTATAAGGACTAGTTTGCTGTGAACCTTAAACATATTGTCACTGTGAATAACCTTCACGCCTCCCTCTTGAAGCATATCGGTATTCGAGATGTTTTGTTCCTCATCGAAGCGAGCCTTTAACTCCACCATAGCGGTTACTTGCTTGCCATTCTTCACGGCATTCAGCAGAGCGTTTATAATCTTACTGTGCTTCGCCGTACGGTATAGTGTAATATATATCGAATGAACCATAGGGTCAACAGCCGCCTCACGTAGCATATCAATAAATGGCTTGAAGCTATGATAAGGGTAACACAACAGCAGGTCTTGTTTCTTTATAACCTTTAGAATACTCTCGAATGGAGTCACCAGAGGGTGTTTCATAGGTTTAGGATTACTATATTCTAAAGCAGGATTGACCTTAGGGAATTTCATCAAATCACGCATCAAGTGGTAGCGTCCCCCTGCATCGAGCTGGTCTGCTGTCTTAAAGCCTAGCTTCCCTGCAATGGCAGAGAGTGTATCGCTTGGCATATCCTGATCATAGACCATACGGATAGGGCGACCCTTTAGCCTTTGCGTAATACCCATATACATCTTTTGGGTCATACTCTTCGAGACATCTTCGTCAAGCAGCAGCTCTGCATCTCTAACAATCTTAAAGGTATGCGCTGAGATAGACTGATAGCTAAACATAAAGAAGATTTCGTCGAGGAAGAGTCTAATTATATCGTCTATAAAGATTATATCTGTACGCCCTTCGTCTGAGGGCAGCACTACGAATCTAGGACAAGCGTCACTCACTGGCACTTGAATGATTGCAAAGCGTGAGCTTCGAGGGTTTTCCATCTTCACGCCTAGATAGACCTTACCATCTGCGAGGAATGGGGCTGGCACACTCTTTTTAAGAACCACAGGCACGAGTCTAACACTTATGACCGATAGGAAGTAGTCATAACAGAACGCCTTTTGTTCATCGGAGAGTTCTGTATGCTTTACCATAAAGACATTTTCGTTTTCGAGGAGTCCTATAATTTCGCTATATGTTTTACGGAACTCATCTCTCGAAGCGTTCACCCTAGCATTGACCATAGAAAGGAGTGTCGAGGGGAGGATACCTCCCGTCATTTTAGGTTGTTTACGCCCTTGTATTTGACTAAAGCGTATTAGGTTTGCTACTCTTACTTTGATAAATTCGTCCTGATTATTCGAAAAGATACCCAGGAATCTTAACCTCTGCAATAGCGGCACCGAGGGGTCTTGAGCTTCTTGAAGCACACGATTGTTAAACTCTAGCCAGCTCAGTTCTCTATTATAAATCCTTGACATAATATTTAACAGTGTTTTAATTTGTAAATAAGAGGCGAGAGGGATTTTCGAAGTTCCCTTAAGAACTCTCCTCAAGCACAAAAGTACGATTCTTATTCCGAAAGTCAAAAGATATGCCGCACTTTGTCACAGAAATAAGACATTAGGGTGACAAAAGCACAAAAATTTTAAAACTTTTTTTGTTTTAAAAGTTTTTTTGTATTACATTTGCACGAAATTTAGCCTTTTAGTTTTAGAGAGCTTATAACACAATTCCCTCTCTTAAGAGCTTCAAACACATTTTAGCATATAAAAACAATGGACGCAAGAGATAGAGTAATACTCGCTAGCATAACCCTTATGAACAAAACAGGGGTACGCAAAATGACTATGGACAGCGTAGCTAACCACCTGAGTATGTCCAAAAGAACAATTTATGAAATCTTCGAGAACAAAACAGAGCTTATACGCTCAGTCACAAAATACCTTATAAAAAACAGTCAGGACACCTTTATAGAAATTGAAAAGAGCTGTACAGACACCGTAGACGGAATGCTGATGATGCTCTCCAAAGTCGAGAGTGAATTCTCAAAGCACGCTCGCATCAATAGCGAGGTAAAGCGATACTATCCCGAAATATTCGAAGAGGAATTCAAAACCCATTACGAGAACACCTACAAACTTATTCACAACGGACTAAAGCGTAGTGCAGAAAAGGGCGATATAATATCGACAATAAATATTGATTTTGCCGTTTACACAATAATGGAAACTGTGGCAACGCTTATGCAAAACGAAGATAGAATGTTCACCGCAACAAATGTGTCAGCTGTAGAAGCTTTTAAAAATGTGGTTGTTTATTTTCTAAGAGGCATCTCAACACAGCAGGGCATCATCAAAATGGATAAACACATTATAATAAAGTAGCCACCTCAAGAGTGGATAACACTCTAAAGGGAATTATTAGAAGTCCCCTAAAAAACAAGATACTATAAACTAACAAAAATTATACACCAAAACTTAAAGAGAACCACACAAAAACAATAAAACCAAAAGAACAAGCTTATGAAAAGAAAACTTTTAGTAGTTTGCCTAGCAGTAGCAAGTCTGCTAGCGCAGGGGCAGGAGAGTGAAGTGGGAGGGCAAGGAGCTACGACTACAACAGACAGCCTCACAATTAATATCGCAGAGGCAATAGAGATTGCTATAAGCGAGAATGCGACTATAAAGGTAGCAGATACCGAGATAGCACGCCAACTATACGTTAAGAGGGAGACAACAGGAAACCTTCTTCCAAACCTTAGCGCAAGTGGAACTTATATGTATAACATTATGAATTCTGTAATGTTCCTACCCGACGGCATCTTTGGCGAGGGCACAGGCGGTGCAATGGAGATGGGCTTTGCCAATAGCTACACTGGAGCTATCTCTCTTTCACTTCCCCTTGTCGCTCCAACAGTTTGGGCATCTATGAAACTCAATAAAGAGCAGATGCTTCAAGCAGTAGAACAGGCTCGTTCTTCAAAGATTGAGCTAGCCAATTCAGTTAAAAAGAGCTACTACGCCCTACTGCTGACCCAGAGTTCACTTCAACTTATCGAAGAGAACATTTCACTAGCTCAAGACGTAGTGGACGATAGCCAAGCAGCCTTTGACCAAGGTTTCGTATCGGAATATGACCTTATCACATCACAAGTGCAGCTCAGCAATCTCACCCCTACACTTATCGAGGCACAGAGCGCAGAATATAACGCACGCTTACTTCTCAATATGCTACTGGGTCTTCCTCTAGAAACACCCCTAAAGGTCGAAGAGGAGCTAATAAGTTTTGTCGACTTTATAGAAAATAATGACACCCACGAGATTGATCTAAGCGGCAATGCAGACCTAAATCTTTTGGACATACAGATGAACCTACTCGAAGGACAACTCAAAATTCAGAAAACAATTCGTATGCCTTCACTTTCAGCCTTTGGAGAGTACCAAATCCTGACCCAAAGCGACAGCTTCGACTTGAGTTCGTACGATTGGGTAGGTACTGCCTATGTAGGGCTATCTCTAAATATCCCTATCTTCTCGGGGCTTACAAACATCAATAAAGAGCGCCAGATAGAGAATCAACAAATTCAGCTCGAACTTCAGCGTGACTACCTCGAAGAGAGCCTAAATGTAGAAGCACAAGCAGCGGTTAGCAACATAAAGAGTGCAAACAAGCAAATGGCTGCAAACCTCATAGCTAAAGAGCAAGCTCAGAAGGGCTACTCTATTGCCGTTACACGCTACGACACAGGAGTGGGTACAATCGTTGAGATAAACCAAGCTCAATTGCAGCTCATCCAAGCCGATATGAACTACCGTCAATCTATCTACAACTATATGGTAGCACAAGCCGACTACGACAAAACCATCGGCACAGATTTTTAAAAATCGACATATCTGCACGAAAGAAAATTATAGACATATACCCGAAAATAATAATTTAATAAACAATATGAAAAGAAAAATCTTTGCCTCAGCGGCACTATTTAGCCTCGCACTCCTAGCAGTTGGATGCGGAGCTACCCAAGAGAAGAAAGAGACAGTAGAGGTCATTCTTCCACAGGTAAGAATATCTCAAGTGAACGAAAGCGACGTAGCGCAGACCGAGAAGTTCACCGCTACAATCGACCCATTTGTAACAAATAACATATCGTCGGTTCTGGGTCTTAGAATCGAGAAGATTAATGCCGAAGTAGGCGATATGGTACGCAAAGGACAGCTACTTGTAGAGATGGACTCTCGCCAATATCTTCAGTCAGCCGTACAGCTTCAGAACCTAGAGACTGACTACGCTCGTATGGAGGAACTATACAAGGCAGGCGGTATCAGCAAGCAACAGCTCGACGCTCAAGCCACTCAGCTCGAAGTGAGCCGTCACGCTACAAATAACCTTAAGGAGAACTACGAGCTTCTAAGCCCTATCTCGGGAATTGTTACAAGCCGCAGCTTTGACCCAGGTGACGTATATGTACCGACTGGCGCAGGTGGCATCCTAACAGTTATGCAAATCGACAAGCTAAAGGTTATGGCAAATATTCCAGAGCGTTATTTCCCACAAGTGAAGCTAGGTATGCCAGTAGATATTTCACTTGAAATTTACCCAAATGAGACATTCGACGGCAAAGTATCACTTATCTACCCAGCCCTTAACTCAGCTACTCGCACCTTCGAGGTAGAGATTACTGTCAATAATTCATCAGACAAGCTTCGCCCAGGTATGATGTGTACCGCTACTTTGGCATTTGGCACAGAGAGACACGTACTAGTTCCAGACATCGCAGTTTTGAAGCAATCGGGTTCATCGGAGCGTTACCTCTTTGTAATAGACCCAGAGACCTCTACGGCAGACCGTCGCACAGTTGAGATTGGACGCATTATCGGCAATAGCTACGAAATCATCTCAGGCGTTGAGGACGGAGAAGATGTAGTAATAGCAGGTATGCAGAAGCTAATCGATGGCGACAAGGTAAAAATCCTCCAATAATTCATTTTTCCACAATTCACTTGTTTGACAATTAAAATATGAAAATATACGAAACAGCTGTGCGGAAGCCCATCTCTACGATTCTGATTTTTATCGGTGTAATCGTATTTGGACTTTACTCTGTGCGCACCCTCTCGGTCGATATGTATCCCGAGATGGATATACCAACAATTACGGTCTTCACCTCCTATGTGGGTGCTAGTGCCGAGGATATCGAGACTAATATCTCTCGTGTACTCGAAGACAACCTAAACACTATCGACAATCTCGATAAGATTACCTCTAGCTCGTCGGACAATATCTCAATCGTATCACTAGAGTTTGACTGGGGGGCAGACCTCGATGTCGCCGCAAACGATATTCGAGATGCAATCGACCGTGTAGAATCGCTTCTACCAGACGGCGCAGACAATCCTGCACTTTACAGATTCTCGTCTTCTATGATGCCTATTATGGTGCTCTATGCTACGGCTACAACGTCGTACGATGCACTCTATAAAATCCTAGACGATAAACTTGTCAATACCCTCAACCGCATCAATGGTGTGGGTACGGTAAGTATGTCGGGTGCAAATGAGCGTGAAATTCAGGTTAATGTAGACCCTCGAAAGATGGAGGGCTATAACCTTTCTGTCGAACAAATCGGACAGATCATAACTTATGAGAATGTCGACGTACCAGCAGGTAGCATTGACGTGGGTACACAAACCATAAATGTACGTTCTGAAGGTGAGTTTGACACCGCCGAGGATATGCACAATATCGTTGTTGCAAATATCGCAGGGCGACAGGTATATCTATCAGACGTAGCCGAAATTAAAGACACACTTAAGAAAACTTCCGTTGACCAGCGTATTGACGGAGATTTGGGCGTGCGTATAATTATCCAGAAACAATCGGGGGCTAACTCCGTAGAGATTGCAAATAAGGTTAAGGAAGCTATGCCAGATATCATCAAATCACTTCCTCCAGACGTAAAGATTGGTACACTTGTGGACTTCTCCGAGAGTATTACAGACAGTATTAACTCTCTGTCGGAAACGATTATGTATGCCTTTATCTTTGTGGCACTTGTCGTACTGTTCTTCCTTGGGAGGTGGAGGGCAACCTTCATTATTGTCCTTACGATTCCAGTATCGCTTATCGTATCGTTTATATATCTTAAGGTCACGGGGGGTAGCCTCAACATCATATCCCTTTCGTCCCTCTCCATAGCCATCGGTATGGTAGTGGATGATGCTATTGTGGTACTCGAAAATATTACAAAACATATCGAGAGGGGCAGTAGCCCACGTGAGGCGGCAATCTATGCTACCAACGAAGTATGGCTAGCGGTTATCGCCACTACCCTTGTAGTTGTGGCGGTGTTCCTACCTCTTACAATGCTTACAGGTATGGCAGGTATTATGTTCCAGTCACTTGGTTGGATAGTCTCTCTTGTAACGGTTGTATCGACCATTGCGGCTATTACCCTTACCCCAATGCTTAGCTCACTAATGCTTCGCTTCCAAAAGGGCAAGACTTATAAGGGACTAGGTATCCTATTCAAACCTATCGACAAGTTCTTGGATGCACTTGACAACGGTTATGCGAGGTCTCTTGGATGGGTTATCAAACGCCGTTTCTTAGTGCTTTTAGGCGCAGTGGGTATATTTGTAGGGAGTATGTATATTTCAGAGGATGTACCATCAGAGTTTTTCCCAAAGAGCGATGACGGACAGGTTTCTGCTGTGGTGAAGCTAGACCTTGGGGCTAGTGTACAGTACTCTATGGAGGTAGCTAGGAAGTTGGATGCTATCATAGCGGCAGATTTCCCAGAGATTTCTACGATTTCTACAAGTACGGGTGCTAGTGACGGTACGGATGCTTGGTCGGCTATGCAGAGCAATACTGGTACGCATATCATAAACTACACCTTTAGAATGGTCGACCAAGACCTTCGAGACAAGACTATCTTTGAGATTGGCGATGAGCTTCGTTTGGAGTTTGCTAAACACCCAGAGATTGTTGAGTATTCTGTAACTACTGGTAGCAGCGGTCCTAATAGTGGTGATGCCGATATCCAGATCAAGGTCTTTGGCTATGATATGATTCTTGCCGATAGTATCGCAAATGTTATTAAGGACTCTGTGAGCACTATCCCTGGTGCAGCCGACGTGACACTTTCTCGTGATGACCTACGTAGAGAGTACCGTATCGCTTATGATAGGAAGAAGCTCGGTTATCACGGTCTTACAACCTCTCAGGTATCTATGGCAATCTATAACCGTATTACTGGTTACCTTGCTTCTCAGTTCCGTGAGGATGGCGATGAGTATGACATTATGATACGTTTTGCAGAGCCATTCCGTACTAGCATCGAGGAGATAGAGAATATCCTTGTTTATAATGCTATGGGGCAGCCAGTGCGCATTAGCGACGTGGGTACTGTATTCGAAGAGTTTGCGCCTCCAGTTATCGAGAGGGAAAACCGTGAACGTATGGTAGGTATTAACATTACTCTATCGGGTGCGGCTATGAGTGATGTTATGGTAGAGGTAAATAAGAAGCTAGAGAATATAGATATCCCAGAGGATATTAACCTTGGATTTGGCGGTAGCTATGAAGATCAGCAGGAGTCGTTTGCAGATATGGCTGTACTTTTGCTCCTCATCATTGTTCTGGTTTATATTGTTATGGCTACTCAGTTTGAGTCGTTCTCTGCACCTTTCATCATATTATTCTCGCTACCGTTTGCCTTCTCTGGCGTGTTCCTTGCACTTTGGATAAGTGATACGGCACTTTCGATTATTGCACTTATCGGGGCGATTATGCTAGTGGGTATTGTTGTGAAGAACGGTATTGTGATGGTTGACTTCATTAACCTATTGCGTGAGCGTGGGCTAGGTTTGTCACAGTCAGTTATTGCGGCAGGTAAGTCACGTCTTCGTCCTGTGCTTATGACAACACTTACAACGGTACTTGGTATGATGCCGCTAGCTGCTGGTGTAGGTGAGGGCTCTGAGTTGTGGCAGCCTATGGGTATTGCGGTAATCGGTGGTTTGACCTTCTCGACTGTACTTACACTTTATGTGATACCAGTTGTATATACACTCTTTAGCGCACGCTCGTTGAAGAAGAATAAGAAGAAGAATGCACGTCATTTAATAGACTAAGAATTTCAGTGTGGGGGTTCACATTATAAGTGAACTCCCACATATATACATAAAAAAGGAAAAATTTATGAAAGCAGTAATGATAATGTACAACCAGGCTTTGAGCGACGTTGTAATGAGTATAATAGACCGTCAAGGGTTACGAGGGTTTACGCAGTGGGAGAATGTGCTAGGTCGTGGTACGGTTAGTGGTGAGCCACATTATGGCAATCACACTTGGCCAGCGAAGAACAGTTCTATACTTACGGTTTGTGAGGATTCTCAGGTGACAGGTTTATTGGAGAGGCTTCGCAAGCTGAACACACAGGCTGAGGAGCAGGGATTGCGAGCCTTTGTGTGGACAATAGAGGACGGAATCTAAATTAATAATTAATAGTCCTGAGCTACAATTATAGTAGAGCGACAACAGCCCAATAGGCTAGCAGCCCTGCAACCGTGTCTCAACAGAGACCGCCCGTTCAGCGTTAGGACGAAAAGCAGGCGGCTTTCACACGGCTAAGAGCCTACTTAAGTAATGACTGAGTAACGCTGAGTAACGGCTAAGAAACGGATTAGAGGCTGTGTAGCAGTAGCCAGGGGGTTGGTGTCAGAAAGACACCAAAAAAGGAATCGAAGATTCCGCAGACACCAACCCCCAAAAACCCACCAAAAAATTTATCACCGAATTTTTGATAGTTAATAATTTTTAACTATCTTTGCACCCTCAAATGAGCACAAACGGTCTCGTAGCTCAGCTGGATAGAGCAACAGATTTCTAATCTGTCGGCCACAGGTTCGAATCCTGTCGAGATCACAACAAAAGAGCTAGCAACAAAAATTGCTAGCTCTTTTTCTTTCTGATAGAGGGGAGAGGGGGGGGAGTTCTTAGAGAAGCGAAGCGCACACCTTCCGCACCGATTCAAACTTGCTCTTGATTTTAGCATCGGAGCGAGCCGTCTGCAAATTATAACGCATTTGGATATTAACTAGCATATCGGCACTAATACCAAAGGCAGCCTCAACCATAAGAGCGACCTCAGTATTCAACTGACGCTTACAGTTAAGTATCTCATTGAGCATAGTGTACGGCACACCTAACATCTCAGAAAGCTTCTTCTGAGAAATGCCACGATATTCAAATTCCTCCTTCAATATCTCACCTGGATGTACAGGGTAAAATGGCTTTAATACTTGATTACTCATATCTTATTGTTATTTATAGTGATTTGATAATTCTGTTAGTGTACATATATTAATGATTATCTCTGAATCGAATTCCTTAGATACCATAAACTCAAGACGATATTTTCTATCAACCCGAATCGACGAAACGCCTTTTTTATCTCCTGAAAGGACTTCATAATTTAAAGAATTAATTTTATACAAATCCTCAGGACTTTTAGTTTCAGCCAACAACATAACCTGTCTGATATAGGCTTTTACGACTCTGGGCTGAAAGCGATACTTTTTATTTGTACACTTAGCATTCTCAAATAGCTCTTTTAAGTATTCTTTATCGAACTGGACAATCATAACTTTAGGGAACTTCTAAAAACTGGACTTTAATGCTTTTTGATTCTAAGACTTCATCTTCGAATTTTTGAAAATGCACCGTAGGAACCCCTACGCTTACATTTTTAAAAATCCAAATCTAAAGCCTTATAATCAAAAATCAAAAAAAGCCAGTTATTAGAACTCCCCTTTATTTATTTTTTACAAAGATAGAACAAATTTTCCAAAAATTCACGAAAAAGTGAATTTTTATTTCAGACATCAAAAGAAAGCTTACTGAAATCACCCTTTAAGGCGGAACAATGTTCTGAGAAGCTGGCATCTGATAGCAAGCCTTTGCAAGCGTTCTTTATATGTCATACCGATTTTGCTGCTCTCTTTGTAAACCTCCTCGACCCACGGATTCGACCCACGCACTGCCCTATCGCCACTCATCGCACACATATAGAGCCGAAGCATAGAGAAATGATAATACGCCCCCTCTAGCTGCGGCAAGAAACTGCCCCTTTCCAAATACTCTTTGAGCATAAGACATAGCTCCTTTTCAGTAGCGAGCGTGCACGAGTAGCGATGCGAAGCTGAACATTCCCTCTGCAAGTAACAATATACCACATCCGAAATTATACGCACCTTTCTGACCCTCTGAGCTATATCAACACACATTAACAAATCCTCGCAGTTCTTAAACCCAGGGAAACTCTCACTAGAAAAAAGCTCAGTCCTGTATAACTTACCCCACGGTGCCCAGCTAAGTCTATGGTGATGCAAGATATCCTCTACAAAGCTTACTCCACTAAGCTCCCTCGCCCTAAGCGGCAAAGGAGTCTCTCCCTTCGAAGTAACAGTGCACTGCGAGCCCATAACAATATCCACCTCGCCCGTCATAGCCCCTGCCAACTTCTCGATAGCCCCCTCTGGGAAATAGTCGTCCGAATCGACAAAGACCACATAGCGAGCACGAACCATAGCCAAGCCCCGCTCTCTAGCCTTAGCGACCCCTGAGTTCTCGATATGAACAACCCTAATACGGCTATCCCTAAGCGCATAGCTATCACAAACATCCCCACTGCCATCGGTAGAGCCATCGTCCACAAGCACAATCTCCAGCGCAGCATAGCTCTGAGCGAGCACCGAATCAAGGCACTTCCCCAAATAATCCCTAACATTATAAACAGGAATCACAACCGCTATAAGTTCACCACTATTCATATTTCAACTGCTTTATTATTAAGACAAAGATACCACAAATTTCAATAGATACAGAAATACGCATATATTTTTATGAAAAAACATAATAAATAAAATAATTTAAAAATTCAAAACCAACACACAAAAACCCCATAAACTACAGCCCCATTACACCAAAACAACTGCTGTATCGAAAAAAATTACATAAAAATTTGCATTTCAAGAATTATCTTCATACTTTTGCCTCCAGAGAACAATTACAAACTACAATACAAACAACTCAAAAATTAATGCACACAACCAGCCTAGTCAATCGTTTTTGGTGGCAGTCATACGATATCGTATGATTAGGCTTCGTTGTAACTAAAAATTAATTAAATAATATAGCTTTACAAACTGTCTGAACTTCTCGGGCAGTTTGTGTTTTTTACAGAGGCAGTATATAACTGGTGAGAGGGTCTAAATTAAAACTTTTAAAAACTTTTTTCTTAAAAGAAACTTTCAAATGGAAGTTCTATAAATTTCAACCAAAACTTAACACCTTTAAAAACCAATGAAAAAATTCTTTACCCTTTCCCTATCGCTACTAACACTGCTAGCCATAGGAGTATCGTGCGAGAAATCCACAATCACGCCACCCGACACCAGTGATCTAGAAGTATCTTTCACCACGTCAATCAACAGCCGTGCCGTGGCAAACCAGTTTGAGGCAGGCGACGAAATTTCTGTTACTGCCTTCGAAGTCGATGGCGCAACCTTCCAAAAAGATGTGCTATACACCTATTCAAATGGCACATTCACTAGCTCAACGCCTATAACCTACGAAGATGACGAACAACTGCTCTCTTTCACTGCGCTCTATCCTAACTGCGCAACTCAGTCAGATGGCACAGTATCGTTCTCTGTCCTATCGGCTCAAGACCAAGAGGAGAACTACACTCTAAGCGACCTTATGGTAAGCGAAATAAGTATAACAAACAACACAACTCCTGAGCTAGTCTTCGACCATCTCCTTTCGAAGATTATCATAAATATCGAAGAGAGCGACGTGAGCACTTCTAACGCTGTGATAACCCTTAACGCTAAGCAAGGCGTAGAGTACGACATATTTTCAAAGAAACTTACCACAAGCGCAGAGATTGGCACTACAACCCTTAAGAGCGAAAGCGAAAATACCTTTAAAGCAATTGTAGCACCGCAAGAATTCTCTACTTCATCGTCATTTGTAAGCATCACACTCGACGGCATTCCATTTGAGATTGTTCTAGACGAGAACAAGACTTTCGAGGCAGGCAAACAATATCAGTTCGACGTAAAGATAGCCCAAGGCACACTGACCTATAAAGATAGCGAAGAAGAATGGAACGAAGGCGTTACATATCCCGACAACGAAATTACAAGCATCTCAATCGTCGAGAACCTCTACGGTTCGCTGCTTATAAGCACAACTGTTGCAGAAGATTTCACAGGTACATATACAATCATCCCTATGTCGCAGATAGACTATGAGATGTTTGGCGGAGATGTAAATATGTATGTCGAGATGTTTATCGAGCAAGATATTACGTGGTACGGCACAGACTACACCACTGCCGACGGAGTCTATATATACCAAGGCGATGTAACAGAACTAAACCTCGCAGCGATATATAGTCTAAGCTCTAACACTGAGTATTTCTTTATTGCAGTGGGAGCAGATGCTGACGGCACAATTAACACAGCTATGAGCATTTCAGAGTCTGTTATAATTCCTGAGTTCACCCTTGATATTGACGTAGTCTTCCCTGATGTAGATTTCGGCTCTATAAACATAACAAGCGTAGAGGGAGCTACCTTCACTTATGATATCATACCAAACGACACCGAAATGTCATATATGGTATTCACCGCTACAAAAGAATATTACGACTCATTCTCATCTAACGAAGACCGCTTCATTGCCGATATGGTAGTTATAGCAAACTTCGTTGCAGACTTTGGACACGACCTTCAAACAGGGCTTACAAACCTATCTTACACAGGCGAGAGGACAGGAATACTACAAACTAACCTTGATTTTGGCACTGACTATGTAATCTACTGCTACGGCATTGATATCGACGCTATACAGCCACTTACTCTAATCGAGAAAGCAGAGACTACAACCGAAGAATATGTCCTTCCTACGGGTACTATGAACTCGATAACAGTCTCTGACATCACCCTCCAAGATGCAGTAGCAACTGTCGATGCAGGTGACTATAACGGCATCTACTACTGGTCTTTGACCTCGCCTGAGATGATTGACTACTATTTCGGAGGCGACCTATCTTCATTTGTTGAGAGCCAACTAGCAATGGAAGCAATGTTCGGCACTAGCTTTACAGCTACAAATAGCTGGAATCTATTCGAAGGCAGCCAATCATTTAACATAGGAAACACTTGGACACTCGACCCATTCACCGAATATATGATTTATGCCATAGGTGTAGACAACCTTGGCAATATGCTTGGCGACCCTGTTTCTACTATCTTCACAACGGCGGCAGTGCCTGACGACTTTAGCGTTAGCTTATCGGTTTCGGATATTGGCGACGACATCGCAACTATTAACGCACAACCATCGTACGACGGCATTACATATATCCTTGACGCTATCGAGACGAAAGACTATGAGGCTAAGAGCGAAAGCGAGCTTGTAGAGTTCTTCGAGACATATTATAGTTATATGATTGACTACTATATGTGCAGCGGTGAGGCGATGAAACAAGTAAGTCTTAAGCCAGGGCGTGACTATACAGTTGTAGCATTTGCTTATTATTCTTCACTGGGCAAGTGCTCTGAAATTTACACCACAGAGTTTTCTACTACTGGAGAGTATGTAGCCGAGCTAGAACCTCCTACGGAAATTATCCTCTCGGATATAGAGTTTGGCACAATGGAGGCTTCTGTTGTAACGGACAGCTATATCGAGCTATCAATCGTGCCTAATGACAAGAATATGCACTATATTATGATGGGGCAGACGACCTATGACTTCGAGCTATTTAGCTCTGACGAAGAACTTCTTGCCGACAACTTCGAGTACTTCGATATCCTTGCACTTCAAAATGGATGTAGCTATGCAGATATTTTGGCATCTGTTACGTTTACGGGCGATTATCCTAGTGCAGATGCCCCAGAGGGTTCAACAGGCTTCTATTACCTTATGTCTGACTTCTCATATACCTTCTTTGCTTATGGTATAGACTTAGAGACTTCACAGCCACTAACCGAAGTATTGAAGCTAGAAGTTACAACCGCAAGTGCATCTTATGCTCCAGCATACAGTACGAGCAAATATATAACAAGCGGCAAACTTCAAGAGTACAGCAGCACAGCTACCATAGCTCCTCGCAGCCTAGAGAATATCGGGGGTGCGGATATATCGGCAAGCACTCCTTCAACAGACAAGAGAGAAGTTAAGCCACTCACAACAGAGCGCATTTCAACCTCTTCGAAGGTCACTAAAGAACCTAACGAAGTTGTTACCCTTGAAACAGTCACAATAAACGACCTAGACAAGAGATACGAAAAGGGCACAACCCTCGAAACTACAAAGTCTAAACAAGACTCTAAGATAACAACATTAAAGACAAAATAACCAGAGGGGGGGGCACAGACAACAACCCTTAGCATATAGCAAAAACAGGTTCGCCTTTGGTTAAGGCGAGCCTGTTTTTATTTGTAATTTCTGAGAGGTTATGAACTAGTCTCTGTTTACTAGCATAATCATAATGAAGCCTACTGAGGATATTGCACCTCTCGGCGTGAGAAGGCATATAGTTTTATACGTGTCATTATTCACTGTTACGCACTAGAGCGTTAACTTATAGAATTATGCAAAAAAGAGGTGTAAAACATTGTTCTACACCCCTTCTTTAATACATTTAGTAAACTAAGGAATTTCTAGAACTCCCCTAAAATTACATCTCTTATTTTACTTCTTCGAACTCTACGTCTTGTGGCTCATCGCTGCCGCCTTGGTCTGCACCTCCTTGTGCGCCTTGTGCGCCTGCTCCTGCTGCTTGCTCTTGGGCGTAGATGTCTTGCGATGCAGCTTGCCAAGCTGCGTTTAGTTCAGCTGTGTATTTGTCGATGTCCTCTAGATTTGAATCTTTGTGAGCTGTCTTAAGACCCTCTAGTGCGCTCTCGATTGCTGATTTCTTGTCGGAAGGAATCTTATCGCCATACTCTTTCAACTGCTTTTCGGTACTAAAAATCATACCGTCTGCTCCATTGATTTTGTCGATACGCTCACGCTCTTTCTTGTCGCTCTCTTCGTTAGCTTTTGCTTCGTCACGCATACGTTGAATCTCTGCATCGCTAAGTCCGCTGCTTGCCTCGATACGAATCTTCTGCTCCTTACCTGTACCCTTATCCTTAGCCGACACACTTAGGATACCATTTGCGTCGATGTCAAACGTTACCTCGATTTGTGGCACACCACGTGGTGCTGCTGGAATGCCGTCCAAGTGGAACTGACCTAGTGACTTATTGTCACGTGCCATTTGACGTTCGCCCTGTACAACGTGAATCTGTACCGATGGCTGATTATCCGATGCAGTAGAGAACGTTTCGCTCTTACGTGTAGGAATTGTAGTATTAGCATCAATAAGCTTAGTCATAACACCGCCCAAAGTCTCGATACCAAGAGATAGTGGAGTTACGTCCAACAGAAGAACGTCCTTAACCTCACCTGTAAGTACACCGCCTTGAATAGCTGCACCGACTGCCACAACCTCATCAGGGTTAACACCCTTAGAAGGAGCTTTACCAAAGAACTTCTCTACAACAGCCTGAATAGCTGGAATACGTGTAGAACCGCCCACTAGAATAACCTCGTCTATATCCGCTGCGCTAAGAGAAGCATCACGAAGAGCCGCCTCACAAGGACGAATTGTAGCTTGAATCAACTTATCGGCTAGCTGTTCGAATTTAGCACGGCTAAGCGACAACACCAAGTGTTGAGGAATGCCGTCAACTGGCATAATATATGGCAAGTTTATCTCCGTTTGAGTAGAGCTACTAAGTTCGATTTTAGCCTTTTCAGCAGCCTCTTTTAGACGTTGAAGAGCCATAGGATCTTTTCTCAGATCAATCTTGAAGTTCGCAAGGAAGTCTTCCGCCATCCAGTCGATAAGGACTTGGTCGAAGTCATCACCACCCAAGTGAGTGTCACCATTTGTAGACTTAACTTCGAATACACCGTCGCCAAGCTCCAAGATAGAGATATCGAATGTACCGCCACCAAGGTCAAACACTGCAATCTTTTGGTCAGTGTCTTTCTTGTCAAGACCATAAGCAAGTGCCGCAGCCGTTGGTTCGTTAATAATACGTTTAACTGTAAGACCTGCAATCTCACCAGCCTCTTTAGTAGCTTGGCGTTGTGAGTCGCTAAAGTATGCAGGAACTGTGATAACAGCCTCTGTCACCTCTGTACCTAGATACTCTTCAGCAGTCTTTTTCATCTTTTGAAGAACGATAGCCGAAATTTCTTGTGCCGAGTATTCTCTGCCGTCAATCTCCACACGTGGAGTATTACCTGCGCCTTTGACTACTTTATAAGGAACTCTGCCGACTTCGTTTGAAACTCTGTCATAAGATTCGCCCATAAAGCGTTTGATAGAGAAGACAGTCTTTGTTGGATTAGTAATAGCTTGACGTTTTGCAGGCTCGCCCACTTTACGTTCGTCACCCACGAAACCTACGATAGAAGGTGTAGTGCGGTGTCCTTCGCTATTAGTGATTACTACGGGTTCGTTACCCTCCATTACTGAAACACACGAGTTTGTTGTTCCAAGGTCAATACCAATGATTTTTCCCATTTTCTTAAAAAAAGTGTAATTTATTATTAATATATATATTTGTTTTCGTCGTTTAAGGCAAGTCTCTAAAACTTTGTATCACTCCCCTTCACAGCAAATAATTTGAACAATTTCTATGCCAGTGAGTTTTTCTGCAAAAATTTGTCTATTTTTGTGAAATATTAGCAGGAATTACACTACAAGCACCTTTCTATGACTGACAAAAACTGCCAAAATACGACAAAAGTTCTCTTCCTAGCGGCTACCGCTATGGAACGAGAGGCGGTATATACGGCATTTGGCACCGACACTTTAGTGGTCGTTACGGGCATTGGGGGTATTGCCACTATGATATCGACACTTAGGGCTATCGAGGAGCACACACCAGATATCGTTATACAGATAGGTATAGCAGGGGCTGTCTCTAGAGGGCTATCAGTGGGCGAAGTTGTGATAGTGTGCAGCGACTACACGGCAGACCTTGGAGCGTGGAGAGGGGAAGAACAGAAGTTCGTGCCCTTTGCAAGCGATAAGTACTTTAGCGACTTTACCTTTGAGGGCTATCGCAGGGTAAGCGCACGAAGTGTAAACACTGCTACAAGCGGTATCGTAACCTCTAGTGAGGATATAGAAAGTATGGAGGGGGCATATTTCTTTGCCGCCGCCGCCCTTAAGGGGGTTTGCGCCATACAAATAAGAGCCATATCCAATAGAGTAGACGATAAACGCAGCGAGTGGCAAATCAAAGGCGCACTAAAATCGTTGACTGGAGCGTTAAAAGTAATGTTTTCACACCACAGCGTTACGAGGCTAGCAGCCGCAGAGATGCAATAGCACTACCCCTCTTCAAAGAGGGAGAACCTATAGAGAAGCAAACAACTAAGAAATTAACTCACAAAAAGGAAAGAATAGAACAATTAAAGAATTATGAAACGTCATTTTATCATTTGTCTTTTATTAATTAGTGTAATGGGCGCACAGGCTCAGAGAATTGTAAATAAGTTAGAGAACAATTGGAACTTTAACTACGGCTGGGAGTTTGTAGACCGCAGCACACTTTCACAAAGCGTGAACATTCCTCACACTTGGAATCTTGACGCTCTGAGTGGACAGAGTGATTATTATAGAGGTATGGGCAGCTATATCCACGAGCTAGACATTCCTAAGGAGTGGAATGGCACAAAGGAGGTCTATATTCGTTTTGGCGGAGTGAATCATACTACTGAAGTGTATGTTAACGGCAGGAGGGTTGGCTCACACGTGGGGGGTCACAGTGCATTTGGTTTTAACATAACTCCATATTTGAACTTCTCTGGCTCAAACACCCTATGGGTAAGGGCTTCAAACGCACAGAATCTACAGAGTATGCCCCTTACAGGGAGCTTTAATAACTATGGGGGTATATACCGTGACGTAGAGCTTATCGCCACTGTTAAGACCCATATTTCACATACGCAGTACGCCACTAGTGGAGTGAAGGTAACGCCTATGACCGTAACCTCCGAAAAGGCATCTGTAAATATCAGTGCAGAGGTCGAGGGCACTGTGGGGAGCACTGTTGATCTTCGCTTTGTCCTACGAGATGAAAGCGGTGTAAAGATAGATAGCATCCAAAAGACTACAAAGATAAGCGCTGACGGCAAAGGTAAGAGTCAGTGGGCAGCGAATATTACTAAGCCACGCCTTTGGAATGGACGTATAGACCCTTATATGTATAGCGTTGATGTTATCGCCCTTTCTCAGCCTACAAGCAGCAAGAAGAATGCTGCGGCAGACAAAGATAGTGTTCGTCAGAGTTTTGGGCTTCGCACCTTTGAGGTGAATAGTAATAATGAGTTTATGCTCAATGGCAAGAAGTATCCTGTTCGGGGTGTGACGTTGCATAGCGACGATGCACTTCGTGGCAATGCGATACGATATGAGGAGATGGAGCGAGACGTGGCACTTATTTGCGAGATGGGGGCTACGGCTGTCCGTATAATGAACGGTGCGGCTGACTCTAAGTTTTTGGAGTTGTGCGACAGGGCAGGTCTGCTGGTTTGGAGTGAGATACCATTTGTTGGGCCTGGTAAGTATAGGGACACTGGCTATAACAATAGCGATGAGTTTAAGGAAAATGGCATCACTCAGCTAGAGGAGATGTTAGCGCAGCAGTACAACAATCCTAGTGTTGTCTTTGTGGGGATATTCAATGAGATATCTCAGCGTGGGGATGACCCACTCGCCTATATAAAGTTACTTAACTCTACTGTTAAGGACAGTAGCGGTGGCAGGCTTAGTGTCGGAGCTAGCAATCAGGACGGCGATATAAATTTCGTTACAGATTTGATAGGTTTCAACCTGTATTTAGGCTGGGAAGAGGGGCAGCCTGAGGATTTTGAGGGATGGGCTGACGGTGTACGTTCTCAGTGGAGCCGTTTACGTGTTGGGTTGTCGGAGTATGGAGCAGGTGGCAGCATATATCAGCACGAGTCTACCCCTACACGTCCTAATTACCGTGGGGCTTGGCATCCAGAGGAATGGCAGACGTATTTGCATCACACCTATTTGAAGCGCATCGAGTCATCAGGTCAGTTTTGGGGGACTTTTGCTAGCAGTTTGAGTGATTGGGGTGTGGCACATTACCGCACTGGCGACAGGATGGGTGTTAGCGATATGGGGTTAACTACCTTTGACAGGGGTGTACGTAAGGATGCTTTCTATTTGTATAAGGCTAACTGGAATAAGGATGAGCCTATGGTGTATATATCATCACGTCGCAGGCGTAGTGGTCGCAGTAGTTTAGAGACGATAGATGTATTTTCTAATGCTGACAGTGTGAGTTTGGTTGTTAACGACTCGACTTATACCCGCATAGGCAGTGACGGTGTCGGGGTCTTTTCTTTTAAGGACTGTGTATTAGATTCTGGCAAGAATATTATTAAAGCCATCGGGGACAATGGCGTAGAGGACGGTCTTTTGTTAATGATTAATCATTAATATCGTATCCGAGGCGCAAACTCACCACACTGTCGCCCAGATAGCTCTGCTCCAAAACACGCCCCACGCCCTCAGTATATACCTCGAAGCCTCGACCCTCAAGAATCTCTAAAGCTCGGCTAAATCCTAGCCCCACGACCCCAGGCACTCCCAAAGAATCAATCCCTCCGACACCGACCTTATTAGGCTCACGCACCCTACGCCCCTGCTCCTCACTAGCCATAGAGAACGACTCCACAAAATCAGACGACGAATTATATATCTCATCGGCAATACTCTTAAAGAGAGGTGCCGCCAAAGAGCCACCATAATAGCCACGTGAAGAACCACTAGCGTGGTGAACACGAAACGCCACAATCATAGAATAACGAGGATTGTCAGCAGGAAAATACCCCGCCAAAGAAGCAAGATAATAACGAGACCCGTCCGAAGTGACATACCCACTGCGCCCCATAGCTATCTGAGCCGTACCAGTCTTAGCTGCCACACTATAAAGCGGACTCTTTAGAGCCTGACCCGTACCGTTCTCCACCACACCACGAAGTGCCCTCTGCGCCTCCTTTATAGTCTTTGGCGAAGCTATCTGCTCATTTAAAACCTCCACAGGAATCTCACGCACAACCTCCCCCTTACGCTGCAAAGAGGTAACAAACCGTGGGCGCATAAGCTTTCCCCCATTCGCCACAGCATTATAATAGGCAAGAGTCTGCAACGGTGTCAAGCGTATAGCATAGCCATAGCTCATCATCGTAAGAGATGTGCCATCCCAGCCGCTACCCTTCACACGTGGATGTTTAACAGTCGGACGAGGCTCTCCCTGAACACTAAGCCCAAGCTCACGCCCAAGACCCGTAGCCACAATCCTATCGACAAAACTAGCAGCACTGCTGGCATATACCTTATTCACAGCCTTAGCCATACCGATATTCGAAGAATGCTCAAATATCCCCTGCAACGATAACTTCCCATAACCCCCACGCTTAGTATCCACAACAAGCGCATCACCTATCTGCACACGCCCATCCTCCGTATCGAAAACCGAACTAAGAGTCAAAGAGCTATTCTCCAACAGGTCTATAAGCACAGGCAATTTAAAGGTAGAACCAGGCTCTAGACTCATCCCTATGGCATAGTTATACTCCTCATACAACTGCCCCTTCTCGTCACGCCTAACATTGGCTATCGCCTTTATATCGCCAGTGGCAGTCTCCATAATAACAACCGTGCCCCAGTCAGCCTCAACCTCCTGAGTCCTCTGCCACAGCGCACTTTGTGCTATCTGCTGCATCTCAACACTAATAGTTGTCTGCACATCTAAGCCGTCGACAACATCAATATTCAAAGGGCTAACAATAGGCATCCAAAAATCACCCGAAATCTTCTGCTTGACAGAAATCCCATCAATCCCACAGAGCACATCATCAAAAGCCCCCTCTAGCCCAACCTTTGTCCCCACAGTATTAACAAAGCCCACCGTGCGTGAAGCCAAGTCTCCAAAAGGCATAACCCTCTTATAAGATTTAGGAGCAATAAAACCATTGCGATAGCCAGGCTCGCCTAGCATAGGGAACGATTTAACCCTCTGCAACTCGATATAGTCAACCTTACGAGGAGCAATAGAGTAATACCTATGCTTCCTATCTCTCCCATCCCGAAGCAACTTCTCATACTCATCTTTAGAGCGGTCACCAAAAAACTCAGAAAGGGAGCTAGCCAGACCCTCGACATTACTCTCAAAGATAGAGTCAGTAATAGAGGGTGCAGCGAAGTCCATACGCAAATCATAGTACGGTATAGATGTAGCGAGAATACTCCCCTCTGACGAGAGTATATCCCCACGTGTGGCAATGATACGGGCAGTATCATAGACATACTTATCCCCCTTCTCCCTAAGAATCTCCCCACGACTCCCCCCCTGTATCACAAAGATAGAGGCGATAATGGCTAGCCCAATAAAAGTAAAGCATCTATAAAGTATAAAAATGCTACTGGCAATATGGGCTTGCACTTCATCACGAATCTTCTCAGGGTTATTATCTAAGGGCTGTGTCATTATTCTTCGTTGTTCTACTTAATTTAGAAAAGTGGGCACAAGTGAGAGTCTAAATTTTAGTCTTGCGACCGCAGGCTTATATCCTTAAGTTTAAGCTGAGGCGTGACCTTACTTCCGTAATAGTTCTCCGATATCACATAACAAATATCGAAAGGCAGTCCAGAGGCAATCTGTGGATAATACTCGCTAAGCGAGAAGCCTATCGCTTCGATAGACCCACTTGCCTTGAGCGGTTCTTGAACAGAGAGCTTGATATGCTCTGATGAAACCCCGACCTTTCTCACCGCACCATTATCTCTCACCCCATAAGTCACAAAGACAGGGGCAGGGTTACCAGGTCCGAAGGGAGCTAGCCGAGCCAATTCGCTGCGTAGTCGAGGGGTGATTTGCGATATATGCAGCTGCATATTTACCTTAATAGTTTGTTCGAGTTTCTGTTCATTAATATTTTCATTGACATATTCTTCGAACCTACGGCTAAACTCTTGACGATTTTCTGGCCTCATAGTCAAGCCCACGGCATAGGTATGCCCCCCGAAGTTTTCGAGCAAATCAGCGCAACTCTCCACGGCAGCATAAAGGTTAAATCCAGGCACAGAGCGAGCCGAACCAGTCACCATACCATTGCTGTCGGTCAGGACAACAGTAGGACGATAGTATGTTTCGATAAGTCGAGATGCCACAATACCCACAACGCCCTTCATCCATTCGGGCTGGTAGATTATCGTACAGTTTCTATTTTGTTGACTAGCGTCAGACTGAATTATGCGCCTTGCCTCCATCGTAACGTCACGGTCTGCATTTTTACGCTTAATATTAAAGTCTTCTATTTTGTCGATATATTTCTTCGCCATATCACGATTACGAGCTGTAAGGAGCTTCACCGCACTTCTAGCACCGCTTTGCGCCCTAGAGTCATCAGGGTCTATGGCTATTTCCATTCTACCTGTCGCATTGATACGAGGACCTATCTTAAAGATTATATCCTCGATTGTGATTGCCCCACGCCTTAGTGCGCTAATATTTATAATGGCACTAAGCCCTAGGTTAGCGTGCTGCGAATTAAGCTGAATAAGCCCATAATAAGCTAGCACTCTATTTTCTCCATAGAGGGGCACGATATCAGCAGCGATACTTACGACTACTAAATCTAAGAGGTACTGTATATCTTCAACACCTTTGCCTATCCTTTGGCAATATGCCTGTGCTATTTTAAAGGCAACTCCGCAGCCCGACAACTCTTTGAACGGGTAGTTACAGTCAGTTCTTTTAGGGTCTACCACTGCATAGGCATCTGGAAGTTGTTCATCGGGCAAGTGGTGGTCTGTAACGATAAAGTCGATACCTTTACTGTTGGCGTACGCTACCTCACTAACGGCTTTGATACCGCAGTCCACAGTGATGATAAGTTTAACGTTGTGGTCGGCAGCATAGTCGATACCTCTTTGGGAGATACCATAGCCTTCGGCATACCTATCAGGTATGTAGTACATCATTCTATCGAGCCACTCTCCGAAGAAGTTCAGCAGTAGCGAAGTAGCCGTTGTACCGTCAACGTCATAGTCGCCATAAATCATTACTCTTTCTTCGAGCTCAATAGCTCTCTCGATTCTCTCGATAGCCTTTTGCATATCCTTCATTTCGAAGGGGTTGTGCAGGTGGCTTAACCTTGGCGAGAAAAAGCGTTCGGCTTTTTCTTCATCTGTCACTCCACGCTGTATGAGGAGGGTCGCCAGTGGCGGTTCAATTTGTAGGGTTCTAGCCAGCTCATCGACCTCGGTGGGGTCGACTTGAGGGGTGAGTTCCCAGTTTTTACTTTTCGACATAGTATATTATTCATTATTATTTATTTCTTAAGTTTTGTGTATGCGGCTTATTTACATCCTTTCTTCTCGGGGGAGGGGGGGGATTCTACGAAAGAGAGTTTAAATAAGTTCCACATTAAAAATCCTTGCAAAGTTTTGGCACACCATTTCTTTGATGCCATTCATTTCTATCTCCACTCCCTCAGCCTCTAGTGAGGTCACTCCTTTGTCAGCCATACCGCAAGGATTGATATAGCTAAAGTATTTTAGGTCTGTTTTAACGTTAAACGCCATACCGTGCATTGTCACCCCTCGGGATGCTTTGACCCCTATGGCAGCGATTTTGCGTGCTTTAGCGGGGTTATTTGCATCTATCCACACGCCAGTAGCTGTTTTTATTCTTTCTCCTACGATTCCCCAGTGGGCAATTGTATCTATTACGACTTGTTCTAGTTTTTCGATATATTCTCTTAGCGAAAGGTTCAGCTCCGTGAGATTAAGGATTGGGTACAGCACAATTTGCCCTTCGCCGTGGAAAGTAATATCTCCTCCTCTATCGGTTTTGAAGTAGGTCGCCTTTATTTTGCTTAGGAATTCGTCGTTTACCAGCAGGTTATTTTCGTTGCCACTTTTCCCTAGCGTGTAGACATTAGGGTGTTCGAGCACGAGGAGCACGCTTTGCTTACCGCCCAGCACATTGCCAAAGTGGGAACGCTGCAAATCTAATGCCTTATCGTAAGGCATTACACCGAGGTCTGTTTTGGTAACGTGTGGCATTTCGAAATTGTTATTATTTATATTTTTTAAATACGTTTTTGTCTTTTAGAGTTTAGCGTGATATGATGACCTCACCATTGGGGCACTCTCTACGTGCTTAAAGCCCATATCCAGGGCGATTTCTTTATATTTATCGAAGGTCTCTGGGGTTACATATTCACTGACCTCTAGGTGTTGTTTCGTGGGCTGCAAGTACTGTCCGATAGTCACTCTCCTTACACCCACGTCGTAGAGGTCTTTTAGAGTTTCGACTACTTCGTCGAAGGTTTCGCCTAGCCCTACCATAATTCCGCTTTTTGTATCAGCTCCTTTATCGCTGAGATATTTTAGTGTGTCAAGCGAGGTAGAGTATGTAGCTCTAGAGCGAACGAGTGGGGTAATGCGTTTAACTGTTTCGAGGTTATGCCCTATGATATGTGCACCTGCAGCGAGGACTATATCTATGAGTTCTGGTTTACTGTCGAAGTCTGGTATAAGTATTTCGATGGTTGTATCGGGGCATTTAGTTTTGATAGCCTCAACAGTATTTTTCCAGTGGAGTGCACCGCCATCTTCCAAGTCGTCTCTATCGACAGAGGTAATAACGGCGTGTTTGAGTTCCATAATTTGTATAGAGCGTGCGATTTTCTTAGGTTCGTTTATATCCAACGGCAGAGGTCGACCTGTGGCAGTAGCACAGAATCGGCATTTACGGGTACAAATATCCCCGGCTATTAAGAATGTAGCAGTAGCTGCGCTCCAACATTCTGAGATATTGGGGCATTTACCACTACTACATATGGTGTGAAGACCATACCTATCGACAAGCGACGACACTCTGGCATATTTTTCAGAGTGCTGCAATCTTATTTTGAGCCAATCAGGCTTTGAGGTCCTCTTACACTTTGTGGTGTTTTGAGAATCCATCTCCTATATATATTTAATCTAACTGGCATCAAAGTTACGAACTTTTTTTTATTTACAGTTATAGTTCGCACTAAAAAAAGAAGTTTTTTTGAATTGTGAATGACGTAAAAGCGAATTAGAGTCAAGCCATCCCGAACCCCGAACCCCGAACCCCTAACACCTAACACCTACTCAACATACAGCACCAGCCCCTTAAGGTACTCCCCTTCGGGATGATAGATATTAATCGGGTGGTCAGCTGGCTGCGACATAAAATGGAGTATCCTAACACTGCGCCCAGCAATCGCCGCACCACTAAACACCGCCCTACGGAACTGCTCACGGCTAACCGCCTGCGAACAACTAAAGGTAAAGAGTATAGTCCCCGACGAAGCACGAGATATAGCAGCCGCATTCAAACGTTTATATGCCTGCAAAGCATTGTCAAGTGCCCCACGGTGCTTAGCAAAGGCAGGAGGGTCAAGCACTATCAAATCGTACTGATTTTCCTCCATATTTCGCACATATCCCAAGGCATCCGCCACAATCTCCCTATGCTCCGTGAACGAGGCAAAATTACACGCTATATTCTCACTACACAGTTCGATAGCCTTTGCCGAGCTATCAACCGAATCAACACTAATAGCACCGCCCTTAATAGCAGCAAGCGAGAACCCACCAGTGTAACAGAACGTATTTAACACCCTACGACCACGAGAATAATGACGGAGCAGTTCCCTATTATCTCTTTGGTCAATAAAGAAGCCTGTCTTTTGCCCCCCTTCCCAGGCACTCTGCAACTCGATGCCATTCTCCACTATACGACCCACATCTTTGCCGTCACCAATCAAATAACCGTCTATAACCTCCACCCCACTCTGATAAGGTATCGTACCGCTACTCTTGTCATACACTGAGGTTACACCCACAACCCTCACAAGGGCAGCAGCAATAGTCTCTCTCATAAGGTATATCCCAACAGCGTGTGCCTGCATAACAGCCACGCCACCGTAAACGTCAACAACCAGCCCCGAGAGGTTATCTCCCTCACCGTGGATAAGCCTATAACAATTTGTAGCAGAAGAATCCACAAGCCCCATAGCCCTACGCACACTCAGAGCACTTTCAATACGAGCAGCCCACCACTCCACATCAAACTCCTCACGCTCAAAGCTCAGAACTCGAACCGAAATCGACCCAACAGCGCATATACCACGTGCCAAGAACTCACCCTTAGAGTCTACTATATCAACGATATCGCCCTCCTCTACCTCGCTACCACTATGTATTGCACCCGAGAAAATCCACGGATGACGACGAAGCAAAGATTCTTCCTTGCCTCTCTTTAATTTTATCTCTTTCATAAATTTTGTTTTGAATACCTCTTTTTAGGGGACTTCTAATAATTCCCTTTAATCCCTTCGGGCAAATCCTAGATAATAGACGATTGTAGCCACCGAAGCTATCGCAGCGACCAGATATGTGCGAGCCGCCCACATAAGAGCCGTACGAGCCTGCGCCTGCCCTTCACGAGATAATATATGCTGATTCTCCAGCCACGCCAGTGCACGGTGCGAAGCATTATACTCAACAGGAAGCGTCACGATAGAGAACAGAGCCGCACAACATAGCATACCGATACCTACCCAGAAGACCCAAGCCAGCTGAGGCATATCCGCCCAATACATTAGCCCAATACCGCCCAGTAGGAACAAGAACGACCACTGTGACGAAAACTGAGTTAGAGGCACAAGAGCCGAACGCATCTTCAAAGGGGCATACCCCACAGCGTGCTGTAAAGCGTGCCCACACTCGTGCGCCGCAACAGCAGCTGCCGCCACCGAATTTGAGTTATACACAGCATCCGAGAGGTTTACGGTCTTTGTACGAGGGTTATAGTGGTCGGTAAGTCGTCCTGCCACGTGCGTAACCTTCACATCATAAATTCCATTGTCACGTAGCATCTTTTCCGCCACGTCCTTACCTGTCATTCCTCCGCTAAACATAACCTTCGAATACTTCGAAAAGACATATTGCAGACGAGACTGAACAACCATACCTATCACACCGATAACTATCAGTAGGATTATATTACTATTGTAGATCATTGTTTTTCCTTGTTTTTAAAAATTTTTGTAAAGTTAACACTTTTTTAGGAGTGTCTATATCTATAACGAAAATTTATTGATTTTAGCGCACATAGGCTTTCAGTGTACTTCTATCCCCCAACCTTCTTTTCGAAAGCCTTAAAGCCATCTCCCAGGGTCTCGTGAGCATTCACAACGACCATAAAGGCAAGTGGGTCGACACTATGAACAAAGTCCTGCATACGGACGATTTCCCTACGAGTTATAACAACAAAAATCATCTCTTTATCTTGACGAGTGTACATACCGTGCGATTTGATATACGTCCCTCCACGTGAGAGGTCATCGAGGATAAATGTACGAATCTTCTCATTCTCTGAGCTGAGAATAAAGACAAGTTTATCACTAGAGCCCCCTTCGAGAATAAGGTCAACCATCTTGAGGCCAACAAAGAGCGTAACTAACGAATAGAGTGGCACTTTCCAGTCGCCAATAACTATAAGCCCAAAGACAATAACCAGCGAATCGACAATAAGCATAGCCCTCGCAATGGGAATGTGCATCATTTTAGAGAAGAGCATACCGATAATATCCGTGCCCCCACTAGTTGCGTGCGACTTAAAGATAAAGGCAGCTCCGACACCCATAATAACCCCACCAAACAAACAAGACAGAAGAACATCGTCCGTAAGGTTAATCTTACCGCCCAGCATCAAGAGTGGGTCAGAGCCTATATAATAGGTCAAAAGGTTCATAATAATTGGCAGAGAGACAGCAGCAACGATAGTCTTCACGCCAAGATTCCCCCCAAGAAATATAAATGCAATAATAAGGAGCGGCACATCGAGCATCAAGCCCCACGTACCCACCTCTATTGACGGGAAGATAAAGTTAAGTGCTACACCTGTGCCATAGACCCCTCCAGGAACGATTTGATAGGGTGTAATAAAGAGCACAAAGGCAGCTGCTATAAGGAAGCTACCCAAAAGTATATAGAAGTACTGTTTAATAGCTTTTTTGACTAGTGCTTTGTCTCGTAGCTGAGTGTGGAATTTTTGTGCGAAGCCTGCCATAGTTTTTTTAGTGTGGGTGTGTTTTAGAGGGTTGAGGGTTTCTATCCTGTGCCCTAGAGTTATACAATAGTAAAAGTTTTTAATAAATCATATCGGTTAAAAATTGAGTAGTGAGGCTCTTTAGCTCCCATAGGTACTGGGCATTAAGAGTCTCACTACTGTAGTTTTAATCTTTTTTTCAGGGTCGGGGTTTCTACTTTACAGCCCCCCCCTGCCTTGTCATTACATCTTTCTGGTAGTTCCCCCTCTTATCTAAGAGCTAGGAAGTTACAGGAAGACAGTGTGCAAATTATTCTTGTTCAGCAAGAATTCTTTCAGCAATTTCGAGGATAGTTGTTTCGCTAAGAACTACTACTCCGCCGTCAGGACCTGGTTCGATATGGAATCCATTTGGTTTGCCTTCGCCTTCTTTATAGTGCGAGCCACCGAAATAATTGCGTACAGTATCTGGTTCAATTGACAGTTCGTCTGCGATTCTTTGCATTGAACCTGATGGAAGTGCGTCTTTGATGCGACGTAGGGCATTAAATGATATTGTTTTCATAAGCTTAAAATATTTTAGGATATTACTTAACAAACCTAAGGTTAGTTTTCTGATATAAAATTAAGCAATTTTTTTTATATGCACAAATTTATTTTATCTTTTTTTTAAGCAGCACTGTACAAAGTGTTGCTATACCCTCTCTACGCCCTGTAAAACCGAGTTTTTCAGTAGTTGTTGCCTTTACAGAAATTTGATTTTTATTAACTCGCATAACAGACGAGAGTTCACAAAGCATTGCATCTATATAACCTCTGAACTTTGGTGCTTCTGCAATAATCGTGCAGTCGGCATTCGAGAGTTCGTAGCCTTCTTTCTCTATGATTTTGCAGACTTCTCTGAGGAGTATTCTGCTGTCGATATCTTTAAACTTTGCGGAGTTATCGGGGAAATGTGCCCCTATATCTCCGAGCGACAGTGCTCCAAGGAGTGCATCGCATAGGGCGTGAATAAGGACATCTCCATCCGAGTGAGCCTCTAGCCCGAACTCATATTCAATATCTATGCCCCCGACCCTAAGTTGTTTGCCCTCTATAAGGCGGTGCACATCGTAGCCATTACCTATTCTATACATAATAATATTCGTTTTTCGTTTCTCATATCTCCAACAATTAGACCCTTACAATTAGAGGGACAAGCGATAATTATAGTGGAACAAGTCTCTGTCTATTATTTGTTATATTTCTATATTTTCCTAGGCTTTTCGGCACTGCAACCGTGTCTCGGGAGAGACCGCCCGCCCGGCGTTAGGGCGATGGCAGGCAGCTTTCACACGGATGAGAGGCTGTGTAGAGCTAGCGGGGGGTTGGTGTCAGAATGACACCAAAAAAGGAATCGAAGATTCCGCAGACACCAACCCCCAAAAACCTAACCTCAAAATCTAAACCTAAAACAAACTTAATTTTAACGCTCCACCACTTTTTCTCGCTCGACCCCAATTAGCCCCTTACAATTAGACCCCCAGCGAAACAAAGAGGAGAGCCCATACAGATGAACTCTCCTTCTTTTTGTCTTTTTCTAGCAATACACTTATTCTATATTAATAAGGAGACCAGTTTGTTTGTCAGACGACCACAACCACGCTTTGCTACCGCTAATTTTGATAACCTCTAGGTTCAAAGTTTGAGAGTCAAGGAACACGATAGATTTAGTAGTAACTGTTGCGCTAAGTGTTTCACCCACTGTCGAAGGTGCTTTGCTTGTCTTAACGATGAAGTAGCTAGCCTGTTCGTCGTTTTGCATTTTGAATTGGAAACCGAAGCTAGCTCCAGTTCTGATACTTGTTTGTTGTGTAGTTTTGTCATAGACATACTTACTGCCAGTGCTCATTTTGTATGCACCTTGAACAGTATAGTCCATAAAACTTTCCGCCTCTGCGCTAAGAGCATCAGCTGATTCACAGCTCACAGACGTGAAAGCTAGAGTGAAAGCTGCCAATAGATATAATATTGTCTTTTTCATTTTATTTTTTGTTGTTTTTGTGGAGCTGCATTAACAGCTCTCCCCAAGGTATTTAAAGTTAATTTTATCTAAAAGTAAAGAGAGAGGGGTTTAAAGGGACATCCTACATCCCCTCTCTTTTTTTTTATTGCTTTTACTTAAATTTAGTCTGCAACTGTGATTTCTTTAGTGAAGACCTCTGCGCTACCGTCGTTATAAATAAGTTCACACTCGATAGTGTAAGAACCTGAAGTAGAGAAGGTATAAGTATCAGATGTTGTGATATTTTCACCTGCAATAACCCAGTTCATACCTGCGTAGTCTTCCGTGATGTTTGTAAGTGCTGGAGAGTAAGTGTCACCAACAGTGTACGAACCTGATACATTTTGGATAGCAGGTGTAGTGTCAGTAAGTGAAAGAGTAGTTAGCTCTTCAGTGTAGACATCACCGTCAGCAGTAGTAGCAGTAAGTGTATAGGTCTTACCAGCTGTAAGTTTGCTTAGGCTAGTTTCGCTGCCATAAAGACCGCTCTTTTCGCCCATTTCGCCACCTTCGTATTGGTAAGTAAGTGTCCAAGCGTCAGAACCTGCCATAATAAACTTAACGTTTGCAGATACCTGTGTTATGTTCGAAAGATAGATAACTTTATCCGAGTCAGACACCTTAGTGAAAGTAGTAACACCATCGCTATCAACTGAGATATCGAAAAGCTGAGTCGTAAGTGGTGAGCCATTCCAGCCTGCGAATCCGTAGCTACCGATTTCGAATGATGTACGGTTCTTTTCACCAGGGTAAGAGATTTGGCTTAGACGTGTAGAAGAGCTACTTACAGTTGTACCGTAAGACTCGATATATCTAACAAGCATATGGCTTGGGTCAGCATTAACGTTGTTGCTTTGAAGGCGACCTGCGTAGTCTGCACTTGCACGGTTATCCCAATGAGTAATAACAAGACCTGAGCCATCAAGTGGAGCATCCCAGCCCGAAGTACCACGGCTTTCTAGTAGGAACATTTCTCCATCTTCTTCAGTAGGAATATAGTAGATATCATCTGTGTTGTCAGTATCTGTACAAGGGCGAATAGAGTATTCACCATCCTCAAGCATCTCAAGGTTCACAGCGTCGTGCCATCCTAGTTCTACTCTTTCGATTGCACCGTATGCAGGTGGCACATAACCATTTGAGTTATATGAACCGCTACACATAATAGATACATTGTATAGACCAACACTATAACCGCCCGAACCAGTATAGTCAGTGTCATAATAGTCAGGAAGACCTAGCACGTGACCAAATTCGTGAGAGAAAGTACCGATACCCGCAAGTGTCGAACCGCTAGTACCACGAAGCTCAGAAGTACAAGAATATCCATAAAGTGTTTTATTGTCGAACTTAGGGCTAGCCACGTCAACGTTCCAACCTCCTACAACCCACCAACGGTGAGGCCAGATTGTGCTAGACGAAGCGCCTTCCGCTTCGTTGTAGCCAGCGTAGAATACAAAAACGTTGTCGATTACACCATCATTATTTGAGTCATAGTCAGCAAAGTTAACATAAGCGTCAACTGCTTCACAAGCGTCATATACCATTTGTGCAGGAAGTGCATCACTACCGTCGATATTACCGCCATAATATGCCATATTCTCAGGAAGTTGCGCTACAACAGTACAAACCACGAAGTTTGGATCATACATACCTCTTGAGTTCTCCACAAAGTAGTCTCTTGCGCTACCGATAGAACCGTTAACGCTATATCCTTCTTGACTAACAAGGTTTTGGAATTCTTCGATAGTGCGTCCGCTTGACAATTTTTTGTCAGCAAATTCAGCCACGATTACAAGGGCATTAGGTGGAAGTAGGTGCTCGAACATATTTACTCGTGCAACACTTTGTACACCTGCTGGTTGAGCATCACGATACGCACGCTTAGCAGTAGCAGTAGCTACACCAGCTTCATACACACCGTAGTCAACACCTCTATTGAGGGTACGTACAAAATTATCTTCTTCTACTGTACGGTCAATAAGATTACTCACCCTCATAGTACCTGCGTCAGTTGCGCTTGCAGCTGCTAGGTAAGTTGGAGTGTAGTAGTAATAGAATCCATCTGCGTGCTCAACAATATGATAACCGTCCATAGATAGGGTGTAATTAAAGAATGGGTCACCGAATCGTTGGATAGTTAGTTTTGTTCCATCTGGTTGAGTAATTTCAACTGGATAGGGGTAAGCAGGCACCGCCGTTGCGTTTTGAATCATAAAAACAAAACAAAGTGCCAAAAGTAAAAGGCTTTTTTTCATTTTTTTAAAGTAATTTAAAATATCAATTAGTACTCTTGTGGTCTGTAAAGTTAATGTTTATTTAACAACTTTCCAAAATTCTGCCCACAAATTATCATTTTTTGGTGGATTTGCTTTTATTTTTACTCTTTGATTTAGAGTTGGATGTGTAAATTCCATAATATGGCTGTGCAGTGAGATACCTCCCTGAGGCAGAGAGCGGCGAGCACCATACTTCACATCACCCCTTATGCTACAACCCATAGAAGATAACTGACAGCGGATTTGGTGATGTCTGCCCGTCATAAGTTCTACATCTAGAAGGAAGTAGTTGTCCGAAGCAGCTACAAGTCTGTACTTTAATTTTGCGAGTTTGCTTCCCTCCCTCTTCGAATTACTAACGAAACTTTTATTGATTTTAGTATTTCGAGAGATGTAATCCTCTAGTAGAGCCTCGTCGCTTTTAGGTCTATTTTCGACAATCGCAAGGTAGCTTTTCTTAAAGCCCCCCTCTCGTAGCTGTTCATTTAGCCGTGTGAGAGCCTTGCTAGTTTTAGCAAAGAGCACAACACCGCTAACAGGTCTGTCGATACGGTGAACGACACCTAGAAATGCCTCACCTGGCTTATTGTACTTTACTCTCAGATACTCTTTAACCCTCTGTTCTAGTGCAGGAGCACCGCTAGGATCGGGCTGCACTAGTTCGCCTGGCTCTTTATTGACAACAATCACGTGGTTGTCTTCGTAGAGTATTTCTATGTTTTGTGTCATTTAATTATATATATTATAGTAGAGGTAAAAAACAAAGGAGCTTCTCTCTTTTTCAGAAAAGAAGCTCCCTTAAATCTTATTTACTGTACTGCTTCCCTATTTCTAGAAGACAAACATTGAGCTAATTTCCCTATAATCAGAAACCCTGCCAATCGCATCAGCAAAAATTCTAGCCACCGAAAGGACAGTGAATTTCTCTAGGTTCTCGCCCTCTTTAAGAGGAATAGAGTCAGTAACGATAACCTCTTGAAGTGACGAAGCGTTAATACGGTCATAAGCAGGACCCGAAAGCACAGGATGCGTAACAGCTGCACGAACCGATAGTGCGCCCATTTCCATAAGCGTATCAGCTGCTTTACAAATTGTACCAGCTGTGTCAATCATATCGTCAAGGATAAGGATATTTCTGCCCTCTACCTCACCGATAGCTGTCATTTTGCCCACTGAGTTAGGTTTATCACGTTGTTTGTGTGATATAATCATAGGAGCTTCGAGGTAGTGCGAGTAAGCATTAGCACGCTTAGCACCGCCCATATCAGGGGCTGCAACCGAAAGGTTCTCTAGTTTAAGACCCTTAAGATAAGGCACGAATACACCACTTGCAAAGAGGTGGTCAACAGGCACATCGAAGAAGCCTTGGATTTGGTCTGCGTGAAGGTCCATAGTCATCACCCTGTCAACGCCAGCCGCCATAAGAAGGTTAGCAGAAAGTTTCGCTCCTATGGGAACTCTAGGGCGGTCTTTGCGGTCTTGACGAGCTAGCCCGAAGTAAGGCATAACTGCAACAACTTTGTGAGCAGAAGCTCTTTTCGCTGCGTCAATCATAAGGAGTAGCTCCATAAGATTGTCTGAAGGCGGAAAGGTAGAGCAGATAATAAAGACTGTACAGCCACGAATAGATTCGTTGTAGGCAGGCTGAAATTCGCCATCCGAGAAGTCAAGAATTTGTGCGTCGCCGAGTTCTTTTCCGTAGAACGAAGAGATTTTTTCTGCAAGGTATCTAGAATTCCTAGTGGTAAAGAGTTTAATTTGATGAATGCTCACTTTTTTAAGAATTTTATGTGGAGTTTTACACTCCTGTTTATGAATAAAAAGGTCTTTCTTTCGGCTGCAAAGGTAATTTAAAACTCGTGATTTTGCAACTCTTTTTTTTATGCTTTTTTAAAAAAATTTAATTAGCGCAGCCTCACATATTTATAACCCACATATAGGAATATCCACACAAAATTTGGCTAAATAAATCCCTGAGATTTGATAGCGGCGAAGTAGCTTTCGGATATGGCTAGGTTATCGGCTTTTTTGTAGCGGTTCTCTGTAAAGACGTGGGCTAGGGTCGGCTGTGCGTTTACCTCTAGTAGGGTCTTTGTTTGCTCGCTTCGTTCGGTTTCTTGCCACCAGCTATTAATGTCGTCGGTTGAGGGAGCTGTGTATTTCTCCTTGTGATATATTGCCTCTAGGGGTAGGCGAGGAGTTAGCTCACTAGGGGTTATTTGAGGATAGCCCACGACAATTGTTGTCACAGGGATAACGCCACGTGGAAGTTCTAGAGTTTCGATAAGTTTCTCAGTTGTATATATAGTAGTGCCAAGGTAGCAAATCCCTAGCCCTTCGCTCTCTGCTTCTGTGCAGAAATTCTGTGCCGCTAGTAGGGCATCTATCGCTGCGTTAACCCACCACGCAAAATTGTGATACGACGGCTCTGCGCCCCTTAGCTCGCACCACTGCGAGAACCTTGCCACATCGGCACAAATAGTCACCACAGCACTGCAACTCTTGACCATAGGCTGATTGAAGTGTAGCGGTGAGAGCTTCTCCTTCATCTCTTGTGATGTGCTCACAATTATGGAATAGAGCTGCATCCCTCCCGTTGTCGAGGCACGTGATGCTGCCTCAATGAGTTGAAGCATTGTAGCTTCTGGGATTTCTTTATCTGCTATGTAACTTCTTATCGAACGGTGTTGTTTTATTGCCTCTACCATAGTTGTGTGATATTTTTTATAATTTTTATTTCTTTTAAAATAGGGAGTTGTGCTACAAATATAGTAACTTTGCAGCAGTTATGAAACTTAAATTTATGAAATACGAGGGTGCGGGTAACGATTTTATCCTCCTCGACGGCAGAGACAGTGATTTTCAGACTCCAAACACTCAAACGATTGAGAGGCTGTGTCACCGTCGTTTTGGTATTGGAGCAGATGGGCTTATGATTCTTGGGGCAGGGGGCAAAGAGGGTGTAGACTTTTCTATGCTCTTTTATAATAGTGACGGGCTTCCTGGTTCGATGTGCGGCAATGGTGGAAGGTGCATCGCTATGTATGCAGAGGAATTGGGAGTCGGGAGTGCAGCCAAGAGTTTTGATGCACCTGACGGGCTGCATAGTGCAGTCGTGGATAAGGGCGTAGGGGTTGTACACCTTGGGATGAGTGATGTCACTGCGCTACATAGGGTTGACGACGGCTGGTTTTTGGACACTGGTTCACCGCATTTGGTTGTTGTGGACGAGGGTTTTGATATTGTGCGTGCACGTAGGCTTCGTCAGACGTACGATAGCAATATAAATTTCATCACAGTAGAGGGCAGCGAGATAACTATTCGCACCTTTGAACGTGGTGTCGAGGATGAGACTTGGGCTTGTGGCACTGGTTCGGTTGCTTCGGCAATAGTGGCAGCTCATTTAGATGGAGCTTTGGGTCATTGCGCTTATGCTGTTAAGGCTCGTGGGGGCGATTTGAGTGTATCGTTTGAGCGTGAAGGGGACGACAAGTGCAGGGGTGTTGTTTTGAGCGGAGGGGCAACTTGTGTGTTCAGTGGAGAGGTGGAGGTTTAGTTATTAAATTTAGATAATATATATGGAGGCATTTATTTCGGCAGGGGATTCTATTATACGTTATAGTCGTTTTGGCAAGGGCACAAAGACAATTGTTTTGTTGCACGGCTATGGTCAGAGTATGGATACGTTTGAGGATTTAGGGGGTCAGTTAGGCAAGAGCTTTGATGTTGTTTTGATGGATTTACCTGGCAGCGGGTTTTCGACTTGGGGGGAGCGAGAAGTCATAACTGTGAAGTATATGGCTGAGTGTGTGTCGGAGGTACTGACAAAGCTAGGTGTGGAGCGATATTTTCTGGTAGGTCATTCTATGGGGGGCTATGTAGCAGCGGAGCTTATCGCAGCTGACTCGGCTCGTATAGAGGGGGTTCAATTTTTGCATAGTTTACCATTTGGAGACAGCGAGGAACGTCGAGCTCTGCGTCGTCGAGAAATAGAGTTACTCCTGGCAGACAAAAAGGAGATGCTGGCAGTAGCCAACCCTTTGAAGGGTTTTGCATCTATCAATGCAGGTCGCTGTTCAGAGGCCATAGAGGAAAAGGTAGAACAGTTTTTGCAGACCGAAGATGCCGCATTGATTGCAACTCTTCGGGGGCTTATGGAGCGTTGTGATCTTAGCAGTGCGGTATCTAGTTATTCTGAGAACAACCCTGTGGAGTTTATATTTGGGGAGTTTGACGAGTACATACCTTTGGAAATGCGAGAGCGTGTTATTGAGCTAATACCTAGTGCTACTATTCAAACACTTCCCAAGTCTGGCCATATGGGCTATAAAGAAGAACCAGGAAGCGTATATACTATAGTGTCGGCATTTCTGGGGCTAGATGTAAGCCACGAATCATAAATTACAATAGGCTAGATTCACAGAAAAACAGAGAGAAGCCCTTGCCACAATAAAGCAAGCATATACGTAAACAGATTCAAGGGGATTTCCGAAAACTGATTTACTTGAAGGTCAGTTTTTAGAAGTCCCCTAATACCTAAAAAGGGGGGCAAAGCCCCCCCTAGCATTAATCATTAATCACTAATCATTAACAAACTATTCCTCAGTGTCTACATAGCTCTTAAGCAGCTTATCTTGTACATCAGAAGGAACTGGCTCAAATGAAGCAAATTTCATAGTGTATGTAGCCCGACCCGAAGTCAAAGAACTCAACGTCGTAGAATACCTATACAACTCTGCAAGAGGTACTCTAGCCTTCAAATTTTCAAAGCCCTTATCAGAACTCATACCCTCAATCATAGCCCTGCGGTTCTGCAAATCACTCATTATATCACCCATTTTGTCGCTAGGCACTATAACTTCAACTGCAAATACAGGCTCCATAATCTTAGGACCAGCATTGCGGAACGCCTCTCTAAAGGCATTACGTCCAGCTAGCTTGAACGATAGCTCATTACTGTCAACTGGGTGCATCTTACCATCGTACACAACCACACGAATATCTCGTGCACGTGAACCTGTAAGTGGTCCTTCCTCCATTTTCTCCATTATACCCTTCATAATAGCAGGCAAGAAGCGAGCATCAATAGCTCCACCCACAATCGCCGAACAGAATACCAATTTTCCACCCCACTCTAACTCTACCTCCTCAGTGTTCTTTATATTAAACTGCATATCCTTGCCGTCAACCTTATACTTACCAGGAGCAGGCATACCCTCGTAATAAGGCTCGATAACGATTGACACCTCACCAAACTGACCAGCACCACCCGACTGCTTCTTATGACGATAACTAGCCGCTGCCATACGTGTGATAGTCTCACGGTAAGATATACGTGGCTCGAAATACTCTATCTCAATCTTATTCTGGTTCTCAATCTGCCATTTCAAGATATTGAGGTGATGTTCCCCCTGACCCTGCAAAATAATTTGCTTCAACTCCTTAGAGTACTCAACTACAATCGAAGGGTCATCATTTGAAGCACGGTTCAACGCTTCACCCAATTTCTCATCATCAGAACTGTTCTTAGCCTTAACAGCACAACGATAACGTGACGAAGGGAAACCAATGAGATTTATCTTCCAGTCAGCTCCACCTCCATTCAAAGTATGGTTAACCTTTGTAGACTTCAACTTAACAGTACAGCCTATATCACCTGCCGAAAGCTCCGTTACCTTAACACGGTTCTTACCCGCTACTACATATATCTGAGACAACTTCTCCTTACCTCCATTTGTCTGGTTCGTAAGTTCTTGACCCTCCTTAAGCGTGCCCGAAATTACCCTGAAATAACACACCTCTCCAAGGTGAGCCTCCATAGCTGTCTTAAATACAAAAATAGATGTAGGCTTCGTAGAATCTGCCTCAACTTCGCCACCGCCCTGAATACGGAAATTAGGCGCTTTTAGTGGGCCAGGAGCTACATTCTTCACAAACTCCATAAGACGTTTAATACCGATAGACTTAGCCGCTGCTATACAGAATACAGGTACCATATCACGATTAGCCACACCAATCTTTATACCCGAGCGCATCTCATCCTGAGTCAAAGAACCCTTCTCAAAGAATAGCTCCATAAGTGCCTCATCATTTTCGGCTGCCGACTCCACAAGTGTATTGTGTAGCTCAAGTGCTCTCTCCATTTCGCTCTCTGGAATATCCAACTCCTCACGCTGACCATCGCTTCCAGTGAACTTATACATCTTCATCATAAGAACGTCAATGATTGTATCGAAATTCTCACCTGGATTCATTGGATACTGCACAATAACTGGTTTGGCGTGACTAGATGCAAAAACACTCTCAATCGTACTCTCCCACTGAGCCTTAGGGCTATCTAGCTGACTCACTGCATAAATCAAAGGCTTATTGTGACGTAGCGCATAACGTGTCTGAATCTCTGTACCTACCTCAAAACCGCTCTGAGAGTTGATAAGCATAACGCCGATGTCAGCTACCTTAAATGACGAGAATAACGCTCCACAGAAGTCATCAGAACCTGGAGTGTCTATAATATTAATCTTGTAGTCCATATACTCAGCGTAGAGCATCGTCGAGAAAATCGAACGCTTATACATATGCTCCACATCTGTGAAATCCGATACAGTAGTCTCTGCCTCAACAGTACCTTTTCTATCAATTGCTTTTCCTTCAAATGCCATAGCTTCAGCAGCGGTCGTCTTACCGCTGCCAGAGTGGCCTAGCAGCACGATATTTTTTAACAGGGTTGTAGGGTAATTTTTCATAATCTTATAAAAGGTTTTTAATTATTAAAATGGCAGCGGAAAACAATTATTAAAAAATTTTAATTTCCCGCCGCCCTATAAAATTAAGCAAAATATTTTGAGTTATAAAATATTTTTTACAAAAACTTTAAATTTCACCCTAAAAAGACCCAAAATCCAGAAAAAAAAGGATAGCACCGCTCAGACTACCGCTCAGACTACCGTTCAAATCACCGCTCAAAAAAGACTGCGCAAAAAGACTTCTAAAAAAGACCACGGAAAAAGACCACGGAAAAAGACCACGGAAAAAGACTTCTAAAAACTCCCTACAAATCGACCTTGACCAATCGCCCATCCCGAACCTGACGAACCAGACCCTCGGCAATCAAAGACCTAAGAGACAAAAGAACCACATCGCCCCTGCCGTCTACCGCCTCCATTAGCTGCGAGATATTATAGTGACGCTCCGAACTCAGGCGCAGCATTATATCCGTACGTATAGCATCCTCACGCAACGACTCGCCGCCCACACGTGCAATCCTACTCGACAAACATACATCACAACACCCACAGTCCTCCACATCCCTCTCATCGAAATACTCCCTCAAAATACGTGGGCGACACCTATCACTAGAATTAGCATATTCCACCATAGAAAACGCCCTAAGCTCACTGAGAGTCTTGCGTGAAAGATAGGTAGCAGGCGCAATATAAAGGCTCTCCAACGGCAAACGCTCCTCCATAAACGCCACTAAAGGCGTGCGCCTACGAGGAATATAATTTATAATCTTATCCCTAGAGAGCTGCAACAAAATCTCTACAACCTCTCGCTCCGACAGCGTCGTAACCTTCGCCAGATAAGCCTCGTCAATAGGCGTGAAGTCAGAGAACAGACCTGTATAATTTCGAAGCAAAGCCTTCAAGAAGTTCTCTATATCACCGCTCGCTTCCCTATAACGATATAGCTCGTCTCTGTGAATCCTAAAACGTATGCGTGTGGGATTATCCACCTCTTCGGTGACCATTAAATAGCCGTTCAGCTCCAAAATCTTTAGTGCCGCAAGTATCGTCAACGAATAGACCTTAGACCACACCGCAAAATCCACAAGCGAAAAATCAAAAACCTGCTCCTTACCCTCCCCAACTCCTAAAGAGTAGAAATTACAGAGATGCTCATAAATCTTCTTTATGTCCTCTATCGGAGGATAATTCATAGCTATTTTACTTGTCAGCTTCTCGCTATCGCTCTTGTCATAGAGGACAACCGCCCAACTCTTAAGCCCGTCACGCCCTGCCCTACCTGCCTCCTGGTAATACGCCTCTATGTTTTCGGGAATCTGATAATGTATCACAAAGCGCACATCGGGCTTATCTATACCCATACCAAAGGCATTTGTTGCCACTATTATACGTGTAAGCGACTCCGTCCAGTCCCTCTGCTTAGAGGTTCGAAGCAGTGGGCTAAGACCTGCGTGATAAAAATCAGCACTCTCGCCCTGCGACCTCAAAAAATCTGCCACCGTTTCGGTAGCTTTACGTGTGCGACAATATATAATACCACAGCCCTCAATCTTTGAAACAATACGCTGCAACTGCTCAAATTTGTTAGAAGTGTGACGAACCACAAAACCAATATTTGGACGAGCAAAAGAATTCCTAAACATCTTCGGCGAGTGCATCCCCAAATAATGAATTATATCTTTGAGAACTATCTCCGTCGCAGTAGCCGTAAGAGCCAAAAAAGGCACATCTGGCAGCACTTCCCTTAGCGAGCCTATACGCAGATAGCTAGGGCGGAAATCGTGCCCCCACTGCGAAATACAGTGAGCCTCATCAACTGCCACCAGCTTTACATTCATCATCTTTAAACGAGTGCGAAAGATAAGGGTATCTATACGCTCAGGGGCTATATACAGCAGCCGCACTTTGCCATAGATACAGTTATCCAAAGCAGCATCAATCTGCGACGAAGACATAGCCGAATTTATCATAACAGCATCTATATGCCTACGCCTAAGATTCTCCACCTGGTCACGCATCAACGCTATCAAAGGACTTATAACAAGCACCAGTCCATCACCCGAAAGTGCAGGCACCTGAAAGGTTATACTCTTACCCCCACCAGTCGGCAGCAGCCCCACACAATCCTCACTGCTAAGCACCGTTTCGATAATCTCACGTTGCAAAGGTCGGAACTCTTTATAGCCCCAATACCTACCGAGTATCTTATATATATCCTTCACTAAAAAATGATGACTGAGAAATCTCCTTATAAGGAGGTTGAAATACCCCTATCATAAGAAAAAAATGTGTATCTTTGCGGCAAATTTAATAAAATTCCTATGCAAAAACTAATATCTCCTTCACTTCTTAGTGCAGACTTTCTAAATCTGGGCGAGAGCTGCGCTATGCTTGACCGCTCCGAGGCTCAGTGGTTTCACCTTGATATAATGGACGGCAACTTCGTACCGAACATTTCTTATGGTATGCCAATTGTCAAAGCTGTGCGCTCTACAACCAAAAAAGTTTTGGATGTTCACCTAATGATTGAGGGGGCTGAAAGATATATTGACGAGTTCGCAGAGATAGGCTCAGACGTTATAACCGTGCACGTAGAGGCTATAAAACACCTACACCGCACACTCCACCACATAAAATCACTAGGCAAACTAGCAGGCGTGTCGCTATGCCCTGCTACCCCACTTTCGACAATCGAGGAAGTACTCGACGATATAGACGTAGTACTGCTAATGTCTGTAAATCCTGGATTCGGAGGGCAGAGTTTCATCCCACAAACCACAGATAAAATCAAACGCCTAAGAAATATGCTAGACTCCAGAGGGCTAAATACAATAATCGAAATAGACGGAGGAGTAACCCCAGACAACGCCAGCGAACTATATGAAGCAGGAGCAAACTGCCTAGTGGCAGGTAGCGCAGTCTTTTCGGCAGCAGACCCCGAACAAGCAATCAAAAAAATCCTAGGAAGTTTCTAAATTCTACAATTCACTCTTTCACATTTGACAAATACACAATTAAAAAAATATGCTCTCAGTCGACAATGTAACTGTCTCGTTTGGCGGATGGGATCTCTTTAGTGAGGTTTCATTTTTGGTGAATGCCCGTGACCGTATAGGTCTTGTGGGTAAGAATGGCGCAGGTAAATCCACAATGCTAAAGATTATTTGTGGCGAAAATATCCCTACCACTGGAGGCGTTAGCAAGTCTTCAGAGTGTAAGATTGGATATCTTCCTCAGGTTATGAAGGTAGCGGACGACACATCGCTTGTAGGCGAGTGCCATAAGGCATTTGCAGAGTTTCAGGCGATTGAGGCAGATATAGAAAGGCTTAATAACGAGATTTCCTCACGCACAGATTACGATAGCCCAGAGTACGAGAAACTTCTCGTTAGGCTACACGAAGCAACAGAATATTACCACACTCACGGCGGCGACGAAAGAGAGGGACTTATCGAAAGGGCTCTCCTGGGGCTAGGCTTTAAGCGCAGCGAATTTGAGAAGGCTACCTCGCAGTTCTCTGGCGGTTGGCGTATGCGTATCGAGCTAGCAAAACTACTGCTCAGTTCCCCTACCCTACTGCTACTTGATGAGCCTACAAACCACCTCGATATCGAGAGTATCCAGTGGCTAGAGGAGTATCTTAAGAATTTCAGTGGTGCAGTCGTACTTATCTCACACGATAAGGCATTTTTGGATAATGTAACGAACCGCACAATCGAACTAACTCTTGGCAAAGCCATAGACTATAAGGCTGCCTACTCGCACTACCTCGTACTGCGTGCAGAAAGGAGGGTGCAGCAAATGGCAGCTTATGAAAATCAGCAGAAACTTATCGAAAAGACAGAGGACTTTATCGAAAAGTTTAGATACAAGCCCACAAAATCGAATCAGGTGCAGTCACGCATAAAGCAGCTCGAAAAGCTCGACAGACTCGAAATCGAAGAGCAGGACGTTGCAAAGATGAATATACGCTTCCCTTCTGCTCCACGCTCAGGACAGGTTGTAGTAGAGGCTAAAGAGGCAGCACATAGCTACGACGGTAAGCGAGTTATCTTCTCGGATGCCGAAGTTGTGGTCGAAAGGGGCGAGAAGATAGCACTCGTAGGGCGTAATGGCGAAGGTAAGACAACCTTTATCCGTGCGATGCTAGGCGAAATTACGGCATCAAAGGGCTTTATAAAGACTGGATATAATGTAAATGTAGGGTATTTTGCCCAGAACCAGGACGACTTAATGGATGGCGACTTTACGGTTTATGACACACTCGACAGGGTAGCGGTAGGAGATATTCGCACAAAGCTGCGTGATATCCTAGCGGCATTCCTCTTTAAGGGAGAGGATATAGATAAAAAGGTAAAGGTTCTCAGCGGTGGCGAGCGTTCACGTCTGGCGATGGCTAGACTTATGCTAGAGCCATATAACCTCCTTGTGCTCGACGAACCTACAAACCATATGGATATGCTCAGCAAAGAGATTCTAAAGCTAGCACTCCAGAAATATGACGGTACAGTTGTGGTTATTAGCCACGACAGAGAGTTCCTTGACAGTCTTGTAGATACGGTCTATGAGTTTAGAGATGGAAAGGTTAAGCAATATTTGGGCGGCATCTACGACTTCATAAGCGCACGTAAGATTGAGGACGTACGAGATATAGAGCGAAAGAGTGCCGAGCAAAAGGCAGCAGCCAAGCCCAAAGAAGTAGAAGTAAAGAAAGAGGCAGCCCCAGCAGCCAACAAAGCCACACCCCCGAAGAAGAAGCCAAAGAACACCTTTAAGATTAAGGAGATAGAGGCAAAAATCGAGGAGCTAGAGACTTTAGTGAGTGAGCTAGAGGCGAAGCTAGCCGACGCTTCACAGTACAGCAATGAGATTCTGAGCGAGTGGCAGACAGCCAAAGAGACTCTCGACAAGAAGATGGAGGAGTGGGAGAAGCTTATGGAATAACACGTCGACAACAATAGATAAGAAGAATAAAAAATAATTATAAATCGGATTTAAAAAGAAATCCCCCAAAACAAAACAACAAAATGGAAGGAAAACCAAGTTTTTTTAAACGTGCATCAGACGGAGAGGCACGCCGTGAGAGAAGAGAAGATAGAGAAGATAGAGAACAAATAAGAGAAAATCGCAGAGAGGAGAGAGCCGAAAGGGGCGAGAATAGAGCACGCAGCGAGCGTGGCGGATTCGTAACTCGTGACAATAGAGAGGATAGAGGCGAGAGCCGTGGAAGTTTTAGAGACAGAGACGATAGAGGTAGCTCTAGAGGTAGCAGCGACAGAGGAGGCTTCAGAGGCAGAGACGATAGAGGAGGCTCTAGAGGCGGCAGCGACAGAGGAGGCTTTAGAGGTCGTGACGACAGAGGCGACAGAGGTGACAGAGGTGGCTTTAGAGGCAGAGACGACAGAGGAGGCTTCAGAGGCAGAGAAGACCGCAAACCATACGAGCAAAACAGAGGCGAGCAGTCAGAGGGTTTCGAGGCAAGAGAGCCTAAGAAAGATTTCGCAGGAGGCAAAAAGCCACTTGCAATTCCAGAGAACCTAATCTTCGGCATCCACCCAGTACGTGAGGCACTCGCAGCAGGACAACAGCTCGAAAAGATTTATACCATTAAGCGTGGCAACGACAGCATTCAAGAGATTATAGAGCTAGCCGAGGAGGCAGGCACAGTTATACAATATGTTCCTACACCAAAGCTAGACTACCTTTCGAAGCAGAACAACCACCAGGGCGTTGTGGCTACACTCGCTCAAATCGAGTATGCAGAGCTTAGCGAAGTACTAGAGAAAGAGCCAAAACTTATCCTTGTTCTGGACGGCGTAACAGACGTGCGTAACTTTGGTGCGATTGCCCGTTCGGCAGAGTGTAGCGGTGTGGATGCAATAATTGTATCGGCAAAGAACAGTGCCCCTATCAATGGCGAGGCTATGAAGAGTGCGGCAGGTGCTCTCTCACGCATACCTGTATGTAAGGTAGGCTCGCTCCGCAATGCACTAAAGAGCGTACAGCTTGCAGGCATTAAGCTACTAGCAGCTACCGAAAAGACAGAGGACAGCATATATGACATTGACCTTAGAGAGCCAGTAGCCATCATTATGGGTTCTGAGCAGAGGGGCATTAGTAGCGAGACTCTAAAATTGTGCGATTACCGTGGTTCAATCCCGATGCTTGGCACAATCGAGTCGCTAAATGTATCGGCAGCGGCAGCAGTTATCCTATACGAGGCAGTACGTCAGCGTCGATAATTTTCACAAGCAAGAGTTAAAGACAAAAACTATGGTAAGTTATCTACAAGTAGAAGCCCTAACAAAGTCATTCGGAGAGAGGGTTCTTTTCGAGGATATAACCTTTAATATAGCGGAGGGCGACAGAGTTGGGCTGCTGGCTAAAAATGGAGCTGGCAAGACAACGCTCCTAAATATCCTTTCGGGCAGAGACCAGGAGGACAAGGGCGAAGTTTCCTTCAATAAGGATATACGTGTGGGCTATTTGCCACAAGACCCTACCTTTGCAGGGGAACTTACCGTACTAGAGGCTTGCTTTAATTCGGGCAGTGACGTTGTACAGCTAATTTCTCGCTATGAGGAGGCATTAGAGCGAGGCGAGCACGACAAACTCGACTCTCTTATGGCAGAGATGGACTTGCTTGGAGCGTGGGACTATGAGCTTAAGATTAAGCAAATTCTCGCTCGCCTAAAGATTACGAACCTTTCACAACAGATATCTGAGCTTTCGGGCGGACAACTCAAACGTGTGGCACTAGCCAATGTACTGATAACCGAGCCCGATATGCTTATACTCGACGAGCCTACGAACCATTTGGATTTAGAGATGACCGAGTGGCTCGAAGAGCATTTGAATCGCAGCGGTGTGACCCTTTTAATGGTCACACACGACCGCTATTTTTTGGATAGGGTTTGTAGCTCGATTATAGAGATTGACCAGAAGAAGCTGTACGGATATCGAGGGAATTATAGCTATTATCTCGAAAAGCGTCAGCAGCGACTAGACACAGCCGACAGCGAGATAGACAAGGCACGCAATCTTATGCGCACCGAGCTAGATTGGATACGCCGCCAGCCAAAGGCACGTGGCACGAAGGCAAAGTATAGAGTCGATGCCTTTGAGGATTTACAGCAAAGGGCTAAGCAGACCCGTAGCGAGCGTAATGTCCGCCTAGAGATTAAGGGTTCATATATCGGCACGAAGATATTCGAGGCAAAGAACCTATCTAAGAGTTTCGACGACCTTGTAATACTCAAAGACTTTAACTATACCTTCGCTCGCTACGACAAGATGGGCGTTGTGGGGAATAACGGCACCGGTAAGTCTACTTTTATAAAGATGCTTATGGGTGAGTTAGCACCTGACAGCGGCACGATTGACATTGGCGAAACTGTACGCTTTGGCTACTATTCGCAGGACGGCTTACAGTTTGACGAGAACCAGAAGGTTATAGATGTAGTGAGTGCCATAGCCGACGACATATCGCTTGGCGATGGGCGTACACTTACGGCATCACAGTTCTTGCAGCACTTCCTTTTTTACCCAGAGACTCAGCACAGCTATGTGTCGAAGCTCAGCGGTGGGGAGCGACGTAGGCTGTACCTTTGCACGGTGCTTATCAGTAATCCAAATTTTTTGGTGCTCGACGAGCCTACAAACGACCTCGATATAATGACTTTAAATATCCTGGAGGATTATTTAGCTAGCTTCAAGGGGTGTGTTATGGTTGTATCCCACGACCGTTTCTTTATGGATAAGGTTGTCGACCATTTGATGGTTTTCAGGGGCGCAGGCAAGCTACAAGACTTTCCAGGCAATTACTCACAGTACAGAGAGTGGAAGTCTCAGGAGGATGCCAAAGAACGAGCCCTAGCACACGAAGAGAGTCGCAAAGAGAAAGAGAAGACAGCAGCCACGCAACCGCAACAGCAGAGCACTCAAGCCCCTGCCAAAAGGAAGCTGACCTATAAAGAGAATAAGGAGAAAGAGGAAATAGAGGCAACACTTCCGCTACTAGAGAAAGAGAAGTCGGATTTAGAGGAGAAACTTTCCTCAGGCACGCTCTCATTAGAGGAACTGACACAAACCTCAGAGCGCATAGGCGAACTGATAGAGGATATAGACTTTAAGACCTTGCGCTGGCTAGAGCTTAGCGAATAGATAGAGTCCCCCCCAAGAATTATAGGGGAGTTCTAATAACTGGCTTTTTTTGATTTTTGATTATAAGGCTTTAGATTTGGATTTTTAAAAATGTAAACGTAGGGGTTCCTACGGTGCATTTTCAAAAATTCGAAGATGAAGTCTTAGAATCAAAAAGCATTAAAGTCCAGTTTTTAGAAGTTCCCTATAGAATTATGGAATTATGGAATTATGATATGCAGGGATTGTATAGTGATTTATTTTCATTACCTTTGCATTTCAGTGATTTATAAGTTATTTTAAAATTAGATTTTAGATATATGAAACGTGTAATTGGCATCGGCAACGCATTGACAGATATGCTTGTGAACCTTAAGAGCGACACAGTGCTAGGGAAGTATAAATTAGCTAAGGGTTCGATGACTTTGGTCGAGTCTGGATTTCAGAATGAGATAGCGAAGAATGTAGCAGGTATGCCCTACTCTCTTTCACTAGGGGGTTCGGCAGGCAACACCATTCGTGCGATGGCTCATTTAGGGTGCGAGGTAGGTTTTATCGGTAAGGTCGGGGTTGACAAGACTGGAGACTTTTTTGAGCAGGCACTTATTAACGTCGGTGTAGAGCCCGTAATATTTCGTGGCACGGAGCGTTCTGGTCGATGTATATCGCTGGTATCTCCTGATGGTGAGCGCACAATGGCTACGAGCCTAGGGGCAGCATTACAGTTGACACACAGCGAGATTTTACCCACTGTTTTTGACAGTTACGATTTTCTATATGTAGAGGGTTATTTGGTACAAGACCATAACCTAATCGAGAATGTTGTTAAAGCGGCTAAATCACAGGGGCTAAAGATTGCTATTGACCTAGCAAGTTTTAATATCGTAGAGGAGAACCTAGAGTTTCTACGCACTTTAGTTAAGGACTATATCGACATTGTCTTTGCCAACGAGGACGAAGCACGAGTCTTTAGCGGCAAGGATGAGCCTGTAAATGCACTTCAATACATCTCAGAGATGTGTGAGCTATCGGTTGTAAAGATAGGCACACGTGGAGCACTTATTAAGCACGAGGACAAGGTTATGCAGGTGGGTATATTAGCCGCTGCAAAGCGTGTCGACACAACGGGAGCAGGCGACTTTTACGCTGCTGGTTTCCTAGCAGCTTATTGCCAGGGACTATCACTACGCCAGTGCGGCACAATCGGTGCAATAACCGCAGGCAAAGTCATAGAAGTAGTAGGCACAACATTCGGTGATGAGGTTTGGCAAGAAATCCACACCTATGTCGAAAAAGTCCAAACCAAAGAAATGGTATTCTAATGATTAATGTTTGGGAGGCTTTGCCTCCCTTTTTTTTAGGTATTAGGTATTAGGTGTTAGAGTTTAGAGTTTAGAGTCTAGAGTTTAGGGGTTAGGGGTTAGAGGTTAGGGGTTAGGGGTTAGGAATTCGGGGTTAGAGGTTAGGGGTTAGGGGTTAGGAATTCGGGGTTAGAGGTTAGGGGGTATAAAGAAGGCGAGAGCGCAACCTTTGTATAGTTGCGCTCTCGCCTATATTTGTCCTGCCTTACTAGGCTAAACCCCATTAATCATTAATCACTAATCATTAATCATTATTTTATCCTGTCGTAATATTCTCGTGTGCGAGTGTCAACACGGATTTTTTCGCCTGTCTGGATGAATAGTGGTACACGCACTTCTGCGCCAGTGTCGATAGTTGCAGGTTTCAATACGTTGCTGCTAGCTGTATCGCCTTTAAAGCCTGGTTCTGTATAGGTAATTTCGGCTTCGATAACTGGAGGAAGTTCTGCTGAGAGAACCATCTCTTTTTCGGTGTGGAACATAACTTCGACAACTTGACCTTCACGCATCAAATCTACGTTGTTAATCATATTTTTTTCGATTTGAATTTGCTCGAATGTTTCAGTGTGCATAAAGTTACATCCCAAATCGTCTTCGTAAAGGTACTGGTATGGACGACGTTCTACACGTACTGGCTCGATTGATACACCTGCTGTGAAAGTGTTGTCAATTGTTCTACCATTTTCCAAATTCTTAAGTTTTGTGCGCACGAACGCAGGGCCTTTACCTGGTTTAACGTGTTGGAATTCTACAATGATAAATGTCTTACCATTGTACTCGATACACATACCGTTCTTAATGTCAGCTGTTGTTGCCATTCTTTCGTTCTTTTAATTTTTTATATTTTATTATTGTTTAATTTTCTGTACTACTCCCCTTACGTGTATTGCGCTAGGATTTGCAAAGATATAAAAAATACCTCAAACCTACCACTTTTTTACATCTTTGAAGTATCTGAAGAATAAGTCGATGCCCTTACCAGAGAATTTACACGCCATTACTTCGATATATAGGGGACTTCTAATAATTCCCTTTATTTAATTTTAATTAAAGTTTATATCTTATTTGGAATTTTAAAAAGTGGCTTATAGTGGGGCTATATGACGCTTTTTGAAATTTCAAAGAAGGTGTGAAATGGGTTAACTAATTATTGAAGGGAATTTTTAGAAGTCCCCTATAATCCAACTCGCTACTAGCGGAGAGGCTCTAATTCCACCGCAACAGAATCCGCCACAACTGAGAGAGAATCCACTGAAACAGCAATAGAATCCACCACTACGCTATCACGCACCGATGGGGTAAATAAATTTGTAAAAGACTCCCCTACCTCGACGGTTATAAAGTCCCAACGCACTATTATGCCAATTGCAAAGGCTAACAATAACCCGTACATCATTTTTTCGTTGAGAGTCAGCCCCTTCCATAAGCGTTTCAGTTTCTCTTTCATAAGTGTTCTAGAAATAAATTATTAGCTTGTAAAGAACAAAATTACAAAAAAAATCGTAACTTTGCACTCTTGGGGCAAACTTGCACTACAAATTAAAAATCCCCATACACTTAAACTACAATGACAATAGACAAACGTAACCCCAAAAGGGGCGAGTTCCAGAAGAGAGAACAGAGAAGCGAAGGCTTCCAAAAAAGAGATGGCTTCCGATCAAGAGACGATCGTGGTTTCTCGCCGAGAGGCGATGGCGACAGCCGCAAAGGTGGATATTCTTCTAGAGGCGACCGTGACGGTGGCGTGCCTCGTAGGGACAGAAACGAATTTGGCGGACGTAATGACCGCAGTGATAACTTCAAGCCAAGAGGCGACCGTGACGGATTTAAGCCAAGAGGCGATCGTGACGGATTCAAGCCAAGAGGTGACCGTGACGGATTCAAGCCAAGAGAAGATAGAGGCGGTTTCGCTGCAAGAGATGAGCGCAGAGATGACCGCAGAGGCTT
>JAWXTN010000001.1:0-114318 GCA_044433515.1 Rikenellaceae bacterium | reverse complement strand
GCTTCCCGAAGCGTCTGAGGAACTCACGTACTTTAGTACGCTCGCCCAGAAGCCCCTGCACGAAGCCCCAAACTTCATCTCATTATTTGACTTTCCCCGCATTATAGAGTTCGAAGTTAAGTTTGTGGTGTATAGCTGGGAGCGAATTTTGGGACTTCACGAAGCCCTAAACTTCATCTCATTATTTGACTTTCCCCGCATTATAGAGCTCGAAGTTTAGTTTGCGGTGTATCGCTGGGAACGAATTTTGGTGCTTCCCGAAGCTCCAAATTTTTCGGCAGACATTATTTGACTTGCCTTTGCTTTGGTGGGTGACTATATGTTTGGAGGGATGTGGGCTGGGCTATCGCCACTTTCGTAATATGCTATTTTGTAACCGCTCTTTTTGAAGATTTCTAGGTCTAGGTCTGTGATTTTGCCTTCGTACAATGAGTAGCTGCCTCGTCGCTCTTTCGGGGTGATGTTTGGCATTATTACATTTGCTCCTATCTCCATTGCTTCGACTCGTGCGCTTGGCGATAATGTGCCTAGAGCCGTTGACGATGCTATATTTATATTCGGGCGAAGTATTCTTAAGAGTGCTATCATACGTAAGGTCAATTCTACACGCTCTGCTTTGCTGTACAAAGAAGGTATCGCCGAAAGAGGTGTGTCGCTATGCTCGATATATGGACCCATACCGCACATCACAAACTGCTCCTGAGAAAGAAACAATAAATCGTCAGCTAAATCCTCAATACTCTGTCCTGGTAGCCCTATCATAACGCCTGTGCCTGTCTGGTAGCCTAAAGGCGGAAGGGTGTTTAGTGTTGCCTCTCTTTTGCTATATGAGATAGAGACTGGATGTATCTTATCGAACAACTCCTTATTACTGCTCTCTATTCGTAAAAGATAACGGTCTGCGCCTGCCTTTCGCCACTTCTGATAAACCTCTGCGCTCTGCTCTCCACAGCTTAGTGTTATGGATATTTTGCCGAGAGAAACTTCTTTGATTATCCTTATAGCCTCTCTTATCTTTTCTATAAAGAGACTGCTCGTCAGTTCGCCACTTTGCACAACGATAGAGTACCAGCCATTGTCATAGCACCACTTGGCAGCCTGCTGTACTGTTTCTAAATCCAGGCTATATCTCTCAACGGAAGTGTTCGATGCTCTAATACCACAGTACAAACAGTCGCAGTGGCATATATTAGAAAGCTCGATGAGTCCACGTAGGTAAATCTTAGTGCCGAAATTTGAGTTTCTAAGGTCTCTAGAGCGAGCGAAAAGTCTCTCTGTGTCCTCGCCCCTCAGAAAGCGGATAACTTCTTCTCTAGTCATATTTCACGGGGTTTTTAACGATTCTTTCGACTCTTTCTATTGCCTCTATCATAGCTCTACGATATGAGGGGCTTTTAACCTCTAGGGTGTCTTTGAATGGAAGGATTGAATACTTGCGATGACCTTCGCCTGAGATATCTACCCAGTGGGCTATATGCTCGATTGTGGGGGTAGGGATATTCTCTCTAAAGGTTACCTTTACGCTATACCCTGCATCTGTATCTATCTTCGTTTGGTTCGATACGAAATTGCCCAGTGAATAGACTACGCTATGGAGCGTGTCGATTGGCTGTGCCACGTGAGGGTGTGAGCCTACAACTAGGTTTACACCCTGTTCCTTAAACCATAGGGCTAGTTTCCGTTGTGCTCTATTGGGGGATGTCTGATATTCTTCGCCCCAATGGACAAAGGCTATGATATGGGTTGCCCCTTGGCTTTGTGCCTCCCTTATTTGTTCTTTGAAAAGTGTGGTGTCGAGCGTAGAGTTTAGTAGTACACCCTTGGGGGTATCTATGCCGTTAGTGCCATAAGTGCCGTTGAGAATCGCTATACGTAAAGAGCCTTTTGAAAGGATAGTGTAAAGAGTGTTCTCACTGAAGCCTGCTCCAAAATACGCTAGCTGTGCGCTATCGAGTGCAGCAGTGGTGCGCTCAACGCCTCGTCTGCCACGATCGAGGGTGTGGTTGTTGGCAAGGGCACAGTGTGTTATCCCTGCCCTCTTTAGTCCGTAGGCTACTTCGCTTGGCGCACAGAACATTGGATAGCCGCTATATGGCGGTGTGTCGGATAGTGTCGTTTCGAGGTTTATAATACTAAAATCTGCACTCTTCCATATCGGGGAAAGGCATCGAAGTTGTGTGTCATAATTATAGCCACTCGCTCTGTCGCTACACGCTGCGCTACGGAACTGTGGAGAATGCTGCATAAAGTCGCCCGAAAAGATTATAGTAATCTCGTCGGGTAGAATTTTATGGTCTGCGAAGTACTCCGATGTGGGAAATATGCAACCAAAGTATAATAATAAAACAAAAGTCGCTAAAAATTTCATAATTTTGTAAATTGAAGCGTGATACTTTGACTCGCTCCACCATTGCTCAAAGATACGATAAATATTTTGAACAGCGGTAAAGCAGTGCGGATTTTTAAAATTACATATCTTCTCCGAAAGATGAATAGATATTACAATGTACATACTCATAATATTGATGCACCGAAGGATTATCGGGTGGATATTCTCAGTGTGCGTTTTGATGGGGATGAGGTATCTGTGCCTGCGGAAGGGTTTTTTAGCGTAGGGATTCACCCTTACGATGTGGAGAAGTGGAACGGAAATGAGAAGTGGCTTGTGGAGTTGGAAAAGGTGGCTAGCCATTGCCGTTGTGTGGCTATTGGGGAGTGTGGCATAGATATGAGGATGGGGAATGTTGAGGTACAGAAGCAGTTATTTAGAGGGCAGGGGGAGATTGCCTCGAAGCTGGAGCTGCCGCTTATTATTCACGCTGTGCGCTCAGAGGGGGAGATTCTAGGTGTGCTGAGAGCCTTTGATTTGGTGAGTGTCTTTCACTCGTATGCTCGAAACTCAGTGGGGCTTAAGTCTCTTGAAAGGGTCTATTTTTCGTTATCGGGGCGTAACGTCCCCTACTCTGATGGCGTGGCGATAGACCAAGTGCTCTTTGAGAGTGACGAGGAGTGCGCAAGTGTGGTGGAGGACGTATATAGGGAATTTGCAGATAGGCGAGATATAAGTGTTGAGGAGCTTCGAGAGGTTGTAGAAAAAAACGTCTTTGAGGTTTTTAAGAAGATGAGGCACTAGGCGTGTGTCTAGGATAATTATAAAAGGGGACTTCTAAAAATTCCCTTTAAAAATTATTAACATATTTCACTACTACTTTTAATTTTCCAAAAGCATCATATAGCCCCACTATAAGCTACTTTTGAAAAATTAAAATTAGCAGCAAACTAAATTAAAATTTAATAAAGGGAATTATTAGAAGTCCCCAAAAGAAGAAAAAGGATAAAAAAAGTTATGATAGAAATGAGTGAAACAATAAATAAAAATGACCTAAAGTGTGAGGAGTGGAAGGAGCGTACTGAACTGCTATTTGCCGAGGGAGCTATGGCTCGATTGGCATCTGCGCACGTTCTGGTAGTGGGTCTTGGGGGAGTCGGAGGTATAGCTTCGGAGATGATTGCAAGGGCAGGGGTTGGAGCTATGACTATTGTCGATGCCGATAGTGTCTCGCCTACGAATATTAACCGTCAGCTCTTAGCCCTGCACAGTACAGTTGGAGAGTCAAAGGCTAGGATTTTGGAGCGTAGGCTAAAGGATATAAATCCAAAGATAAAGCTCACCGTTGTAGAGGAGTTTATCAAAGATGACAGAACGGATGCGCTTCTCGATAGTGCTAAGTTTGACTATGTGGCAGACTGTATTGATACCCTCTCGCCAAAGGTAAACCTAATTATGGGGGCACTCGAAAGGGGCTATCCGCTAGTTAGCTCGATGGGGGCAGGGGCAAAGGTTGACCCCCTTGCAGTCGAGATTAAAGATATTGGCAAAACTCATCACTGCCCACTGGCGCATATGCTTCGTAAAAGGCTGCATAGGCAAGGTATTCGCAAGGGTTTTAGAGCGGTCTTTTCGGCTGAGCCTCTCATCGCTGGTTCTATGATTTTGTGTGACGAGCAGAACAAAAAATCGAATGTCGGGACTATATCCTATATGCCGTCGGTATTTGGGTGTGCAATCGCATCAGAGGTTATACGTAACCTTTGCAGTGATTTTATCTCGTATGAATAACCCCAAAACTCTAAATTAAAGTGAGATTTCCGACTATTGACCAGTATATTGATGCGCTCAGTGAACCTGGGCTTTGTTTGAAGAGCCTTAGTGGTTTGACTCTTCCTGTTAAAGAGGATGGAGAGCCTGCTTATTCGAGCGGTGGCTTTGGTGTGGTCTTTAGTGCTCTTCGAAGTGATGGAGTGCCGTTAGCCTTGAAGTGTTTTACTCGTAAACAGTGGGGACGTACAGAAGCCTATAAACGGTTGTGCGCTCAGCTGCCTGAGAGTGAGTATTTGGTTAAGACACAGTATCTCTGTGATGAAATTTTAGTCGCTCCGTACGGTAGTGATTTGATGGTAGCCTATGATGTCGTTGTGATGGAGTATGTCGAGGGTATGACTCTTTCGGAAAAGATTTATAGAGCCGTGAAGGGCTGTGATACTCGTACACTTCGAGTCCTGAGCCATAATTTTGATGTTATGGCTATGTGGCTGCTTGGGGTCGATTTTGCTCACGGCGATTTGAAGCCCGACAATATTATGGTGCTAGAGGACCTTAGCCTAAAGCTCATAGATTACGACGGTATCTTCGTCGAGGATATGGTGGGCGAGGCTCAGAGAGAGTGTGGCTCTCAGACCTTTCAGCATCCGCTTCGTGGTCAAGAATCTCTTGGGAAGTATATCGACGATTATTCGATTGCACTTATTTCTTTGTCGCTGAGGGCTATTGCTGATAATTATGATATTTATAACCGCTATTGTGGTAACCCCTCTAGTTTGTTGATTGATTCACGTGAGGCGATGCTTGGCTGCTCTATCTCGTTGAATTATATTGAGGCTTGTGGAGTAGTGGATAGCAAACTCGTAGCAGCTATAAAGAGCCCTACGGCGATGATTAAGAACCTACGGGAGATTATTGCAGGGGGTATTGTCTCTAATCCCTATGCTTCTTCGGATATGGAGAGTGAGCTTATCTCCTATAAGTGTGGCAATAGGTATGGTTATGTCGATGTGGACGGTAACGTTGTAATCGAGGCTCAGTGGGATGAAGTCAAGGAAATGAAGGGCGGTGTTAGCCGTGTGAGGATGGGGCGCAAGTGGGGGCTAATAGATAGCTCAGGGGCTAAACTGTCTCGCTTGCTGTATGACGAGATTTGGGACTTTACCGCTGAGGAGGGCTTGGCATTAGTCGTTAAGGATTCGAAGTATGGTTTTATAGATAGAAGCGGTAGGGTAGCCATATCGGTGAAGTACGATTATGCGGCTTCTTTTAGCGAGGGTTTTGCCGTGGCGAGTCTTAATGGCAGGTTCGGGTATATAGATGTGATGGGGCGATGGAAAGTTCCTCCGCAGTATGACTTCTGTCGTCCTGTGCGTAGCGGCAATGCTCGGGTGGAACTTAACGGAGAGATTTCTGTTATTAGGTTTTAGGTATTAGGTTGTAGGTTTTAGGTTGTAGGTATTAGGTTGTAGGTTTTAGGTTGTAGGAAAGTAGGGTGTAGGGCGATACGGCTGTGAGGCTGTGTAGAGCCAGCTGTTTTGGGAGGCACGAGCAAAACAGAGCGGTGCCGCCACCCCACAGTGGCACCGCTTCTGCTACCGCCCTGGAAGCGATACCCCTTGGCGGCTCCGAGGAGGAGTACTTCCTTTTAGAAGTTATAGAAAAGTAGGAAAGTAGGTTATAGGTTGTTATGGCTTATATGTAAGAGTATAAGAGAGGGGAGAAGTGTATTTGACCAGCTTCTCCCCTCTCTTTATTGTTGTTGTAGCTTATAGCTTGCTTCTTATCTACTATAACTCGTCGAAGACCTTTAGTGTGCGGTTGTAGATTGTTAGCATATCGCCACCCGTACTAGGAGCATAACGAGCCATCTCACACTCCTCGATAAGGGCAATGAAGTCTGTCGCTACCTCTTCCCTAACGCCTCGCTGGCTAAATTCGCTCTCGATTCGCTCTTTTGTAAGCTCCGATACGGCTATCGAATATTTGTCGCCTACAAAGCCGAGCATTGCTCGAAGAACCTCCTCGAAGAAGCCTGCACGACCTCCTGCTGTCATTTCTCGTTTTGCAGCCTTTAGACGACGTAGTGCGACCTTGCTTGCCTTACGAGTCTTAGTTCTGCGAACATCAGCCTTTAGAACTGTGACCTTCTTTAGATATACTAGTGCTAGAACCCCTGCTGTTATAATTATTAGAATTATAATGAAGAACCACGAAGAATATATCAGCAGCGAGAAATTGTCAGCTCTACTGCCTGTCTTGATGTAATGGATATCACGAGATAGAATCTTCAAGTCCTCACGGTTAACGCCCGTCACTAGCGAAGTGCCGCCAGAAGAATTATTGTCACGAGTGACCTCTAAACTATACTCTGGGCTGCGAAGTGTTTCGTATGTTTTGCTCTTTGTGTTGAAGTAAACAAACTCCACCGAAGGAATAGTATAATGCCCTTCGCTACGTGCGACAAAAGGAAACTCCCATTCACGTGTACCAGTAGTGCCTGACGTAGAGGTCTTAAGATTATCGGTTGTCTTTGTGTCATACTGTTCGAACTCTGCTGGTAGCTTAAACGATGGGGCATCCATTAGAGGGAAGTCGCCCGAACCCTTAAGGGTAAGCACAAGTGAGCCTGCCGAATTAGCTGACATTGTAGTGTCCGAAAGTTTAGAACTTAGAGTAAAGCTACCCACCGATGGAGACGAGCCAACAGGCGCACCCCCTGGGAGAGGTTTTACATTAAGGGTTGTAGCGCCAGTCTTTAGGCTACGATCGACAATGCTTCTAGAAGTTCCGCCTCCGAAGAATTGGTCGAAAATAGAGCCGCCTCGTCCCCCCGTCTGATTAACAATTTGCACCGTGGCATTAAGCGATGTGGCATCAATTGTAACCTTACCAGACTTTTGAGGATAGAGCAGCCAGCTACGTAGCGTAAAGCTCTCATAGACCTTGCCTCCGATTGTTACACGTCCGCTTGAATTGTTCTGTGGCACTTGTAACTCTTGTGTCCAAAATCCGCTTAGCGATGGGTATTTAGGATTGTTAACCCCCGTAACCGCCACTCTGGTGTAGAGCTTTAGTTGTGCCGAAACAGCCTCTCCGACATAAGGATTTGTATTTGAAATAACCATTCGAAGCATTACATCCTCTGAGCTGTCGCCCTGTACGGCTGTGGGCTGTTGCTGTGTAGTGCCGCCTTGTTGTGTAGGACGTTGTTGTCCTGAGTTCTGAGTGGCTGAGGATGCGCCTTGGGTTGTGCCTTGGGAACCGCCGCTTATTACCGAAATGCTCAGTGGCTTTGTTGTATATTTTGTGCCGTCAACCGTGATAGAGGCCGAGCCTACCTTTGCGATACCTACCCCAGAGAGAGCCTGCACGTGGTAGGTGTAAGTCTCTTGTGAAGACTGACTCCGTACGCCATTTACAATAGAGGTCTGTGAACCCCTGCTAACGCTTGGTCCATAGAGTACCTCTACACCAGTGAACTCTGGTGCGATAAAGTCCGAACCCTGTCCGTTTTCAAGTGTTAACTGTATATTAAAACGTTGCCCCTCCTCTACGCTTAGTGGAGAAGTGGCAGTGAACGAGATGCTTTGGGCACTAGCCCCAAAGTAGCTCAGAAGTGTGATAAATAGAACTGCTAAAATCTTTTTCATTATTTTCGCTTATGGTTTGGAAGGAAAAATTGAAGGACTAGAAGCCCTAAAACAATATAAAGGATGTAGTGGAACTGTTCGGCATACTGGTCGTAGATAAGCGAAGTGGTTTCGCTCTTTTCCATTGCCTTTATCTGTGCGAATATCTCGTTAAGACCTACACTACTTTCGCTTGAACGTACATAGATGCCGTTTGTTAGACCTGCCACTTCGCTAAGCATACTCTCGTTTAGCTTACTCACTACGATTTGACCCTCTGCATCTTTGACCATCTCTCCGCCTATGGTTATAGGTGTTCCCTCTGGTGTGCCTATACCGATGGTGTGGATTGTGATACCGCTCTGGGCAGCTGCTTCGGCTGCACCTTGTGGATTGTCGTCGTGGCTTTCACCGTCTGTTATTAGGATAATGGTTCTCGATTTTGTAACCCCTGTACTCTCCTCTGAGCCCTCACTCGTAGCGGTTACTTTTTGTGGCATTGCGAGTGCTGCAACTTCGATAGCTCGCTCAATGGATGTGCCCTGGCGTGAAACCATATCAGTGGAAAGGGAGCGGACAAAGTTCGCTGCCGTTGTGAAGTCGCTAGTGATAGGTAGTTGTACATAGGCATCGCCTGCAAAGACAACCATACCTACACTCTCGTCCTCTAGCTTTTCGAGCAGGCGAGAGATAGCATATTTTGTGCGTTCGAGGCGGTTAGGAGCATAGTCTTCGGCTAGCATCGAACGGCTTACGTCGACCACTAGCATAATGTTGCTGCCGTTTTGCTTAACCTCACGTAGCTTACTGCCTGTCTGAGGGCGTGCTAGGGCTACGATTAGTAGTGCTATGGCGCATAGTAATAGTGTGAAACGAACTGTTGCCATTCGTGGAGAATAGCCTCGCATAAGTGGTGCGAGAAGTTCTAACTCGCCAAAGCGTGCAATGAGTCTGCGCTGTCTGAGGCGATAAAAAATATATATGGCTACTAGTGCTGGTAGGAGCAGTAGTAGATACAAAAATTCGGGTTGTGCAAGTCTAAGCATTTTTTACTCTCTAAATGTCTATAAGTTTCTTTATGTACAAAAAAGTTTACGGAATCTTACGGATGATTATATATTCAAAGGCTACCATAAGAAGTAGTGAGGCAAGTCCCCATAGGAGGAATAGAGCGAAATGTTCGGTGTAGCGAACGCTGTTTTCGACCTCTACCTTTGCCTTCTCTAGGCTGTTAATCTCGGTGTATATCTCTTGGAGCTTGTCGTTGTCGGTTGCTCTAAAATATTTTCCCCCTGTCATTTCACTGATGTTTGTGAGGAGTTCATCGTCGATTTTAACCTCCATATTCTGGTACACTATATCTCCCCAAGCGTCGTATGCAGGATAGGGAGCTGTCCCTATTGTGCCCACGCCAATGGTGTAGACCCTAATGCCAAACTCTTTGGCTAGCTCTGCTGCTGTGAGAGGGTCTATCTGACCGCTATTGTTCTCACCGTCCGTAAGCAGTACTATAACCTTGCTAGGAGATTCGCTATTTCTAAGGCGGTTAACGGCAGTTGTAAGTCCATTACCTATTGCTGTGCCATCTGCGATAACGCCCATCTCTACCTGTGCGAGAAGGTTGACAAGTGTGTTTTGGTCTGTGGTAAGTGGCGACTGTGTATAAGCCTCACCTGCAAAGACTACAAGTCCTAGCCTGTCGTTTTGCCTATCGAGTATAAAGCGGCTCGAAATCTCCTTTGCCGCTTGGAAACGGTCTGGTTTGAAGTCACGGGCAAGCATCGAAGAAGAGATGTCGAGTGCCATAACGATATCTATACCCTCGGTCGTAGACTTCGAAAGGCTCGAAGAACTTTGAGGGCGTGCCGCAGCTAAGATTATAAGGGCTATGGCTGAGCATAGAAAGACAAACGGTAGATGTCTTAGCCAGTATAAATAGGTGTGGCGTGCACGGTGTAGTGACTGAGTGGAAGATAGCTTGATGGCTACGCCTCCTCTCTTCTGACGAAGTATGTAGTAGCCTAGCATCGGAACGATGATTAGCAGTAGCCACAGTACTTCGATATTTTCAAATCTTGTAAATTCCATAATTTATCTAAAGGTCTTCTTTTGATATTTCTAGTAGTGGGGAAGGGCGTAGAAATCTATATTTTGTGTCGTAGCCCCTCCTCTATTTTGTTTAATCTTAAAATCTTGGCTTTACCAGTTCTTTGCTCCGCCGACAGCTATCGCCTCTTGGGCATTCTTCTCGTCGACTTTCTCTTTGGTCTTGTCTTCTGCTCGCTGAATAGCATCTGCCATCTTCTCTGCATCGGCACGACTTTGAGGCTTCTGACCCTGCTGCTGCTCGTTTTGCTGCTCGTCCTTATTTTTATCCTGGTTCTTGTCCTGGTTTTGGTCTTGATTTTGATCTTGATTCTGGTCTTGATTCTGGTCTTGGTTTTCGTCCTGATTCTCGTCCTGATTCTCATCACTGTCTCCACCGCCACCGCCATCGCCGTCCTCGTCGTTCTTAAGGGCTTGTGCATAGGCTAGGTTGTAGCGAGCCTGGTCGTCACGAGGGTTTATGCGTAGAGCCGCCTTGAAACTCTCGATTGCTGCATCAAGTGCCTGTGGGTTAGCTTGACGAAGGGCTAACTGTGAGTCTCCAAGGTTAAAGTACAAATTCGACAGCACATCACTAGGCAGGCTCTCAGCCTTCTCTGTAAGTCCAGACCATATCTCCGCTGCATTGTCATACCTCTCGCTGCGAAATAGTGCAGCTCCAAGGTTATAGACCGCTTCGTATGATTCGCTGTTCTGCTGTAAGGCACTGCGATATTCTACCTCAGCCTTGTCGAACTTTCCTTCTTTAAAGGCATCATTGCCCTCACGGATATTTCCATTCTCTCGCTGCGCTGATGCCGAAAGAGATGAAAATACAAGGATTGTAGCTATATATATAATCTTAATTCTCATAGTGTCTCTATTCTTCTTTGTCTAACTGTTTTTCTTCCGCTATTTTAGGAAGGTATGGAGTGTCTTTATCCTCTGGTGAGACTTCTGCTTCCACCTCCGTATTTGTCGTACTCTGGGCGGGAGTTGAACCCACACGAGCATCCTCTTCTGTTAGAGTTCCTTCTTCCTCTTCCTCTACAATTTCGATTTTAGTCTGTTCTACAAAATAGTAGGCATCGAAGTAAGCGGTTTCACAATCTTCTGCATCGGGCGTTGCCTTAGCGAATTTCGCTAGGTCAGAAAGCTCGAAAAGATTCCTCATTGTGCGTTGTAGCTTTTGCTCTGTTTCAAGTTCTTTGAGCGAGCGTAGAATCTCGGCACTGGTCATCTCCATAGCTCCAACGTTGTATCTGCCCTCCATATAGACACGCAGCGTATCTGTAATGTCGCTAAAGTACTCTTTCGTCTTTCCGCTCTGCCATAACTTTTCGTGGTGTATTCGTTCAAGTTCGCTGATAGCAACGATGTGAGGAGGCAACGGTTTGCGCTTCTCTTCACGGCGTTTCTTGTGACGCTGATACCATAGCACTCCAAAGACTGTTCCGCCAATGACAAGGGCGAAAATTAATATCCAATGCCAATTCGCTGCAACATCTGCCTTGAACTCAGCCCAGCTATACGGTGCATCGAGTAGCGGCTTGATGTCGAAAGGGCGGTCTTGTGTCGTATCTATCTCGTAAGTGCCTACATTGAGTAGGTCGCCCCCTCGTGCATAGAGAGTGTCAAAGGGTACGGCTTTGCCCACTAGTACTGGGAAACTGTCGAGGATATATCCACCTGCATCAAACGACGTAATGACATACTGAAGTCTGAAATCTACCTTTCTGCCGTCTACCCTTGCGGTGTCTAGCTTTGTGTCGCCAACGATTTCGATGAATTCTGTGAGCCTGTTTTCCTTGAAGGTAGGTATTGCTATCTCCGTGGCTATATCTTTGGTGATATCTATATTCAGGCGAAGTGTGTCGCCTATCATAATAGAGTCTCTCGAAAGCGACATTGTAGCACTAGTCTCTATCATTTGAGCCTTTAGCCCAAGTGTACCGAGTAGTAAAAATGCTACAAATATTATTTTCTTAGGATTCATAAGTCTAGTTTATAAAATCTTGTGTGCGTTTTGTTCGTATAGTTCTAAGAGGAAGATTCATTTTTTAAGTGTCCTCCCCTCTCTTGGGAAAAATCTCTATCTCATCTTAAAGAGCTTGATTAGCGACATTACGTAATCGTCATCTGTGGCGATGGCAATGTTGTTAATCTTTTTGCTGCTAAGGGTCGAAGCGACTTTTATTGCCTGAGCGTTGTAGTGTCCTGCGTAGCGTTTACGAACCTTTGCGCTCGATGTGTCTACCCATTTCTTCTCGCCTGTTTCGCTGTCTACAACCTCTACAATGCCGACGTTTGGCATCTCTGACTCTCGTTTGTCGTATAGACGGAGTGCTACAAGGTCGTGCTTTGAACTTGTGATTGAGAGAATCTGTGAATCCTCACCAGTAATCTTCCCTCCGTCGATAAAGTCCGAAAGGACAAATGCCGTACAGCGTTTCTTCTGAACCCCTACAAAGAACTTCAGGGCAGCGGCTATATCCGTGCCTTTGCTCTCTGGTTCGAAGTCTATGAGGTCTGTTATAATGCGTAGGACGTGTTGTCTACCCTTCTTTGGAGGGATAAACTTCTCTACTTTGTCGCTAAAGAGAATAACGCCTACTTTGTCGTTGTTCGATGCAGCCGAGAAGGCTAGTGTAGCAGCTATCTCGGTTGCGAGTTGGCGTTTGTACATTGTATGTGTGCCGAAGACACCCGAGCCGCTTACGTCGATAAGGAGCATAAGGGTTAGCTCACGCTCTTCTTCGTACATCTTAATGTGTGGCGAACGGGTACGTGCCGTTACATTCCAGTCGATATCCCGCACGTCGTCGCCAATTCGATATTCACGCACTTCGCTAAACGCCATACCTCGCCCCTTAAAGGCGGTATGGTATTTACCTGCAAATATTTCGTTGGAGAGTCCACGGGTCTTTATCTCGACTCGCCTCACCTTTTTTAATATGTCGTTATCCATAGTTTTTATACCTTGTTTTTTTGTTTGAAAATACTCTCTTGACAAAAAGAGAAACTATAGATTAAGGCACTTCAACAGCGTTAAGGATATTTGTGATGATGTCTTCAGATGTTATATTCTCTGCTTCGGCTTCGTATGTAACGCCGATACGGTGGCGCATTACGTCATAGGCTACGGCACGAACATCCTCTGGGATAACATAACCCCTGCGGTTAATAAAGGCATAGGCTTTAGCCGCTTTGGCAAGAGAGATTGATGCACGTGGAGAACATCCGCATCCAATCATAACCTCCATCTCTTCGAGTCCTTTAACCTCTTGTGGCTCACGAGTAGCAAATACGATATCTACGATATATTTTTGAATCTTTTCGTCGATATAAACCTCCTCGACAACCTGGCGAGCTTTGATAATGTCCTCTGGTGTAAGGACTGCCGAAGCCTTAGGGAATTTAGTTTGGCTCATATTCTGTTCGATGATTGTCATCTCTTCCTTGCGTGTAGGGTAGCTGATTTTGACCTTTAGCATAAAACGGTCGAGCTGTGCTTCTGGAAGTGGATATGTACCTTCTTGTTCGATAGGGTTCTGCGTTGCCATTACAAGGAATGGAGAAGGCAGAGGATATGTTTCGTCTCCGATAGTCACCTGACGCTCTTGCATAGCTTCGAGAAGTGCCGATTGCACCTTTGCAGGAGAACGGTTAATTTCGTCGGCAAGGACAAAGTTAGCGAAGATAGGTCCTTTCTTTACCGAAAACTCTTCACTCTTTTGAGAGTAGATAAGAGTACCTGTAAGGTCGGCAGGTAGAAGGTCTGGAGTGAACTGAATTCGTGAAAATTTACCAGAGATTGCATCCGATAGTGTATTAATAGCTAGGGTCTTTGCTAGACCAGGAACGCCTTCCAAAAGGACGTGTCCGCTAGAAAGAAGCCCGATGAGTAGGCTATTGATAAGTCCTTTTTGCCCTACGATAACCTTACCCATTTCCATTGTAAGGATGTCTACAAATGCGCTCTGAGCTTGAATCCTTTCGGTTAGCTCTTTGATGTTAACTGTTTCGCTCATAATCGTTATGTTGTTTTTTTGTATGTTATGTTTTATGACAGTTCAAAATGTGGTAAGTATTAAGAGCATAGTGTTCTTTATACCACGTTTTATAGTATGTTACAAAATCATAAACGACACCAAAGTTTAAAATATTTTCGACAAAAGTACAATTTTTTTTGGAAAATTAAATTTTTTACATACCTTTGCAGTGTATTAGTACACTAACACACTATAACAATAACAAACCAAATAATTTAATATCAGTATGGTACACTTACAAAACCTTAGTTTTTCGTACTCGAAAAATCGCAAAATCTTCAGTGATTTATCTCTAAATATAGAGAAGGGCACTATCTGCGGACTGCTCGGCAAAAATGGAGTTGGCAAGACTACACTCCTTAATCTTATGGCTGGACTACTTCGTCCTTCTACAAATGCCTCTATTTCGGTTATGGGCTATGAGCCTTTCGCTCGTAGTGTAGAGTTTCTTTCATCTGTCTTTATACTTCCAGAGGAGTTCTCGCTTCCTCGTACCTCTGTTCAGAAATTCGCTGAACTCTATGGTCGCTTCTATCCTCAATTCTCGTGGGAACTCTTCGAAGAAGTATTAGGGCTTTTCGAGGTCTCGGCCTCTGAAAAGCTTAATACTATTAGTTTCGGTCAGCGCAAGAAGGCGTATATCGCTTTTGCCGTTGCGTGTAGAACTAAACTCCTTATTATGGACGAGCCTACAAACGGGCTTGATATACCTTCTAAAATGGCGTTTCGTCGCATTATCGCACAAGTTATGAACGATGAGCGCACTATTGTTATAAGCACTCACCAGGTGCGTGATTTGGAGGAAATGCTCGATAGGATTATTGTTTTGGAAAACGAGGGTGTTCTTCTCAATGCTTCGGTCGGAGAGATAACCGAAAAGCTACGTTTTGAACTACTCGATAGCCCAGAGGGTGCGCTATTTGCTCAGCAGTCGCTCCAAGGTCTAGTGGGCGTGAGAGAGAACACAGAGGGCGGCGAAACGATGCTCGATTTGGAGCTTCTCTTTAATGCAGTTGTCCAGTCTTCTGAGAGAGTGGCGCAGATTTTCGAAAAGTAATTTTTATATGAACCTTTAAAAAAAAGATATACAAAGATGAAAAAGTTTTCTTTTGCTAGATTTATGCAGTATATGAAGCTCTATTTGTGGGCAAATAAACGCAGCTATATTAGAATGCTGCTTATATATGTAGGTATTCTGTTTGTTGTAGGAGTTATAGCTATTTTTAATGGTAGTAACCCTGTGGATGCTATGTCGGGAAATGTTATGATAGGCTATGTTATGACTTATGTGCTGATGTCAAGTTCTTTTATGGTCTTTCATAAGAGCGGCTCGTCGGTTCGGTCTTTGATGTTGCCTGCCTCATCGAATGAAAAGTTCTGGGGGATAAGTCTTGTGACAATCGTTTTGTTGCCTATAGTTTTTATTGTGGCGACCTATCTTGTTTTTAATCTCTTTTCGCTGTGTTGTAATCTAGGTGGGGGGCTTATAATGGTTAATGATATTTTTGATATGTCGTATGTAACTGTTACTGTTGACGACAAATCAGTCGTGCTCTCTAGTGTTCCAGTTGTTGTGGATGTGGCTGTTGCATATACTTTTGCACAGTTATTCTATCAATTCTTTGCGCTACAATTTAGACGTTCGCAGTTCTGGATTGCCTTTTTGTTCAATATTATTTTGATAGTTGTAACTGTTCTTGTAGCTTTGCTCTTTGTAGATACCTTTGAGGGTATGGAGAATGATGATATTACAAAGTTTGTTGTAAATACGATTATCTATTCAAGAGTGGCTGCGTGTGTGCTCGGTGTGCTGCTAGTATATTTGAACTGGAGAAAGTTTAAACTCCTAGGGGTGAAGAGATAATGGCGAAGATATAATCGTGAAGATATAAAGGAGAAGATGTAAATTATTATTAAGTCTAAAGGAGGGTTTCTAGAGCCCTCCCTTAAGAATTGAAGCTATGAAATTTAATGAACAAAAGCCTATTTATTTGCAGATTGCAGAGGTGATGGGCAGTAATATAATATCGGGACAGTGGAAGGAGGGCGAGCGTATTCCTTCGGTTAGAGAGATGGGGGTGACTTTGGCGGTAAATCCTGCTACTGTCCTTCGGGCGTATGACGAGCTTAGTTCCTATGCTGTTATAGAGCAGCGCAGGGGGCTTGGGTACTTCGTCTCAGAGGGCGCACCGCAGAAGGTTCTGGATAGGCGCAAAAGAGAGTTTAGAGAAATTTTCTTGCCACAGCTCTTTGAACAGATGCAGTCACTCGATGTTAGCCTTGAAGAGGTCGCTGAGTGTTATAATACGTACACAGAGAAGTGATGCCGCACTCGTTACACTTAGGCTTACGAGCGGTACAGACGTATCTGCCGTTTTTGTTGCTGTAATGCAACTTTAAAGGTAGCTCGATGTTAGCCTTGAAGAGGTCGCTGAGTGTTATAATACGTACACAGAGAAGTGATGCCGCACTCGTTACACTTAGGCTTACGAGCGGTGCAGACATATCTTCCGTGCAGTATAATCCAATGATGTGCATCGCCTAGCATTGAGCCGTAGCCTGCCTGCTTAAATCCTTCGACAAGTTGTAGCTCTGTGTCGAGAGGGGTCTTTGCTCCAATGCTTAGCCCTATGCGAGCAGATACTCTAAAGACGTGAGTGTCGACAGCAAACTCGCTATGCCCAAAGGCAACCGACAGTACTACACTTGCGGTCTTACGTCCTACGCCACTGAGGCTCTCAAGGTCTTTGCGGTTTTGAGGAACTTCGCTACCGAATTTTTCTACAAGAGCACTAGCCATCTTATGCAGATGGTCTGCCTTAGCATTAGGAAACGACACTGAACGAATAAAGCTGAAAATCTCTTCGACAGAGGATGCAGCCATAGCCTTAGGCGTTGGCATAGCAGCAAAGAGCGGAGGGGTAACGATATTGACCCTCTTGTCGGTGCACTGAGCCGAAAGGATTACTGCTACAAGCAGTTCGAAAGGGTTCGTATAGTTTAGCTCACTGCGTGCAGCGGGCATTGCATCGCTGAAATACTCGGCGATAGATTTGAAGAGTTGAACTCTTGATGTCTTTAGCTTTCTCATAACAGAGGCTAAAGTTATGACTTTTTGACTTATATTTTATTTTTTTGAAATAAAATTAATTTTATTTGACAAAGATAGTTATCTTTGTTATAACCTACTCACATAAAGATATCCCCTCGCTAGGATACCTTTAGACAGGGAATTTCATAGAAAATTCTCTGAAATTAAAACACCTAACAGAACGATGAAAAAAATTATCGCAATTGTCTTGATGCTACTCCCTATAGTGGCACTAGCTCAGAATTCAGAAAAGTTTACCCTTAAAGGTATAGCCCTTGACACAACTAAAAACGAGGCGGCTTCTTATGCTACTGTTCTGCTCCTTTCTGAGGGGGAAGTTCCAGTTGCCTCGTCTTATACTTCTGAAACGGGGAGGTTCAAAATCAGTGCACTAAAGGGCAGTTACACTCTTAAGATTAACTTTGTGGGCTATGCTCCCTTCTCTATGGATGTGGAAATAAGTGAAGATATGAACTTGGGAGTTTTGAATATCAGTGAGTCGATTGATATTGAGGCTGTGCAGGTCGTGGGGCAGCTTATTACATCCGATATCGACAAAGTGTCCTATAATACAGATATGGACCCTGAAGCTCCTGCTCTAACCGCTCTGGAGATGATGCGCAAAGTACCGATGCTATCGGTCGATGGCGAAGATAATATAAGGCTCAGAGGCGAGAGTAGCTTTAAAATCCTAGTCAACGGAAAGAGTAGCTCGCTGATGAACAGTAACTATCAAGATGTGCTGCGCTCTATGCCTGCAAGCTCTATCAAACGTATAGAGGTTATAACCTCTCCGCCTGCAAAGTATGATGCCGAAGGTGTCGCAGGGATTATTAATATTGTAACGGTAAAGCGTGGGCCAGAGGGTGTTTCTGGTTCGGTGAATGCTGGCTATGGCTCGTTTGGGGATTGGAATGCAGGGGTATATCTGGCGGTTAGTAAAGGTAAATTTAACTTGTCGGCAAATATTGCAGTCTCGGAGTTTGTGACCCCTGAGATAAACTTTAGTGGCGAAACAATAAATAAACTCTCTGAGGATAGCTACCTCCAAAATAGTGAGACATCCTCAGAATATAGAGGAAACTATCAAAATGTAGGGCTAGAGGCTTCTTATGAATTTGACACGCTTAATCTTCTGACCTTTTCGGTTAGTGGAACTCTGGGGACGACTGGAAGTACAGGTACGTCGTTCTACGATTTATACTCAAATATGGGAGTGAATACCGCTTATTATAGCTATCTGGGTTCTAATAGTAGCGGATGGGGCGGTATAGGGGCTAGTGTAGACTATCAGCGAAGTTTCGCTAACTCTCCCGATAGGCTTCTGACTGTCTCTTATAAGGTAGATTATAATCCGAATGATGCCTCTTATGACGCAGTTCAAAGTGTTAGCGGTAGCGGAGAATTTGCCATTGAATCACTAGGTATCGAAGGCTATGAGCGTAGAGCAGATAGTAAAGCTTGGGGGATGGAGCACGCAATCCAGGTAGACTACTTCGACAAGATTACAATGAACCACCAGATTGAAGCAGGGCTAAAATACACCCTTCGCCCAAGTGTCAGTAACTCGCTTACCGAAAGCCTTACTGACGGTGTGTGGGCTGAGGATTTGAGCCTTAAGAATGATTTGGATTATATGCAGCAAATCGCTTCACTGTATGCAGCATATCAGTACAGCCTCGATAACTTCTCTGTAAAGGCAGGGGCTAGGGCAGAGTACACAGTAAACGATGGCGAGTTTATTAGCGAGGTAACGACCCCGATGTATAACGACTACTTCAATCTTATACCATATCTGACTCTTGGCTATAAGATAGACGATAGCCAAAGTATGAAGTTCGGATATACTCAGCGTATAAGTCGCCCAGGTATTAGCCAACTGAATCCCTTTGTGGAGGAAAATACAGTGATTTTCAAAAGCGGTAACCCAAACCTCGAAGCAGAACTCTCACACGCCCTAGAGCTAAGTTACGGTATCTTTAAGCCTATATATAATATCAACGCTTCACTGAGTGCTCGCTATACAGATAATGCTATTCAGGACGTGCTAACCGTTGTTGACAATCAGTTATACTCTCAGCCTGAGAATGTGGGTGAGAACATTTCCTATATCGCTTCGATTGGGGGCGGTGTGAGGCTCTGGGATAACCGTATCTCTATCTATGCTAACGGTTCGGGTGGATATGTGAAGGTAAAGGCAAATGACGGCACAGGGCAACAAAATGACGGTTGGCAGATGAACTGCTTCGGACAGTTCTCTATTAACGCTTGGAAGGAGGGTAATATCTCTATGTACGGCGGGTGCGGTAAGAATATGGTTGCGCTTCAGACCGATGAGCTGTTCTACTGGTTTCACGGAATGGGCGTGTCGCAGAGCTTCTTTGAGAAGCGTTTGAATCTAAACCTTAGTGTGCAAAGTCCATTTGCGAAGTATTCGAAGTTTAGTATGAGTCTCTCAGATGACTATATGGATGTGAACTTTGTTCAAAGTCAGCTCTCTCGTAGCGTTAAGTTAAGTCTCTCGTGGAGATTTGGTCAGCAGAAGGGCTCGGTTAAGCGCACAAACCGCTCTATCGAAAATACAGATGCCGTAGCTGAGAGTAGCAGTGGAGCAGGAGGATTGTAGGAGAGAGAGGCGGAGGTCTCTATGACGTAAAGTCTAGTTTCTAGAAGTTTTCTAAAATAAGGGTCTAGAATCAGGGTCTAGAATCAGGGTCTAGAATCAGGGTCTAGAATAAGGGTCTAGAGTTAGGGTCTAGAGTTAGGGTCTAGAATAAGGGCAGCCAATTTCTTAAGTTTGAAATGGCTGCCCTTATTGTTTTGTTAATGGGGAGAATTATTAGAAATTCCCGTAATGTGTCAGTTGTTATTCTACTGGTGATATATTTGCCTTGCTCTCTATGGCAATTGTAGCGTTGTAGATATATCCCTCTGTCGCTTCTGTGCCGCTTGGGAGGAGTGTTGAAGGCTCATCTGTTGTGTAGGTCTCTAGAGTGCCCTCGTCGTTCATTCTTACGATATAGACCCTATAAAGAAGCTCCATCCCTTTGCCTGTGTATTCGAAATAGGCTGTGCGGCTTTCGCCCTTGAAAAAGGTTATCTCTGCACCGTGTGACGAGTAGACAATTGTGTAATAGGTCTCTCCCTCGTTTGTGCAAGGGAATACATACTCAAATGTGTCGCTGTAACTAATAGTAACGCCACAGGTGATAGGTAGTGCTGTAACTGCAATTGTTGTTGTCTCACCTGCCAAGATTTCTACCTCCTGGGTTGCGCCATATTGAGGCTGATCAAAACCCACTGTTGTGCCGAAAGGAACTTGCGAATTAATGTCGGCTGTGTAGACCTCTACTCTATATGTCCCAGCCGATAGAACGATTGTCGCTGGCATATCCCTATGGCTAGAGTACGACTCTACTATCTCGTCGGTCTCAGCATCATATATATCCACCGAGAAGATGTGATCGCTTATGTCTACCTCTGCTTTAGTGACAGCAGCAGAGCTTAGAGCTTGGCTAGGATCTATTTGTATATATGTGCCCTCTATCTCTACGCTCGTAAGCTCTAGTGTACCGCTTTGAACTAATGGAGTTTCATCGCTTTTTTGACAAGAGAGAGCTAGCAGCACTGTCGCTGCGAGGAGTGTTATATGTCTGAAAATATGTTTCATTTTTTGTCGTAAAATCTATTTGCCGTAAACTAGTGTAACGTTATTGACGTAGAAAACAGAGCCTAGAGCAGGGTTGCTACTTGCGAAGCTCGGTTTGCTGATATAGCTTGAACTGTTTTCGTTCTTGCCCGAATAGAAGGCTACACAAAGGTGCGTGATAGGCAGTGAGGTGTTTGTGTAAGTAAGAGTTATAGTTTTGCTTGTCCAGCTGCTTACTGTCGAAGTAGATGTAGCACTGCCGCTCGCTAGAGTAGTGGTTGTAGAGCCTGTGCGGTTCTCTAGCCAAATCTTAGCGATATAGTTGTCGCTATTGTTATATGGCGAATATTTAAAGCTAAAGGTCAGTGCAGTTGGGCGTGATGCGAACTCCTTACCGTGATTTTCATTAGCACTATTGTCGTAAGAGTCGGCAGAATATGTGCCAAGAAAAATAGCCCCTGCCCAAACGTTGTTTACTACACTTATGCTGCCAGCTGCTGTATTGCCGCTACCCCAACCGCAAGTCACTAACTCTACGCCACTGCCACTTGTAGTGCGTGAACCTGAATATCTAGTGTATTTTGCGTTGATACCCTCGCTTGTGGTCTTTGCATTACGAGTTGCCCACCACTGGTCAGTCGCAGATGCTCCGCTAGCAAAGAACCAATAGCACGGCTGACCGTTGTTTTCGGTGTAGTAGTTTGTCGAGAAGTCGTTGTTCGGTATTTGTGTCTGTGCTTCTGTCGTTAGGCTCACGATATTAGAAGTATAGAAGCGGTAGTTTGCCCGAGCATAGTATGTAGTGAGTGAGGTGCTGCCCGTAAGTCCCGACACACAAAGTGTAGCAGGGTCTATATCGCTCCAATTCTCGCCATCTGAGCTCCACTCGTAAGTAAAGCCGCCACGGCTATTTACAACCTCTAGATTGCCATTTGTAATGTTACTCTGAGCTATGGTGTTAATCGTAAATTCTTTACTCCATATATTTGCTGCGCTAACCTCCGGAAGGGTAAAGTCAATAGGAAGGATTGTCATTGTGGAGATAGCCTCCGAGCTTAGGCTTGTGCCGTCCTCTTCGCTGAGAACATCTTTAGACCTCGCCCTAAAATTATAGGTTGTGCCGTCAAGACTCTCACACTCCATTTGGCTAGCTAGTGCGCCAAGGCTTAGCGATATGCTTCTCTCTCCTAGTGCGCCCTCTACGATTGTTACACCTGCTGCGCTTAGCTCAGCGACATCCTCACTGTTAGAGAGAGTGTAGGTTTTAAGGATATCGAGTTCGAAGTCTGCAAACTTCGAATCGTAAAACTCAATTTCTGCATCCTCTAGTGTAGTAAGGGCTACAAACTTAACGACAGAATTGTTCGAGGTTTCAGAGCTATAATCCTCTGTTTCGTAGAACTCCAAAGCTCCAAATTCTGGAGTAGGCATATCAGGGTACAAACTTGGGTCGATATCTGTGGTGAAGTCTAAGTCTATAACCTCAGTGTCGACATCAAGGGTAAAACCTTGCCCTTGTGGGCGGATAGAAAGGTTTAATATATAATGTTCCCTACCTTCAGAGTCTAGCTCTGCAAAGATAGATGAATAGTCTTGACCCGAAGAAGTAGTGCCCTTTAATATGTAGCGTGACTCGCCAGGGGTTATGTATGCTATTTCGCTAGCTCCACCAGCAAATTCATATCTGCCGTCACCCACGATAGCCTCTACCCAAAAGGTGTCGAAGGCTTCGAGGAAGTCGTCACGATAGTTTATCTGAACTGCATAACTGCGCATTGTGGCAGTAAGCGAAACGTTTGTTATACGACCTGCCTCTACTATCTCTGTGCTCTGGGCTAGATAGGTAGGGGTTGTTGTGCTAAAGTCTTCGTCCTGACCTGCGAGTGCTTTAACACTATATTCTCCCTCCATCATCTCGACTGCTACGGGTAGGTCACTATATGCAGACTCGAAAGGCTCTTGTTCTGAGGATGTGTCTGTCGGAGTTATCGAAACAGTGAAATCGTTCTTCGAAGGAACTATTAACTCTAAATCGTCGTCTGCCTTTGTTGTGTAATTTAGATTTGCCTCAACGCTAAAGGTTAAAGCCCCATAGCCCTCGCTTAAGATAATATCTTCGGAGATGTTATTGTTTGAAGTACATCCACCACAGATTAGCAGTAGACACAGTAAAAGATATTTTGTACTTTTATACATCGGTTTGAAATTTTCTATACTTTTTCTCTTCCCTTATGAGTGTTATACTCTAAAGTGTCTTTGTCAGTTTTCTAAAGGCTGTCTAAGGCACATATTTGGGTCAAAGTTATGAACTTTATGGCGAATTACCAAAAGTTTTCTGAAATTTCTTTGATTTATCTCTTCTTTAATCTTTGGTTACGTGTGTGTTATAGGTTGGATGGAAGCTCTGTTAAAAACTCTTTTGTGTGAGAATCCCAAATGAAAGTTTTTTTGCCGTTTGTCGCAATGATATATCTCGCACAAATTATCGAATTATAGACCGCTGCTTGTGTAATGACCTTTGTGGTAAGGGGAACTTCGGGGGCTTTACACTCCACTATGGCAGTGATACTCTTTGTTCCACGTCCGAAAATAGCTATATCAACACGTAAACGCCTACCAGAAATGATGACTGGATATTCGGTAGAAATTCTGTATCTCTCCACTCCACAAGACTCCAAGAGAGAGATAAACCACTGGCGAACTCTCTCCTCTGGTAAAAGTTGTTGATTTTGTATTTTATCTTTCGACATATTATTAGTATCTTTGTGGATTAATGTGGAACTTTTATGCTCCTTTTAAAACGACAAAAATAATACTTTTTATGCGCTTTTCGATAATAATACCGCTATATAATCGTCCCGAAGAGATAAAAGAACTTCTGGAGAGCCTCTTGTTGCAGGATTTTTTGCAGCAAAAAGGAGCAGTGGAGCAGTGCGAGATTGTGGTTGTCGAAGACGGCTCAGATATTTCCAGCGCAGAAATAGTGGAGAATTTTTCGGATAGACTTCCTGTGAAGTATTTCGTGAAAGAGAATGGAGGTCCTGCATCGGCTCGTAATTATGCAGCTGAGCGTAGCGGTGGGCAGTGGCTTATTTTCTTGGATTCTGACACTGTGCTGCCTAGTGGGTGGCTTAGCTCTATCGCAGAGGGGGTGAGGTTGTCAGAGATGGGGGAAATTGCTAAATTCGATGCTTTTGGAGGGCCTGATAGAGCTAGTGCGGATTTTACCCCTGTGCAGAAAGCCATTAATTATTCGATGACTTCTGTCTTTACGACTGGAGGGATTCGGGGAGGTAAGAAAAGTATGGAGAAGTTCCACCCCCGTAGCTTTAATATGGGTATTTCTAGAGAGGTCTTTGAAAAGCTAGGCGGATTTGATGGCTCTATGCGCTTTGGTGAGGATGTGGATTTAAGTATTCGTATCTTTGAATCGGGGGCAAATTGTGTGCTACTGCCAGATGCTTGGGTTTACCATAAGAGAAGGGTCGATTTTAGAAAGTTCTACCGTCAGGTGAGGGCTTCTGGTGGGGCTCGTATTACGCTTAGTCGTAAGCATAAGGGGTCGCTTAAACTTGTGCACCTAATGCCGCTAGGCTTTACGCTCTATTTTTTCGCAGGGCTTGTGCTCTCGCCCCTATGCTACTGGGTGGGTGTGCCCTTTGCGGTGTGGTCCTCGCTGATAATTATTGATGCCACTATTCGCACAGGCGGCATTGAAATGGGAATACTCTCGCTGTGGGCTTCAGTGGTTCAGCTCTTGGGCTATGGCATAGGATTCCTAAAGGCTCTCTTCGGAGGAGGTAAAAACTTGGATAAGAAATTTTATAAATAATAATATAACTCATAAATCAAAGAATAGATTTTACTTTAAAAAAATGAAATTCAAACAGTACTCAACATTGTCGCTGCCTAATACAGCGGAAGAAATACTCAAAAAATGGCAAAAGGACGAAACCTTTAGTCGCTCTATAAGTGAGAGAAATGATGCTCCTTCGTTTGTTTTTTTCGAAGGACCTCCATCTGCTAATGGTACTCCTGGTATTCACCACGTGATGGCTCGTACTATTAAAGACCTTTTCTGTCGCTACAAAACGCAGCAGGGCTTTAAGGTTAACCGTAAGGCTGGATGGGATACTCACGGTCTGCCAGTGGAACTTGGAGTGGAGAAGAAACTCGGCATTACAAAAGAGGATATCGGAACTAAAATATCTATTGACGATTATAATGCAGAGTGTCGTAGCGAAGTTATGAAATACACTCAGCAGTGGAGAGACCTTACCGAAAAGATGGGCTATTGGGTCGATATGGATAACCCTTATATAACTTATGAGGCGGACTATATCGAGACGCTGTGGTGGATGCTTGGCGAACTTTATAAAAAAGGTTTGCTCTATAAGGGTTATACAATTCAGCCATATTCGCCAGCTGCTGGTACAGGTCTTTCGAATCACGAATTGAATCAGCCAGGTTGTTACCGTGACACAAAGGACACTACTTGTATCGCTCAGTTTAAGATTGTGGGAGAGGATGCCTATTTCTTGGCGTGGACTACTACTCCTTGGACACTGCCTAGTAATACTGCTCTTGCAGTTGGCGCAGGGATTTCTTATGTGAAGGTTAAGACTCTTAATCCATATTCTAAAGAGGAGGTTACTGTTATTTTAGGTGAGCCGCTTCTTGAAAAGGTTATGGGTAAGAACGAATATACGGTTGTAGAGAAGTATAAGGGCAGCGACCTTGAGGGTATGCGCTATGAGCAGTTGATGCCTTGGGTTAAGCCTATTACAACTGATAGCAAAGATGCCTTTAGGGTTATTTGTGGCGAGTTTGTGACTACGGAAGACGGTACGGGCATTGTGCATATCGCTCCTACTTTTGGTGCGGATGACGATAGAGTAGCTAAGCAAAGCGGTATCGCTCCGCTTCTTGTTATCGACAAGTCGGGCAAGGAGATGCCTATGGTCGACAGAAGTGGTAAATTCTTCGCTACGGCGGATTTGGATGAGGCTTTTGTGACAGAATATACAACGGCTGATTACAAGGAGTGGGCAGGTAAATTCGTAAAGAATGCCTACGACTTGACTAAGGCAGAGGGTGACGAGACTCTAGATATCGAGATTTGTATGTGGCTTAAGGCTCGTGGTCTTGCCTATAAAATCGAAAAACATACGCACAGCTATCCTCACTGTTGGAGAACTGACAAACCAGTACTTTATTATCCGCTTGACTCGTGGTTTATCCGCACAACGGCTGTTAAGGATAGACTTATCGAACTTAACGAAACAATCAACTGGAAACCTGCTTCGACAGGTAGCGGTCGTTTCGGTAAGTGGCTAGAGAACTTGGTGGACTGGAATCTTTCTCGTAGCCGCTATTGGGGTACTCCGCTGCCTATCTGGGTGACAGAGGACAGAGAGGAGATGATTTGTATCAGTAGTCGTGCTATGCTCGACGAGGAAATGGATAAGGCTAAGGCGGCTGGGCTGTTGGCTAATGATTTTGTTCTTAAAGATGTGCACCGTCCTTATGTGGATGATGTTATTTTGGTGTCGCCTAGCGGTAAGCCTATGAGACGAGAGAGTGACCTTATAGACGTGTGGTTTGATAGCGGTGCGATGCCTTATGCTCAGCAGCACTTTATGGGTGGCAGTGACACTGTGCCTAATTTCCCTGCTGACTTTATTGCCGAAGGGGTAGACCAGACTCGTGGCTGGTTCTTTACACTTCACGCACTCTCGGTTATGCTATTTGATAGCGTAGCGTTTAAGAATATTATTTCGAATGGTATCGTTCTGGATAAGAAGGGTAATAAGATGAGTAAGAGACTTGGCAATGGCGTAGACCCATTTGAGGCTCTCTCTACTTATGGAGCTGATGCTGTTCGCTGGTATATGATTAGCAATTCTCAGCCTTGGGATAACTTGAAGTATGACGCTGATGGTGTGGATGAGGTTCGTAGAAAATTCTTTGGTACACTATATAATACATACTCGTTCTTTGCGCTCTATGCAAATGTAGACGGCTTTACGGGTGAGGAGGCGATAGTGCCTATCGAAAAGCGTCCAGAGATTGACAGATGGATTATTTCGTTGCTCAATTCACTTGTGGTAAAGGTGACTGAAAGTTATGAGAACTTTGACCCTACGCCAGTGGCACGTGAGATTCAAGAGTTTGTGGGTGAGAACCTATCGAACTGGTATGTGCGCCTAAATCGTAAGAGATTCTGGGGTGGCGAGATGAGTGAAGATAAGATTGCGGCATATCAAACTCTTAAGGAGTGTTTGAGTGTTGTAGCACAATTGGCGGCTCCTGTCGCTCCGTTCTTTAGCGAGCAGTTGTTCGAGGATTTGGGAGCTACTGAGTCTGTACACTTGGCGGCCTTCCCTAAGGCTAACACTGAGCTTATAGATAAGGCTTTGGAAGAACAAATGGAGATTGCGCAGCGTGCTACATCTATGGTATTGGCACTTCGTAGAAAGGTCTCTATTAAAGTTCGTCAGCCACTTGGAAAGATGATTATCCCTGTGCTCGACCCTGCGCTACGTCTTAAACTCGAAGCGGTGGAAGATCTACTCAAAGGCGAGGTTAATGTTAAGGAGATAGAGTATATCGAACAGACTGCTGGTATTATTACAAAGCGTATTAAGCCTATCTTCCCAGTTTTGGGTAAGAAGTTTGGTAAGCTTATGAAAGAGATTGCGGCAAATGTGGCGAAGCTCAGCCAAGAGGAGATTGCGGAGCTTGAGAGTGCAGGCTTTGTGACGCTAAGCATTGGCGGCGAGGCTCTAAAGATTGAGAGAGAGGATGTGGAGATTACTTCGGAGGATATGCCAGGATGGCTAGTGGCCTCTGAGGGAGCTTTGACTATTGCCTTGGATGTGACTATTACAGAGGCTCTAAGGGAAGAGGGTATAGCTCGTGAGATTGTGAACCGTGTTCAGAACCTTAGAAAGGATAGCGGCTTTGAGGTGACCGATAGAATTGCTCTGAAGATTAGCAGCAGTGAGGCTACCGATAGCGCAGTTAATAATTGGAAGGAGTATATCGCTTCTCAAACTTTGGCAGTGAGTGTTGAGGTTAGTGCAGAGGCTCAGTCTACTGAAATTGAGATTGACGATATTACTTTGACTATTGGGGTAGAGAAACAGTAGTTTTCTAATTTTTAATTGTTAATTATTAATTGTTAATGGGTGGGAGAGTTGTTTTTTTCTCCCTCAGCATAAAGAAGTACAGAGAATGGCAGAAAATAGTGAATTTATTGTATCGGCACGGAAGTATCGTCCGCAGACCTTCCGTTCGGTAGTGGGTCAAAGGCATATTACTGAAACACTCAGAAATGCTATTGCAAAGGGGCAGATGGCTCACGCTTATCTCTTTACTGGTCCTCGTGGGGTCGGTAAGACTACTTGTGCTCGTATCTTTGCACGTGCAATTAATTGTTTAAATCCTACATCGGAGTTTGAGGCTTGTGGAGAGTGTGAAAGCTGTGTGGCTTTTGCGGCTGATAGGAGCTTTAATATCCACGAGATGGATGCTGCTAGTAATAATAGTGTCGACGACATCCGTGCTCTTAACGATAAGGTGCGTGTCGCACCGCAGATAGGTCAGTATAGTGTCTATATTATAGATGAGGTTCATATGTTGTCGGCATCGGCTTTTAATGCTTTTCTAAAGACACTTGAAGAGCCGCCACATCACGCTATCTTTGTCCTTGCAACAACCGAAAAACATAAGATACTTCCTACGATTTTGTCACGTTGTCAGATTTATGATTTTAATCGCATACGTGTTGAGGATATCGTGGATTATTTGCAGTATATCGCAGCCCAGGAGGGTGTGACCTATGACGAGGAGTCTCTTGCAATTATTGCACGTGGGGCAGATGGCGGTATGAGGGATGCTCTCTCTACATTTGACAGAGTGGTTTCGTTCTGTGGCTCAGAATTGCGCTACGGGGAAGTAGGGGAGTGTGTAGGTGCTCTGGATTACAATACTTATTTTAGCGTTGTAGATATGGCTCTGGCAGGGGATTACGCTTCTTTGCTGGTGCTTTTTGATACTATTTTGTCGAAGGGTTTCGATGGGCAGCATTTTTTGAGTGGTTTAGCGGAGCATTTGCGTGGTCTGCTTGTGGCGAAGAATCCTTCTACTGTAAAGCTGTTGGAGCTTAGTGGAAGTGTTTCGCAGCGATATGTGGCTCAGTCGGCGGCTATGGAAGTTCCGTTTTTGTTTTCGGCAATTAATTTAGTGTCGGCAGCTGATAGTTCTTATCGTAATGCTACTTCTCGTAGGCTGCATATTGAGCTTATGCTTATGAAGTTTGCAGGGCTTAATTCGTCGTTAACTGGGGTGTCTCCTCAGATTGTTCGTGCTGTCCTTCCGAAGATTAGTTCTGATACTACGGCTAGTGGTAGAGGTGATACTCAGCCTACTGCGCAAGCTGTCGCTCAGCCTACTGCGCAAGCTGTCGCTCAGCCTACTGCGCAAGCTGCTGTTCAGCCTACTGCGCAAGCTGTTGCTCAGCCTACTGCGCAAGCTGCTGTTCAGCCTATTGTACAACCTGCTGTTCAGCCTACTGCGCAAGCTGTTGCTCAGCCTATTGTACAACCTGCTGCTCAGCCTACTGCGCAAGCTGTTGCTCAGCCTACTGCACAACCTGCTGCTCAGCCTACACCGCAGCCTGGTGCGAATCCAAGCGGCTCAATGCTAGGCTTCTCGATAAGCTCTCTTAATAAAGAAAAAGAGGCAGGGGCGGATACTCAAAAAAAAACTTCTGATGTTATAGCCGTTACACCTCAGGAGGGTCTAGAGATACTCAAAGCACGCTTCTCGGAGCTAGTGAATCTTTGGCAGAACAGAAATAGGCCTAGAATCGCACTTGTGCTCTCTACGGCAGTAATAGATAGCGACCATATCACCGTCTTCGTACAGGGCGATATTATGGCAGATGAAATAACAAATTCTATGATAGATATCGAGGGGGATATGATGCGACTCTTTAATTATCGTTTGCCTATCGAAATTATTCTAAGTGAGGATAACGCACCTAAACGCCCAGTTACTTTGCAGCAGCGTGTAGACCATCTGGTGGCTAAGAATTCAGAGGTATTGAATTTGACTAGTGCTCTTGACCTCACTATGTAGGAGGGCGGCAATAGAGAGAATATATTTAAAGATGAGGGGAGAGTTTTTTTTTATAAATGAGACTCCCCTTTTTTTTAGAAGCCTTTCTTTAGAATTTACAGGCGCAGGTCTCTATACCGTGTCCGTTAATAGTTATGGCGTATTTTATGGGTGCTACTTTTCTTAGCATTTGGCTCAGTGAGCAGTATTGTTCTTGGCTGAGTTCTACAATTTTTTTCAGTTTCTTTTTCGTTTCGAAGCTAGGGAGTCCCTCGATATTGAAACAGTAGCAGATTCTAAATTCGGTATATACACTAGGTGTCGACTCTGAAAGTGTAGCAGAGGTCTTGATTTCGAAATTTTTTATTTCGAGGCGCATTTTTCTCAGAAGAGCCACAATATCGAGCGCAGTACAGCCTCCCAGCGCAGTGAGTAGCAGAGTTTTGGGTTTGACGTTTTGAGAGCCTTCAGGGGCGTTTTTGCTTGTTTTTATGCAAAAGGGGAGTGGGGAATTTTTTTCGAAAATTTCGAGGGGTTTGTCGAGGTTGTATTTGATAGTTATTTCGTTCATAGTTTCAGTAATTTAAGTAGTCGGGTAGCCTCAAAAACATTGCCACGCTCAAAAAAAAGTTAAAAATTTTCGCATTTTTTTTCGTAAAAAATTTGCAGATATAAAAAAAAGCACTACCTTTGCATCACTTTAACAAACCAACCTACTTAACGGTTACGCCAAGAGAGGCGAAGTAAAGAGAGGCGAAGGTTAGAGAAACATATTGCGGAAATAGCTCAGTTGGTAGAGCACAACCTTGCCAAGGTTGGGGTCGCGAGTTCGAGTCTCGTTTTCCGCTCAAAAAAAAGGAGCGAGCTAAGAGTAGCTCCTCCTTTTTTCTTTTTAAAACAAGTACGGAGCTCTGGTGGTGGAATGGTAGACACGAAGGACTTAAAATCCTTTGAGCAGTAATGTTCGTGCGGGTTCAAGTCCCGCCCAGAGTACATTTAAGGAACAAAAGAAAGCGGCTTATTCATATCAAAAGTTATCCTATGATATGAATAAGCCGTCAATGTTATTTCATTGTTAGTTCCTCTATTTTTATTGTTCGTATAGTACACCTCCGCCTATAACTCTCGTGCCTTGTAAAAGTATGGCTGGCTGCCCAGGAGTCTGTGCCCAGAATAACTCAGCTTCTAGAGTCTCTGTAAGGGTCGTTTTGAGCGTTGTGGGAGATGTTTGCTTTACTTCCACTGCTTGGGGTGGGTTGCGCCCTAGTCCTCTTATTTGGGCTGTTATGGGTTCTATGGAGCTATATGGGTGAAACCACGCTTCTTTTAGTTCGATTTCGCTCGTCAGTAGCGGTGAGCCTACCGTTATGGTGTTTCTATGTGGGTCTGTTGATATGACCTCTAGTGCGCTCTCTTGTGGCTCTAGTAGCGTAAAGCCTCTCTTTTGACCGATAGTATAGAGAGAGTATCCGCTATGCGTGCCTATCTTCTTGCCATAAGAATCTATTACCTCCCCTTCGCAGGGCTTTAGGTTTTCTTCAAGAAACTCTCGATAACCTCGCTTGGCAAAGCATACGCCCTGGCTCTCTGAGCCTGTGGCAAGTTCCGTGTATCCTCTCTCTAGAAGCATTGCACGTACACTCTGCTTTGTGTAGACTCCAAGGGGTGTGAGTGTTCTGCTCAGTATGTCTTGTCCGAGGTTATAGAGATAGTAGGACTGGTCTTTAATGGGGTCTAAGCCCTTTGCGACATAGTACCAAGAGTCTTGCTCCTCTATGTTTATATAGTGACCTGTTGCGATATATTCTATATCGAGTCTATCGGCATACTCTTTGAGCGTAGCAAATTTTACCGCAGGATTGCACAGTGTGCAGGGTGAGGGTGTTTGTCCTTGTTTGTGACTCTCGATAACTTTGGTAACAACCTCGCTCTCGAAAAGGGTAGAGACAGGCGCAATATGTAATTTCACACCAAGGCGTTCACACAGCGCAGTAACACTACGTCGTGATATCTCGCAGTCGAGCATATCTACATAGAGAGCCTCTATATTCCACTGAGCCTCTTGAAGTAATAGAATGGTGGCTGTGGAGTCGATACCGCCGCTTACCCCCACTAAAACACGTTTACGCATTAAATAAATATGAATTTTAAAAGTTATATTGCCGCAAAGATAATAAATTCTTATCTTTGTTGCCACTTGTGTATAAACGGAAAGCCCTTTTATACTATGATTTTCTGAACTTTAAAAATTTTAAAAAAAAATATGGCACTTATAAAATCTATCTCTGGTATTCGTGGGACTATCGGTGGAGAGGTCGGAGAAAACCTTACTCCTATTGACCTGGCTCGTTTTACGGCATCTTTCGCTTCGTATATCTCTTCTGAGAAGAAGGGTGAAGGACCCACTAAAATTGTAGTGGGCAGGGATGCTCGTATATCGGGAGCTATGTGCAAGAGCATAGTTTGTGGTGTATTGCAGGGATGTGGCGTTGATGTAGTGGATATCGACCTTGCGACTACTCCAACTGTGGAGGTGGCTGTGACTGAGCTTGGCGCAGACGGAGGGATTATCCTTACCGCTTCGCATAACCCAAAACAGTGGAACGCTCTGAAACTTCTAGGCTCTAATGGTGAGTTTCTAAATGCTGTGCAAGGGAAAAAGGTATTGGATATGGCTAGCGCAGAGGAGTTCTCTTTTGCGGAGGTCGACTTCCTTGGCGGTGTAGAACAGCTAGACTTTAATGCTAGGCATATCGAGATGGTATTGGCGTTGCCGCTTGTAGATGTAGAGGCTGTAAAGGCTCGTGGCTTTAAGGTAGTGGTAGATGCTGTTAACTCTGTTGGAGGTATTGTTATCCCTGAGCTGCTTCGTCAGATGGGCTGCGAGGTTGTCGAGCTGAACTGTGTGGCAGATGGGCAATTTGCTCATAACCCTGAACCTCTTAAGGAGCACTTGACAGAAATCTCTGCAAAGGTCAAGGAGTGTGGCGCAGATTTGGGCGTTGTTGTCGACCCTGACGTTGACCGCTTGGCGTTTATTAGCGAAGACGGCGAGATGTTTGGTGAAGAATATACCCTTGTGGCAGTGGCGGATTATATTCTTTCGAAGCTGGGAGGCGGTGCTACTGTATCGAACCTAAGCTCATCGAGAGCACTTAGAGACTTGACTCGTGGCTATGGCTCAGAATATAGCGCAGCAGCAGTTGGCGAAGTGAACGTTGTGGCTAAAATGAAGGAAGTGGGCGCAGTTATCGGTGGCGAAGGTAATGGAGGTATTATCTATCCAGAACTGCACTACGGTCGTGATGCCCTTGTAGGGGTGGCACTATTCCTTACTTACTTCACAGAGAAGGGTTGTACTATGAGCGAACTAAGGAAAACATACCCACAATACTTTATGAGCAAAAATAAAGCGCAGCTAACACCTGATATAGATGTAGACGCTCTGCTCGAAACTCTAGCGGACAAATATAAAGAGTATGACGTTACGACAATTGACGGTGTGAAGGTAGATATGCCAGAGGGCTGGGTGCACCTTCGTAAATCTAATACTGAACCTATCGTTAGAATCTACTCAGAAGCACACACGCAAAGCGAAGCTGATGAGTTGGCTCAGTTGTTCGTTAATGAGATATTGAAGAAATAAGGTTTAGGGGGGAGTTTCTAGAACTCCTTTGTAAGAATAATTTTATAGGAGGGATAAGAACCCTCTCTATACTAATAAGTAGGAGAGGGGAGCTATGACTTATTTTCGATAGCTCCCCTCTCTTATATGTGTTTGTATAACTCTATATGTAGAGAATATAAGTCGTTCCCTATAACTTTTAGGAATTATTATAGTGTTGTCTCAGGTGCAGTGAAGGTGATGTAGTTCTCTGGGTCAATGGCGTTGCCCTCGTTCCATAGCTCGAACTCGAACTCTGGAGATGCTCCATCTTTAATGCCTTGGCTTATGCCTAGGCTCTCGCCCGCTTTTATACGATTGCCCTGTGATTTGAGGCTCTGAGAAAGTTTCTTATAGACACTCATCATTGCAGCAGCGTGCTGAACTACTACTACATATCCTTCCGACGGAGTCCAATCGCTGAAAATTACCGTGCCGTCCATTACAGATAGTACCACAGAGGATGCCTTAGGCTTTACGACAACCCCTAGTACCCCCTCGGCTGATGAGAAACCAGAGGTCACTACACCCTCTACTGGCGCAATCATCGAAAAAGAAAGAGTCTTGTCTCGTCTTGTGGCTTCGCTCTCAATAGTACTTTGCTCTACCGAAAAACGCAAAAGTGAATCCTCGATTGTGCGCTCTGTTGTCTTCGATTTAGTGCTACCCTGCAAAGAGTCGCTTATGCCGTCTACCATAACAATGCTTTCGAGCTTCTTGCCGTCTAGTATAGAACGTAGTGTCGTTGTGTACTCCTCCCAACGTGTAACCTCACGCTCCAATGAATCAAGCTTTAGCAAAGACGAAATCATCTTTTCCTTAGACTCACGCCCTAAGTATCCAGGGATGTGGTCAATCAAACTTGGAGTGTATATAATTAAGAAAAAAATTCCAAAAAATAGTGCGACAAATAACACTAAAGAGGTTATTATTAAACTACCACGTGAAATGAAGATATGCCAAACTTCCTGCGAAGTGCTCACCCTGCGAGCCGAAAGTTTTAGCCTGCCTGTAAAATATTTTAAAAATTTATTTTGTTTCATTATGCAAAGGTAAAATATTTTTTTTATATTTGTATAGCAGAAGATAACTTTAAATCAATAATCAATAATATCATTTTATGAAACCAACACTTCTTATTTTGGCTGCAGGAATGGGCTCTAGATATGGCTCATTGAAGCAGATGGACGGTATTGGACCTTGTAAAGAGGCAATCATCGACTTTACTATTTTTGACGCTATGCGTGCAGGATTTGGTAAAGTAGTCTTTGTTATTCGTGGAACTATCGAAGAACAATTCAAAAACTTCTTTAACGCAGAGAGATTCAATAATCAAATCGAGGTGGAGTATGTTATGCAAGAGCTTGACAAACTTCCAGAGGGTTACTCTATCCCAGAGGGTAGAGAAAAACCTTGGGGCACTGCACACGCTGTTATGATGGCTAAAGAGGTCGTTAATGAACCTTTCGCAGTTGTTAACGCTGACGACTTCTATGGCGAAAATGCCCTTAAAGTTATCGGTGAATACCTAGCGAAACTTGACGGCAAAAAAGGTCAGTACACAATGGTTGGCTACGAAGTTAATAAAACGTTGTCTGAGAACGGTACAGTTAGCCGTGGCGTTTGCCAAATCGGTAGATGCTCTCAACTTTCTTCTATGGTGGAGAGAACTAAAATCGAACGCCAAAACGGACAAATCGTTTATATCGAAGACGAAGGTACTACTCCTCTTGCAGAAGATGCTCTTGTTTCGATGAACCTATTTGGCTTTACTCCAGATATCTTTGAACACAGCGAAGAGCTATTCAAAGCTTTCCTAGATACTCAAGCTAAAGTAAACCCTAAAGCGGAATTCTTTATTCCTCTAGTGGTTAACTCTCTTTTGGAAAATAAGACTGCTAAGATGAAGGTGCTTAAGACTACTTCTGACTGGTTCGGTGTAACATATATCGAAGATAGACCTGCAACTGTTGAAAGAGTAGCTAAGCTTACAGCTGATGGTGTTTATCCAACTCCTCTATGGAAATAATTTTTTAATCAAAAGAATCAATGGATATTACACAAGAAATTTGGGGAATGATAGATGATAAGCCTATCGTTCGTTATACAATGACAAATGCCAAGGGCGAGAGCGTTGTGCTTAGTAACTTTGGTGGGGGAATCGTTGCGGTTAATGTGCTTGACAAGGACGGTAATTTGGGCGATGTGGCTCTAGGCTATGGCAAGGCTGCTGACTATATGAGTGATGGTCCTTGTATGGGTAAGAGCGTGGGTAGATACGCTAACCGTATTGCAAAGGGCAAGTTCACTTTGAACGATGTAGATTATAGACTAGCTATTAATAATGGCCCTAACGCACTTCACGGTGGCCCAACAGGATTCTGTAATAGAGTATGGGGCGCAAGAGTCGAAGGCGATAGAGTAGTATTTAGCTACCTGAGCGAGGACGGCGAAGAGGGTTATCCAGGTGAACTTACCGTGGAGGTTTGTTATGACTGGGATGATGACGCTAATTTGGCTATCACATACTTTGCTCGTAGTACGGCTGATACTGTTGTGAGCCTTACAAATCACGCTTACTTTAACCTTGACGGACACGATGCTGGCTCTATCAAAGGTCACACCCTAACGCTTAATGCACACAAATGGTTGCCAACTGACACTACTCAAATCCCAACGGGTGAGTATGCAGATGTTGAGGGTACTCCTATGGACTTCCTTGGCGGCCGTGTAATCGGTGAGCGTATGAACGAAGATTTCGAAGCTCTAAAAATCGGTAAGGGTTATGACCACTGCTGGGTTATTGACGAGTACGAAGAAGGTTCTAAAATCGCTATTGCAGGGGAACTTAAAGGTGAAAAGAGCGGTCGCACAATGACTGTCGCTACTTCGCTTCCAGGTATCCAAATCTATACTGGTAACTGGTTAAGCGGTTGCCCAGTGAGTAAAAGCGGGACAGAGTACGAAGACTATACAGGTGTGGCACTAGAGTGTCAATTCTTCCCAGACTCACCTAACAAACCAGAGTTCCCGTCGACCACTCTTAAGGCAGGTGAAGTTTTCGAACACGCTATTATCTATACCTTCTCGGCTGAGTAATAAAATAACTTTAAATAAAAGGGAGTCAGATAATAGTCATTTGACTCCTAACTAAAAACCTAATCAAAAAAAATGACACAGTCAAAACAAAACAATGTTCTGCCTATCATTATGATGTTCGCACTCTTTGCGATGATATCATTCGTGACAGGACTTTCGAACCCTATGGGGGTTATCGTTAAAACTCAGTTCGAGGCAAGTAACTTTATGTCTCAGCTAGGTAACTTTGCAAACTTTATTGCTTATGCCTTCTTGGGTATTCCAGCAGGTATTATGCTTAAGAGAAAAGGCTACAAAATGACAGCTCTTACTGCTATTGCAGTTGGCTTTATTGGTGTAGGCTTTATGTACCTTTCGGGCGTTACTGAGAGCTTCGCAGTGTATCTTCTAGGTGCATTCGTTGCAGGTTTCTCTATGTGTATGCTTAACACAGTTGTTAACCCTATGCTTAACACACTTGGTGGCGGTGGCAAAACTGGTAACCAGTTGATGCAATTCGGTGGTTCTTTGAACTCTCTTTCTGCTACAATTATTCCTGTGTTTGTGGGTTACCTTATCGGTAGCAATATCGAAAAGGCTTCTATCGCTGACGCTAACCCTGCGCTATTTATCGCTATGGGTATCTTCGCTCTTGCATTCCTTGTGCTTCTTGCAGTTAGAATCCCAGAGCCTCATATGGAAAAACGTGACCCTAACGCTGTTAAGGTTAAAGACAAATATTCTCCTTGGTCGTTCCGTCACTTTACACTTGGTGCTATCGCTATCTTTGTGTATGTGGGTGTTGAAGTAGGTATTCCTAACTTTATCAATCTATTTATGACAGAGGGTGCTGCTGGTGGTGGACTTGGTATTGACGCTACAACTGCTGGTGCTGTTGTGGGTACTTACTGGTTCTTGATGATGATTGGTCGTATCTCTGGCGGTTTTATTGCAGGTGTAGCTTCGCCTAAGGCTATGATTTCGGCTGTGTCGGCTCTTGCTGCTATCCTTGTTACACTTGGTATCTTTATTCCTACTGACACTATGGTCTCTATGCCAGTGTTCCAATCAGATATTTCGTTTGGTATGGCTCAAGTGCCTGCTAGCGTTCTTCTGTTTGTTGTCTGTGGTCTTTGTACTTCGGTTATGTGGGGCGGTATCTTCAACCTTGCAGTTGAAGGACTTGGCAAGAAATATACTGCTATGGGCTCAGGCTTCTTTATGGTTATGGTTTGTGGCGGTGGTATCCTTCCACTTATCCAAGGTCAAGTTGCCGATATGGCAGGCTTTATTTCGAGCTACTGGGTAATCGTTGCAGGTCTAGTGTATATGTTGTTCTACGCTTTGGTAGGTAGCAAAAACGTTAACAAGGATATTCCTGTTGACTAAAAAATTCTAAGAAAATTAATTAATCAAATGTGAGGGGGTATCTAAAAGTTCCCCCTCAGATAAAAAATCCAAATAAATATTACAAAAATGAATATTACAGAAATTAGAGCTAAATTTAGCGAACTTTATGGCGAGGCTGGTTCAGTATATGCTTCTCCAGGACGTATCAACATTATCGGTGAGCACACTGACTATAACGGTGGTTTCGTTCTTCCAGGTGCAGTGGACAAAGGTATGGTTGCAGAAATCAAATTCAACGGTACTGACAAAGTGCGTGCTTTTGCTCTTGACCTAAACGAGAGTACTGAATTTGCAATCGTAAGTGACGAGGATTGTCCAAAAGAAGGTTGGGCTAAGTATATCTTCGGTGTTGTACGTGAAATGCAAAAACGTGGTGCAGTTATCACTGGCGGTTTCGATACAGTTTTCTCTGGTGATGTGCCTCTAGGCGCAGGTATGAGTTCGTCGGCTGCTCTTGAAAGTACTTTCGCTTTCGCTCTTAACGATATGTTGACACTAGGTTTCGACAGTATGGAACTTGCAAAGGTGGGTCAATCAACTGAACACAACTACGTGGGTGTTAAGTGTGGTATTATGGATCAATTCGCTTCTGTGCACGGTAAAGCTGGTTACCTTATGAAACTAGACTGTAAGAGCGGAGAGTTCGAATATGTTCACTTCGATCCAGAATCTCACGGTTATAAAGTGTGTCTTGTGGATAGCTGCGTGAAACACGAACTTGTAGGCTCGCCTTACAACCGCAGAAGAGAAAGCTGCGAAAGAGCAGTTGCTGCAATCCAAAAACTACACCCAGAGGTTGAGTTTATGAGAGATGCTGAGGTAGAGTGGTTGGACGAAGTTATCGGTGAAATCAGCCAAGAGGACTACATCCGTGCCCTTTATGCTCGTCAAGAAGTTGACCGCCTTCAAGAAGCTTGTGTAGCTATGGAAGCTGGTGACTACGAAACAGCTGGTCGCAAAATGTACGGCACTCACATCGGTATGTCAGTTCTTTATGAAGTATCTTGCGAAGAGCTTGACTTCATCAACGAGGTGGCTAGAGAGTGTGGCGTTTGTGGCTCACGTGTTATGGGTGGCGGCTTCGGCGGTTGCTGTATTAACCTTGTTAAGGCTGAGAAGTATGACAACTTTGTGGCTACTGTTTCTGAGAAATATAAGGCTAAATTTGGAGTTGATTGTAAAATCTATCCAGTAGTTATCTCGGATGGTGCTCGCAAACTTTTCTAGAGTATGGGCATAAAGGTCTAGGGAACTAGACCCGTTGAAGATAAACCAAAAGGGGAGTCACTTTTAAATTAAGTGAACTCCCCTTTTCTTATGCTGTTGAGCTATGCGCCTCTAGACGTTTAGTAGCGGACAGCGGTGCCAGTGGCTGCTACCATAAGCATACTGCCATTTGTGCCGATTGCCTCGTAGCTAAAGCTAATGCCTACTACTCCATTTGCGCCTAGAGCCTCTGCGCTCTCTGCTAGCTCTTTGAGCGATGTCTCTTTGCCCTCACGGATAACCTTCTCGTAAGATTTTGAGCGGCCGCCCACAATGTCACGGAAACTTGCCATAAAGTCTTTGGCTGCGTTTGCGCCAATAATTGCTTCGCCAGATACAACTGCTATGTATTCTGCGATAGGTTTTCCCTCGATTTGAGGAGTTGTTGTTAGAATCATTGTTTTTTTGTTGGTTTGAAAAAGTGATTAATATTTCACCACAAAAGTAGGATAAAAATACTTTATTTCCAATAGGTAACCGCTCAGCTTTTTTGCGACTGGTCTGACGGAGTGGTGTAGGCTTGGAAAATCATAATATTATTTTTATCTTTGTTTTGTAGTAGAGAGAGAATTTTTCTGGAAATTTCTTTTTATGAAACAAACTTAAAAAAAACTAAAACCAAACTTATGAAGAAATCACTTCTGACTTCAACCCTTGCCGTAGCTTTGCTGTGTGCTCCTCTGTCTCTTAGTGCACAAGAGAGGAATGTAGATTACGTGCGCCCACTTGTCGGCACTGACGGATATGGTAATGTATATCCAGGTGCGCAAGTACCTTTTGGCGGTATTCAGATTAGCCCCGACACTGCTTCGGACGATTACGATACGGCAGCGGGTTATAAATACTCACACCCTACGATTCTAGGATTTAGCCTTACGCACCTTAGCGGTACGGGTATTCCTGACCTTGGAGACTTCTTGTTTATGCCAGGGTGTGGCGATGTGAAGCTCACTCCTGGAGATGTGGATAAACCGCAGGAGGGCTACCGTTCGGCTTATAGCCACGATAGGGAGTGGTGCTCGCCTAACTACTACTCGGTTGACCTCTTGGATGACGAAATTAAGGCTGAAATGACTGCTGCTAAGCGTAGCGGTATTCTTAAATTTACCTTCCCAAAGAGTGACGAGTCATTTATCCTGCTGGATATGCAGCACACGCTACTGTGGAACTGCCGATGGTCGAACATAAGAATTGAGAACGAAAATACAATCACAGGCTATAAACTTGTGGAGGGATGGGGTGCAGAACGTCATATCTACTTTGTGGCGGAGTTCTCGAAACCTATCGAAGATTTTGCTATTATGCAGAATGGCGAAAGGGTGTTCTATAATACTAAACGTTTCCGCAGCGATATGGAAGCGTGGGGTACTGGCTTGCAGTTCTATACTAAATTTAAGACCGAAGAGGGTGAGGCTGTGACTGTAAAAGTGGCAGTATCGGCTGTTGACCCCAAGGGCGCAAAAGGTAATATGAAGGAGATTGAAGGGCTTAGCTTCGACGAAGTTCGTGAGAATGGCGTGAATGCGTGGGAAGAAAAACTCTCTAAATTCACTGTCGAAGGTGACCAAAAGACTAAAGAAACTTTCTATACGTCGGCTTACAGATGTTTTATGTCGCCTTTCTTGTTCCAGGATGCGGACGGCAGATATCTCGCTCACGACAAGAGTATTGACGTGGCAGAGGGCTTTACGAATTATACGACCTTCTCGCTGTGGGATACTTATAGGGCGTATCATCCGCTTATGAATATTGTCGAGCCAGCTCTTAGTGCTGACTTTGCTAACTCTATGCTTGCGCACTACGATAAGAGTATCGAGGAGATGCTGCCTATCTGGTCGTTCTATGGCAATGAGACGTGGTGTATGATTGGGTATCACGCTGTTTCTGTCCTTTCGGATATGATTGTTAAGGGCGTGGAGGGTTTTGACTATGAGCGTGCCTTTGAAGCTATGAAACGTACGGCTACAAATCCAAATTATGACTGTCTGCCTGAGTACACCGAACTTGGATGGGTGCCGCTAGAACTTGAAAAGGAATCGGTTTCTAAAACCCTTGAATATGCCTACGACGACTACTGTATTGCACAGGCTGCGCTAGCTCTTGGCAAAATGGAGGACTATGAGTACTTCTCGAAAAGAGCTATGTATTATCGTAATATCCTAGACCCAGAGACTAAATATATGCGTGGTCGTGACTCTAAGGGCAATTGGAGAGACCCATTTGCTCCAATAGCGTATCAGGGTCCTGGCTCAGTGCACGGTTGGGGAGATATTACAGAGGGCTTTACAGCGCAGTACACGTGGTATGTGCCTCACGATGTGGCAGGGCATATCGACCTTGTGGGTAAGAAACTCTACAAAACGAGACTAGACTCTATGTTTGTTATGGAGCTTCCAGACGATATACCTGGTGCGCACGATATTCAAGGGCGTATCGGTGCTTACTGGCACGGTAATGAACCTTGCCATACGATAGCCTATCTTTATAACTATATCGGTGAGCCGTGGAATTGTCAAAAGTGGATTCGTGAAATCTCTGACTCGTTCTATGGTAATGAGCCAGGTTCGCTGAGCGGTAATGATGACTGTGGTCAGATGTCGGCGTGGTATCTCTTTAATACTATGGGATTCTATCCTACTGCCCCTTCGAGCAATATCTATAACATAGGCTCGCCAACGGTTGAATCTATGAGCGTAGAGCTAGGAAATGGTAAGAAAATTGAGGTGACAACTTCGAACTTCTCAAAAGAGAATGTCTATATCAAAAAAATGACAATAAACGGCAAGGAGTGGACTAAATCGTATCTAGAGTACTCAGATATCAAAGACGGTGCGCAAATCCACTACGAGCTGTCAAATCGCCCAAATAAACGCAGAGCAGTCAAGAGCGAAGCTATTGCTCCGTCGTTCTCTCAGCAGCGCTAGAGAGGATGTAGAAATATAAATATTCCTTAAATATGAACCTAATAAAGAGAAAAGCCAGGCTGAAGTCTGGCTTTTTTGTATTGTGGGGTAATGAAAAGTTTCTTATTTAGGAAACTTTTGGGGCAATAAATGTGCCTTGATTTTTGATGGGGGTTATTTTGTGGTGGGGGAGAGTTGCAGGGGTGGAAAGTTTTTTGTATATTTGTCAAAGTTAGATTAACCGTTTAAAACTTAAATATTTATTATGGAAAAGACACAACAGTATATCAAAACAAATAAGGAAAACTTCCTTAGCGACCTCTTCGAAGTCCTTCGTATTCCTTCAATCTCGTCTATCGCTTCGCACCGCCCTGATATGGACAGAACGGCTGAGTGGCTGAAAGCTCGCCTCGAAAAGGCTGGCGTGGATAAAGCAGAAATCTTCCCTACCGCAGGCCCTAGCATTGTTTATGCTGAAAAGATAATTGACCCGAAACTCCCTACCGTTCTGGTGTATGGTCACTATGACGTTATGCCTGTTGACCCTGTGGAATTGTGGAATACTGACCCATTCGAACCAGTGGTGAAAGATGGATTTATCTTCGCTCGTGGGGCTGACGATGACAAGGGACAGAGCTTTATGCACATTGCTGCCTTTGAAGCTATGGTCGAAAGTGGTGAGCTGCCTTGTAACGCTAAATTTATGCTTGAAGGCGAAGAAGAAATTGGCTCGGGTAACTTGACCAAATGGTGTGCTGAGTTTAAGGATATGCTCTCAGCTGATATTATCCTAGTGTCGGACACTTCTATGTTGGGGCTTGAAACTCCTTCTATTACGTGTGGGCTTCGTGGGCTTGCCTATGTGGAGGTAGAGGTTACTGGTCCTAATCGTGACTTGCACAGTGGGCTTTATGGCGGTGCTGTGGCTAATCCTATTAATATCCTTTGCGATATGATTTCTGAGAGTATCGACGCTGATGGCAGAATTACTGTCGAGGGGTTCTATGACAATATCTATGAACTTAGCGCAGAGGAAAGAGCCGAAATCGCTAAATCGCCATTCTCTGAGGAGGCGTTCAAAGCGTCTATTGATATCGCTGAGGTGCAGGGCGAAAAGGGCTACTCTACAATGGAGCGTAAGGGTATCCGCCCAACGTTTGATGTGTGCGGAATCTGGGGCGGTTATATTGGCGAGGGGGCTAAGACTGTTATCCCTAGTATCGCTACGGCTAAGGTATCGACTCGTCTGGTGGCTGGTCAAGACTTTAAACGTATCACTAATCTACTGACTGAGCACTTCGAAAGAATCGCTCCTAAGTCTGTGAAAGTTAAGGTTACGGCTTCGCACGGTGGTGTGCCTTATATCTCGCCTACTGATACTCCTGCCTATATGGCAGCTTCGGAGGCTATCGAAACGACTTTCGGTAAGAAACCTCTACCGTTCTATAGCGGAGGAAGTATTCCTATTATCTCTACGTTCGAAAGTACCCTTGGAATCAAGAGTATTCTTATGGGCTTCGGGCTTGATAGCGATGCTATTCACTCACCAAATGAGAACTATTCTTTGGAGTGCTTCTATAAGGGTATGGAGACAATACCTTACTTCTATAAGAATTTTACAGCGAAACTAAATAAATAGTTTATAGTGAGGGGGTTCGAATATCGGACTCCCTTTTAATTCACTATTAAAGAATAACAAACAAATACATATATATGCACAAGGCAGGTTTTGTAAATATTGTCGGCAATCCGAATGTCGGTAAATCTACGCTGATGAACTCACTAGTGGGTGAGCGACTCAGTATTATAACGAGTAAGTCACAGACTACACGCCATAGGATTATGGGTATAGTTTCGGGTGAGGATTTTCAGATTGTCTATTCCGATACGCCAGGGGTTATTAAACCTTCGTATAAGCTCCAAGAGTCTATGCTGTCGTATAGCGAGGGGGCTGTGGGCGATGCTGATGTGCTGCTCTATGTCACTGATACGGTTGAGAAGATTGACAAGAATATAGGCTTTATCGAGCAGGTGCGACGTAGTGGAGTGCCTACTATCGTTGTGGTCAATAAGATTGATATATCGGGTCCAGAGGCTTTGACAGGGCTTGTGGAGAGGTGGAAAGAGCTGCTGCCAGATGCGGCTGTTTTGCCGTTGTCGGCAAAGGTCGGCTTTGGCGTGGAGGTTTTGCTTAGTCGTATTAAGGAACTGCTGCCAGAGGGAGAGTCTTATTTTGATAAGGACACTTTGACGGATAGGTCGCTTCGTTATTTTGCTAGTGAGATTATCCGTGAGAAAATACTTCTGCATTATGACAAAGAGATACCTTATTGTACGGAGGTCGTTATTGAAAAATATGAGGAGTCCGAGAGGCTTGATAAGATATCGGCTGTTATACTTGTTATGCGACAGTCTCAGAAGGGTATTATTATCGGCAAGGGCGGCTCTATGCTCAAAAGAGTAAGTACAGAAGCTCGTAAGGATTTAGAGGTCTTTCTTGGCAAGAAGGTTTTCCTTGAGGTCTTTGTTAAGGTCGAGGCAGGGTGGCGTGATAGCACCGCAAAGCTTAAGGGCTTCGGCTATGAGGGGTAATGAGGTGTTAGGTTTGGTGGCACGGTTTGACTTGTTTGCTTTGTGGGTGTCTGGCGATGCCTCGACTAGTGACGTGTCGATACCGTTGCTGCCTTTTTCTATGCGCTGGGTGTTAGTGGCGTTAATCTTTATTCTTTGATTTAAGTTTTAGAGGTTTTGTGCGCAGAAAAACCGTAGTAGAGGTATAGTAGAACACAGAAAATTTTTCCCCTTGCTATAAAATCCAAAAACTAGAAGACACATTTTTTGAAAACAAATATCGCAGAATCAAAATAATTTTGTAGCTTTGTAAAAAGTAATAAAACGAAAATATATGAAATAAAACAGAAATTAGAAAATATTAATATATAACTTAATTGTTTATCCACTAGTCGAAAACCGCCAGTTAGAAACGTCGCAGATGAACAAGGCAGGAGTATTGTATCCAAATGGTACGGTACGCCCTGGCTTGTTTGCTTCGTGGGCGTTTGGCGGTGCCTCGACTAGTGACTTGTCGGAGGCGTACTTTTTTTTTCCGACAAGGTTTTAAAGTTTTAAAAACCTATGTATGTCACTAAAAAACAAACGGTAGCTCTGTTAGGCAATCAAATTTTGCAATCTCCATCGAAGAAAATAGCTGACAATCTTGAGGCTGTAATTCGTAGTAAACTAGTCCGTATTTTGGAGCAGTGTTATATAGGGGAGTTCTAATTTCTCCCTAAAATACTTTTCATAGATTTCACACCCTACTTTCACTTTTCCAAAAAGTCAAGTAGGAGCCACTACGATCCTCTTTGGAAAAGTAAAATTAGAGCATAAACTTTAGGGGACTTCTAAAAATTCCCTTCAATAATTAGATAATTCATTTCACGCCTTCTTTGAAATTTCAAAAAGCGTCATATAGCCCCACTATAAGCCATTTTTTGAAATTCCAAATAAGACATAAACTGAAATTAAAATTAAATAAAGGGAATTATTAGAAGTCCCCTTTATAAAAATTAAATTCAGGGAGAAATTAGAACTCCCCTATAGACGGCAAGAATACGTTTATAACAGATTTAAGGGTCGGATGGGGGCTGCTTGCAGCCGATGAGATTATAAAGCTGCAATCACGATTTTCTGATGTTCGCTTAATAGCGGTCATCCCTTTTGATGGGCTTGACGAAGAGTATAATGACTCTGATAGAATGACGTATCACTGTTTTTTAAACCGTCTCTTCGCTAGGGTTGTTATCTCTGACTGCGGTTATGTGGAGGGGGTGTATCAGAGAAAAAGAGATTATATTCTGGAAAGAGTTTCAATGATAATCGGGTATCATAACACAATGACTAATACCTCAACTGCTGCTCTCTTTTCCGAAGCTGCTAGTCGAGGTATTAGTGTTCTTAATCTTTATGCGTTGATTTAGCTTTAAGGGGAGCTTGTTTTGGAACTCCGTCCTAAAAAGAAAGTGGGGGAGGGGCTGGTTCTTAAGGGATGGTGTCTTCGGAATATTCTATTGCTTTTAGAAGTTCCCTTTAGTGACGAAGCGGGGAGGGGCAACGTCTCTATACTCTATCTCTTAATCTCGAATAGGGTGTCCCAAAGTTTGCCCGTGAGGTACAGCTTGTCGGAAAGCGAGTCATAGGCGATGCCATTGAGAACGTCGGCTGTCTTTTGATTGTCTATCTCTTTGAAGAGCTTAGAACAGTCTAGATAGCCTACAATAACGCCGTTTGAAGGCTCTATTATCGCCACGAGTGGGGAAAGGTATATGTTTGCATAAATAAGCCCGTCTATAAGCTCCATTTCGTTTATCATCTCTACTTTGCCCCTATGGTCGTGTACCTCTACACTCGAAAGTACAGCGAATGTCTTAGGGTCAATGAATTTTAAGGTAGACGAGCCGTCGCTAAGGATTAGGTTGTCTCCATAAGAGACTAAACCCCAGCCCTCGCCCTCATAGCTAATGGTTTCGAGAAGGCGGAGTGTCTCAGGTTCATAGACAAAACACTTGCCCTCCATCCAAGTGAGCTGATAGAGCTTGTTCTGGTGTAGGGTCAAACCCTCGCCAAAATAATCCCTCGAAAGGGGTACTCGTTTCTCTATCTTCCCAGTGGTAATGTCTGTGATAAGAAGTGCCGAGTGTCCATACTCACCGATACTTTCGTACAGTTTGCCGTTATGTACAAGTAGCCCCTGGGTATAGCTCTCGGTTGAGTGGGGGTATGTGTTTAGTATCTCTGCGCTTCTAAACTTTGGTGCAGCTACCTCCTCTTGTGCAGGGGCTGCTGTGGCTGTGCTGAGTGAAGTTGTCGTACTGGTGCTCTTAGGTGCTGAGCCGCACGATATGAGTAGCGATGAGCCAAGTAATACTGTGCTTAAAATTTTGTGTAGTGTCATAATTTATATGTTATCAAAAAAATGCTTTAGATATGTATCTGTTTTTAGGGAATAATGTAGGGTTATAACTTCATACCCCCAAACCTCTTGCTGCAAAATATATAGCGTAAAATTATGCTGCCTCTATATATCTCGCCTACCTTGTGCTTTGGTATTGTTTTGTCTATCGTATAACGTCGACGGTCTCTCCAAAAGTGGCAGTGCCCCTTAATTACTGCACTGAAAAATGAAAACTTTCCTGTCAGAAGATATGCAATACTTTGTAGTGAGTCGGTGAAGTATCTAACGAAATAGACGGCTATGAACTTGCCTAGTGGCAGGTTCTTATAGAGCATAGCTATATTATTGCGGAAATTTAGATAGGTCTTTCGAGGAGAGCTAGGGGGGAGTGTGCCGCCGCCCACGTGATAGACCACACTCTCTGGCACAACTTTAATTGTATAGCCAAGTCGCTTGACCCTCCAGCATAAATCTATCTCCTCCATATGCGCAAAGAAAATAGGGTCTAAACCTCCTAGTCTATGCCATACCTCGCTGCGGATAGCGAGTGCTGCGCCTGTTGCCCAGAATATAGGGCGTATATTGTCGTACTGACCGTTGTCCTGCTCCGAGTGACTCATAATCCTGCCCCTGCAAAAAGGGAAGCCTAGAGAGTCTATAAAGCCTCCGCTAGCACCTGCATACTCGAAACGTTCTCTCAGTATCTGGCTGAGGATTTTGGGCTGAATAGCGGCTGTGTTCTCCTCCTCTTTGAATAGGCTAAGTATTGGGGTAAGCCATCCCTCTGTTACCTCAACGTCTGAGTTCAAAAGGAGGTAGTACTTTATTGTGTCGCTATAACGAGTATTGACAATGTCTAGCGCACGATTATAGCCCTCGGCGAAGCCGTAGTTCCTCTCTAGTGAGATAACCTCTATCTCAGAGCTGCTAAAGTGCTTCTCAATATATTCAAGCGAAGTGTCCGTTGAGCCATTGTCTGCTACGATAACTCTCGCCTCTATACTATGGCGTACAACCCCTGGTAGAAACTTCTCTAGGAAATCTCTGCCGTTCCAATTTAAAATGACAACTGCTATTTCTTTCATAAACTCGCTCTTTAGATGCCGAAGGCCCTGCGAGCCTCCTCTCTGTCGTCGAAATGGGTGCGCACACCCTTAATCTCTTGATAGGTTTCGTGTCCTTTGCCTGCTATGAGGATTATATCGCCACTTTTGGCGAGTGTCGTAGCAGTCTTTATGGCTGAGGCACGGTTCTCAATAGTGAGTGTCTTTTGAAGCTCCTCTGTGCTTAGTCCGCCTTCCATCTCTGACAGTATAGCATAAGGGTCTTCGCTGCGTGGATTATCCGAGGTGAGGATAACCTGATGACTTAACTGCGCTGCTATGGATGCCATAACTGGGCGTTTGGTGTTGTCACGGTCGCCTCCACAGCCTACAACGGTTATTATCCTGCCTCCGCCTCTTGATTCGCTTATAACATCTACTATGGTTTGTAGAGTGCTTTTAAGTGCGTCGGGAGTGTGAGCATAGTCTACAACCGCTAGTCTGCCGTCGGTAGAGCGTATAGTCTCGAAACGACCTGCTACGGGCGTGAGTTTGCTTAAGGCTTCAAGTACTTTGTCGCTGTCTTCGCCTAGCTCTATGGCTGTTGCATAGATAGCAGTAAGGTTATAACCATTGAACTTGCCTAGGAACTGAACCCATACTTCTGTGCCATTAATACGCAGCTGCATACCTTCTAGGTGGCTCTCTATGATTTTGGTGTTATATGTTGCGAGGCTGCGCAGGGAGTAGGTTCTATGTGCTGCCTTGCAGTTTTGAAGCATAACCTCGCCATTTCTATCGTCCTTATTCGTTAGAGCAAAACTACTAGATGGAAGCATATCAAAGAAACTCTTCTTTGCTTTGAGATATTCACTAAACGTGCCGTGATAATCCAAGTGGTCGTGTGTGAGATTCGTAAAGATGCCACCGCTAAAGTGTAGCCCCTCGACCCTACGCTGTACCATAGCGTGTGAGCTGACTTCCATAAAGCAGTGAGTACACCCTTCGGTGACCATCTTTCTCAGTAGGGCGTTCAGTTCTACTGCATCGGGAGTGGTGTGAGTAGAAGGATATATCTCATCATTAATGCGGTTCTCGACGGTGCTCAGTAGCCCACACTTATAGCCCATAGAGCGGAACAAGTGGTAAAGCATCGTAGCGGTAGTAGTCTTGCCATTAGTGCCCGTTACCCCTACAAGGCTAAGCTCTAAAGAGGGGTGAGAATAAAAATCTCCTGCGATTTGGCTAAGTGCGCTGTGGCAGTCTTTTACTTGAATATACTCCACACCTGGGCAGGTGGTCTGGGGAATATCCTCGCATACAATTATCTGTGCTCCCATTTCTATTGCCCTGTCAATGTATAGGTGACCGTCGGTGAGCGTGCCTCGAACTGCCACAAAAAGAGAGCCTTGCTTTACCTTTCGTGAGTCAAATTCGATAGAGGTTGTTTTACTTAAATTTATATTCATTAAAATCTTTGTAATTTCTTTCTACAAAGATAGTGTTTTTATCGTAATTTTGTAGTAAATTTATTTTTTGAAAATTAGAGGCGAGTTCTAGAACTCCCCTTAAAACTTTATAAATATGGACTACTCTCAGACACTCGACTTTCTATATAATTCATTGCCGCAGTTCCAACGCATAGGGGCGGCTGCCTATAAGGCTGGACTCGAAACAACACTTGCCCTCGATAAACACTTTGGCTCACCGCATAAAGCCTACAAGACTGTGCACATTGCAGGGACTAATGGTAAGGGCTCAACCTCGCAGATGATTTATGAATCGCTGAGGGCAGAGGGGTATAGTGTCGGGCTTTATACCTCACCGCATTTGGTCTCTTTTAGGGAGCGAATAGTGGTGGACAATCAAATGATTTCAGAGAGTGGAGTTGTTGACTTTGTGGCTCAGAATCGTGGCATTATCGAGGAACTAAAGCCTTCGTTCTTTGAAATGACCGTAGCTATGGCTTTTTGGTGGTTTAAAAAGTGTGGTGTCGATTATGCAGTTGTGGAGGTCGGTATGGGCGGAAGGCTCGATTCTACGAATATTGTAACGCCAGAGGTGAGTGTTATAACAAATATATCGAAGGACCATACCCAATTTCTCGGAGATACCCTAGAGAAGATTGCAGGGGAAAAGGCAGGGATTATAAAGAGAGGTGTGCCAGTTGTGGTGGGGCAGAGCGACGAGAGGTATGATTCTGTGTTTATAGAGAAGGCATCTTTTTTAAACAGCTATCTGACCTTTGCCGATAAAGAGCCCTCTATACGATTTGATTCTGCTATGAGTGGGCTGTGCCAAAGATATAATGCCCAGACAGCATACATTGCAATGGGACAATTGGGTATTAGTGAGGCTGCCAAGCGAATAGGCATACAGAGAGCAAGGGTTCGAGGCAGATGGGAAACCTTAGAAGAGAATCCACTAGTGATTTGTGATACGGGTCATAATGAGGATGGACTAAGACTTGTAGGCGAGCAGCTTTTAAAGACACAGAGGGAGCGTGGGGCAAAGATATATTTTGTACTAGGAGTTGTCTCAGACAAAGATTTAGAGTCGGTATTACCTCTACTCCCTTCCGTTGCCTACTATCTCTTTACAGAAGCAGATATACCACGTGCGATGGCTGCCGCAGAGCTACAAACAAGGGCGCAAAAAGGCGGACTCTCAGGCGAACTCTGCTCAAATGTGCCTCTAGCAGTGAAGCGAGCAAAAGAGCTAGCACAACACCCTAGCGATATAATCTTCATAGGCGGCAGCACCTTCACCGTAGCCGATGCTCTACCACTGTTCGAGTAACTTTTAGCTCGTCAGTAGATGCCCCTTGAGCTTTATAACTCCATCTTTATGCTTCGAGGGGTCGGATAACAGTAAATTATTTGTTGTTTCTATACTTTGGGTTTAGATTCAATGAAAAAATATAACTCTGAGGCTTTGTGTGGATATGACAAAAGAGAGGGGAGAATCATTGCGGATTCTCCCCTCTCTATTACGATAAAATTTGTTCTATAACTTTTCAGTGATAGATTTAGAACGGTAGGTCGTCAACCATTGATGGTGCAGCGGCAGGTTCGGCAGCTGGCTGTGGCGCTGGTTGTGCGTATGGCTGCTGTTGTGGCTGTGCGTATGGCTGTTGCTGTCCGTATGTCTGTTGACCGTATTGTGGTTGTGCGTATGGCTGTGGTGCTGGCGCAGCTGCATTAGGGTTCAAAATCGTGAACTTCCATCCACGTGCTTCTGTGAACCATCTGCCATTGCGCTCACGGCTCTCGATGTTTACACTTACCATAACTCTCTCGCCTACTCTAAGAGCGGCAGCAGAGGCTGCTTTGTCATTCCAAAAACCGACACATATCTTACGTCCGTATTCGTTGTTTGCTACTTCAAAAATAACTTCTTGTTTAGTCCATTGACCACGTGCGCCTTCGCCTGTTACCGCAGGAAGTACCAAGTGTACAATTGCTTCAAAATCCATTGTGATAAAATTCGTTTAGTATTATAAAATTAGTTAATTGTTTCTTTTTTTTGTGTCTCAGATGTTCTCTTTGTCTTAACGCTTTTCTTTGGGTTGCGCTAATTGTTAGATTACTCCTCTGAAATAGTTATGCTCTCGATTCTGTCACCCATACGGATGTCGTCAATAACATCTATGCCCTCGATAACTCGACCAAAGCAGGTGTGTACACCGTCAAGGTGAGATGTGTTATTGCGGCTGTGGCAAATAAAGAATTGCGAGCCACCTGTGTTACGTCCTGCGTGCGCCATTGAAAGTACACCACGGTCGTGATGTTGACGTTCTGCGCCAGTTTCGCAAGGGATTGTCCAGCCTGGGCCGCCAGTGCCAATGCCGTTAGGGCAGCCGCCCTGAATTACAAAGTCAGGAATTACACGGTGAAAAGTTAGACCATTGTAAAATCCACTCTCTGAAAGTTTTACGAAGTTCTCAACAGTAATAGGTGTCTCCTTTTCGTAAAGCTCAACTATCATTGTGCCCTTTTCGGTTTTGATTTCTGCTTTTTTCATAGATTCGTTCGTTTGTAGCTTAAAAAATGTATATATATGCTTAAAAAAATTGTCTTGTCTTTGTCTTGTGGGATTTAAAAAAAAGGTCTTTTTGTCGGGAGTTCTAAAAAACATCTCTCAGTGAATCACTCAGCAAAGGTAATGAATTTTTTTGGCTTGTGCAAGACAAAAGTTACCTTTGGCGAACTCTCTCACTAGAGTATCCAATGGTTGCGTCCGCTGCCACGGCTTATGTAGTTACCTTTATTCCTTAGGATTTCTGAGCCTTTTGTCATAGTGTTGTCAAGGGTCTCTGCACTGCGCCCAAAGCCTGCAAATTCTTTCGATGAGCCGCCATATCCTGGGTTCTCGTTATCTACAAATTCTGAGTGCTTATTTTTATCGGTTATTTCCCCACAGTAGCTATAATCCCACAGGTAGGCGGTATTTGTTGAGAACCTTTTGCAATTGTTCTTTACTTGTATCACTGGGATAGAGGATGCCTCTGGACTAAATCCGCAAGAGAGAGTTTCGCTAGGGAAGCTCTCGCCTCCGTCGTTGCGTGCCGCTACTCTGTAACTGCGCACTGTGCCGTCACGCTCAATAGGTAAATCTATGTGTGTGCCGTAGATAACTGTGCCATTGTCAAAGCCTGTGCCTTCGCCTAGGCGTGTATAGAGGACGTAGTGTGTAGGTGTTGCAGTAGGTTCGAGATTGTCTGTGTTATCTTCCCAGCTCAGGCGTATAGAGTCACGTCCACGCATCTCCATATCGAAACTCTTAAGAGGGAGGGGCTGTACAACATAGTCGGTGTTGTACCTATCGCTTAAGAATTTTAGAATGCCGACATATATGGCACGAGCCATCTGGAAGCGGAAACGTGGCGACGTGCCAAATTGCATATCTATACTGTTCTGGTGCGAGAACATCTCAAGGATTAGAGAAGGGACTTCGGGGCGTGAAACCTCGGCGTATTCTCTATCGAAGAGTGCCCGACGTGTCCAGTCGCTTGTGATGTTATTTTCGATGTGGCGGCACACCTCGCTTTGAATAATATCGGCTAGGTCTCTAGAGGCTAGTTTCGAACTCTTATCCCATAGTTTGCCCTTGCGTTTGTTACTGTAATGTATCGTTAGAGTGCCGTAGATTGAGTCTGCTATGCCTGCGTCAGTGTGTACGCCTAGCGATAGGTCAATAGGGATGTTCTTCTCCTGGCGGAGGTAATTTACCCAATTGCCACGACCTTTGTAATCGTCGATATAATCGAGCTTGTCGGGAGTGGATTTCTTGCGGCGAGGGTCTTTTTTTGACTCTATTTCTCCAACTGTATATACCGACGGGTCGACACCGCTATACTGCATATAATAGCGTGCAGCCTCAGCCCAACGAGCCTTGCCGCTTTTTGAGCCGCCACGTGTAACTGAGCCCATACCCCCACCGAAGCGAACGGCATCTGCTGTGATAATCCCAGAGTCTGTGCCTCTGAGTGTAAGAGTTGCCGTAGTGCCAAAATCCCACTCGCCGAGATATACCCAACTGCTGCCTCCCATCTGCTGGTTAATCTCCACTATGCTCTCTCCTTGTGTGTGGGTGATTACTGCCTCTACTCTTTTGCTGCTGCCAGTAAGGCTCTTGTAGCTAATAGTTACCCCATAACGTCCGCTAGAGGGAAGTGTTGCTTTGAACTCTACTTCCGCAGTGCCTGACGAAGTAAGGTATGTGCCAAGGGTATGAGGGTTCTCGTCAGTGAGTGTCTCTATGTGGCGATAGCCTCCATTTTTTTTACTCCACTCTCCGCCTATTGTTGTAGGGGATAGACTTTTGTCTGCCATATCGTTATCTATGACAACCTCTAGGGTCTGTGGGGAACGCTCACGGGGAGATACTACAACTGCCCCTGCATTTTCGAGCATAGGGATTATGTAGTTATAGCAGTATTGAAAGGTGTTTAAATCTTCGATTGTGCGAAATAGGGCAGGGCGTTGGAACTGCCACGAAGGCTTTTCGTCACGAGTCTCATATACATAGCCGTGGCTTGGCCATAGAGCAATGCTTCGACTAGAAAGCCCCTTGGAGTATAGCCCCTTTGAGGGATTAAAAGTCAGAGGGGTTTCTTCTTGAATTTTGCCCTTGCGACTCTCGTCCACCTTTGTGGTGCTACGATAGAGGTTCGGAATATAGCTCTCTAGAGGGGTGTCTACTGCCCAAAGTTGTAGCTCGAAGGATGAGTACTGCTTCGGGATATAGCTCTCTATTTGGCTAAAAAGCGCAGTCTCCCACTCCTCGATAAGTGCCTCTCGTATGGGAAGCTCATAGAGTCGAAATGAGAAGTATAGATTTATTACCCCTTTGGCGTAGTCTATCTTTACTTTGTCGAGTTTAACCTTGCGGTCTTCCTGGCTTTTGTACTCTTCGAAAAGGGTAGGGTATGTGCCTAGTGTATTTACTATTTTGTTTTCAGTAGCCTTTATTTCGGATGGGGTAGGGCTAGCTGCAAAGGTTGTCTTTGCCGCAAGAAAAATTAGCGTGAGAAGTAGTAGTGATGTTTTTTTCATAATTTCGGTTAGCAAAAGTATTAAATTTTCTATACTTTTGCAAAAAAGATTTTTAAGGGAAGCTCCCATAAAAGAGATATTAAAGTATAGATATATGAAAGATAGTTTTAGTCCACTGGCTCAAAGAATGCGCCCTACCTCGCTAGAAGAGTATGTGGGGCAGAGTGGAGTTGTTGAGGTTTTGCTGCGATTTATTAATAGTGGCGTGCTGCCTTCTATGATTTTGTGGGGACCTCCAGGGGTGGGTAAAACAACTTTGGCAACGATTATTTCGGGGGCAGTCAAGCGTGAATTCTTTACCCTTTCGGCTGTGAACTCAGGGGTGAAGGAGGTGCGTGAGATATTGGAACGTGCAAAAAGCTCTAGATTTCTATCGGGTGGACTCTCGCCTGTGCTCTTTATTGACGAGATTCACCGCTTTAATAAGAGTCAGCAGGATTCACTACTCGCAGCCGTGGAGCAGGGGACAATTGTCCTTATAGGGGCTACTACTGAAAACCCTTCATTCGAGGTTATTCGTCCGCTTCTTTCTCGCTGTAATGTCTATACGCTAAAGTCGTTGGAGGATAGCGACCTCGATACACTCCTTAAAAGAGCTATCGCAACAGATGTGTTCTTGAAGGAGAGAAGGGTTAAAATAAAAGAAACTAAAGCACTCTTTGCCTTCTCTGGAGGCGATGCTCGTAAAATGTTAAATATACTAGACACCCTTAGCTCTACTACAACTTCCACTATTGTTATTGACGATAAGAACGTAGGGATGGCGTTGCAGCAAAATGTGGCGCAATATGACAAAGGAGGCGAACAACACTATGACACAATCTCTGCGTTTATAAAATCGGTGAGGGGAAGTGATGTCGATGCAGCTATCTATTACCTCGCTAGAATGTTGGCAGGGGGCGAAGAACCTAGATTTATAGCTCGTAGACTTTTGATATTGGCGGCTGAGGATGTGGGGTTGTCAAATCCTAATGCTTTATTATTGGCTAATGCTACCTTTGAGGCAGTTCATAACCTTGGGATGCCTGAGGCTCGCATACCGCTAGCTGAATGTACTATATATTTGGCGAAGAGCCCAAAAGATAATAAAGCCTATAAAGCCATTAATTGTGCGCTGGAATTTGTCGCAAAAGACGGCTATCGTCCCGTACCGCTGCATATACGTAATGCTCCTACTAAACTTATGAAGGAGGAGGGCTATGGTGTGGGATATCTTTATCCTCACGACTACCCAAACTCAGTGGTGGAGCAGCAGTATCTTCCCGATGAGATTAAAGATGTGAAATTTTTCGACAAATAATATTGGGGAGCTTTAAAGAGTCTCTTATAAGTTAAGGGGAGTTCTAATAATTCCCTATTTTTAATTTTTAAAAAGTTTTTATCTTCTTTCGACTTTTCCAAAATGGCTCGTAGTGGCTCCTACTTGACTTTTTGGGAAAGTCGGAAGAGGGTGAGAAATTTTCGAAAAGTATTTTAGGGAATTTTTAGAACTCCCTTTAAGGGAAAGGGGAACGTTACTCTAAAAGTAATGCTCCCCTTTGTGGTGGCTTAAAACAGCTATGGTAGGCTGTGATGAATCTTCTTTATGTCTTTAGAAGGGCTTACTCTTCGAAAGTAGAGAAGTAGCGCATAAACTGTGCTCTTTCGTGAATTTCGGCGTTCTGTTCGTTTTTAGTGTTTAGCTTGCCCTGTATGTCTTGCATTGAAAGGAAGCCTTCGCTTTGTGCCCACTCTTTGAAATCTTTGATGATTGTAGGGAGAGTGTCGATGCCGTTCTTGTAGAGTGTTGTGCATAGCTGAACTACACGTGCTCCGCACAGGAATGCTTTGGCTGCTCCTTGCCAAGTGTGGATGCCAGTCGATGCTGCGATGTCTATGATAGGTACACCAGTAGATGCTAGGGCAATCCAACGGAGGGTTGAGTTAAGTTCCTCTGGTGCGCTAAATACGCCCGACGATATAACTGATAGTTTCTTTAGGTCAATGTCTGGTGTGTAGAATCTATTGAACATTGTTACACCTTTAATCGCACGGAAGTAAAGTTGTTGTACCATATTTACTGGTGCAGAAAATGTAGCAGGGATTTTAACTGCAATAGGGATATTGACAACTTTCTTTACAGCCTCTACTATTGAAAGATAGTGAGCCTCAATCTCTGCGCTGGTAGTCGAAGGTGATGCCGCTAGTGCGAAAATATTTAGCTCTATGGCTGCTGCGCCTGCTCTTTCGAATTCTTGAGCGTAGCTTACCCAGCTGCCGCTAGTCGAGCAGTTGATTGATGCTATAATCGGAATTTCGCAATTTTCGGCACACTCCTTTATAAGGGTTATATATTCGTTAAGGGCATTTTGCTCCATATAACCGCTTAGATAGTCAGCTGCTTCGGGGTAATCGTTATATTGTTGCATTTGTGCGCTTTGGGCAGAAATTTGTTCTTCGAAGATAGATTTTAGAACAACAGCTCCTGCTCCTGCTTCTTCACAAGCTTTAACTTTTTTGAAGGTCGATGTCAGTCCCGAAGAACTTACAATGAAAGGATTTTTAAGGCTAAGCCCTAGGTATGAGGTTGTAAGGTTGAATGTGTTCATAATTTTTTTGCTATTGTGTTAAAATATTTTCCGTTGTTGTGTCGTTATAAAGTAAGATTACAACAGACAAAATTAATGTAAATTTTTCTGATATAAAAATTACTTTTAGTTACAAAACGAATAAAGTAGGGAAAAAGGTATGTTTTTTGTGAGTTGCAGTTGAAAAGATAACTAAAAAGTGTATCTTTGTGAAAAGTTTGACTGGTTATCGTACTTAAATTCGATAGTTAGAGTAGACTTAGTAATAATTTAGTATTATAAAAATAATTAAAAATTTCGAAAAAATGACACCTTGGCAAAGATTGGAACAAGTAATTAAGTGGAGTGGCTACAGTACGAATAAGTTTGCAGGCATTATCGGTTTGAAGAGATCTGAAAACCTGTATCAGATTAAACGTGGCTCGTTTGGAGTAAGTAAGGAATTGTCTAGCCTTATTACAACTAAATATCCGCAGATTAATCGCTCGTGGTTGCTTACTGGTGATGGAGAGATGATGGTCGGAGCTAGCGCAGCGGGCATAGATCCTAATATGGTTATCCCATTCTTTAATGTTGACGCTACTCACCTTTCTGAAATTGAAGCAGAAAGAAAAACGCCTTTGTATAATATCAGCCTTCCGATTGTTGCTGACTTCGCAGTGCAATTCTCTGGTGGCTCTATGTCGCCTGATATCCCTAGTGGAGCTACAATTGTGCTGAAAAAGATTGAGGTAGAGACACTTCTTCCTGGTATGCCATACCTAATTGTAACAAAAGATTACTCAACGGTGAGAATAGTTAGAAAAATTGCAGATGATTCTAATAAGCTGCTTCTTCAACCTAAAAACACGCAGGATTTTGATGAGGTAACTATCGCTAAAGAGGTGATTGAGAATATTTACGCTATTAAGGCGGTAGTCTCGACACTAGGCTAGTATAGGCTAGTATAGGCTAGTATAGGCTAGTATATTCTCAAAAAGAGTAGCGCTAGGGGAGAAAACTTTTTCCCTATGAAATAGAGAACGACTTGGACGATGCTCTTATGAATTAAAAGAGAGATTTGCTTTATGTTTTTTAAAGATAAGTCTCTCTTTTTTATTGCCAGTTTATTGCCAGATTTTTATTCCTAGAAAGGGATTATTTACCGCAATTCGGTTATTGTTGTCAAGAGAATAGTTGTGGAGCTAATAATTTTGAAGTAAAAAAGTTTGGCGTAGTCTAAAAATAGTTATATATTTGCCACTCATAAGGCTTTAAACGAAGAAATCACTTTTATAAATACACTTAAAAAAACTTTAAATCTTTGATTATGAAAAAAACACTTTTTATCTTTGCGGCTGCTAGTGCTCTTCTAGCTACTTCTTGCGGCTCAATCGGTGGCGGAAAAGTTGAAACTCAAGAAGACTCAGTAGCTTATGCTCTTGGTGTTGACGTTGGAAACTCGCTATTCAATAACGTAGACTCAACATTGAACTATGAGCTAGTTTGTAAAGGTCTTATCGACGCTTTCACTAAAAACGCTACAATGGACGAGAAGGATGTTCAAGCATTCCTTCAAAACTACTTTATGGTTATCAAGCCAGCTAAAGCAGCTGCTGAAAATGAAAAATTGTCTTCTGCATTCCTAGCTAATGCAGCGAAGGAAGAAGGCGCACAGGTAACTGAAAGTGGTCTTATCTACAAAATCGAAGACGCAGGTGCTGAACACAAAATCGCTGACGGCGACACTGTTGAACTTCACTATACTCTTATCGACGCTTCTGGTAAGGTTCTTCAATCTAGCAAAGACAATGGTAGAGCAATGAAATATACTTGCACTCCTACGGCTATGATTCCTGGTTTCACTGAAGGTGTAGCTATGCTTGGCGAAGGTGGTAAAGCAACTCTTCACTTGCCTTACGAAATCGCTTATGGCGAAAAAGGTGGTGGAAACATCGGCCCAAAACAAGCTTTGAAATTCGAGGTTGAAATCGTAAGAGTAGCAGAGCCAGCTAAATAGTTTTAGTGCTAGGTTTTTGAGGGGTCTTGTGACTCCAGTAAAAAAATAATAGAAGGTAGAGAATGTATTTCTCTACCTTTTTTTGTATCTTTGTGAACCCTTTTTATGGGTTTATAGGCAAACCCTTAGCTGTGGGGCTAAGAGTATAACTTTGTGGCTGTTCCTTATATGCGGAAAAAGCTAAAGAAAATATTATATGAATAAAAATAAAAGACAAGAGGTAGAGGAGATGTTCGATGCAATTGCACCGAAGTACGATTTATTGAATCATCTGCTCTCTTTTGGGATAGATAAAGGGTGGAGAAAAAAGCTCGCTAAGATTGTGGCAGCTAGCAGTCCTAAAAAGGTTTTGGATGTGGCTACTGGTACGGCTGACCTAATTATTGCTATGCAGAAGAAGTGCGGCAGTGATTGCAAGTTCGTGGGAGGGGATATCTCGACTCTTATGCTTGAAAGGGGAAAGGTTAAATTAAAGAAGCTGGGTATAGAAGCGGAACTTATGGTTGCCGATGCCTTGGAACTGCCATTTGAGAGTGGCGAGTTTGATGCTCTTTCTTGTGCCTTTGGAGTGCGTAACTTTGCGGATGTAGAGAAGGGAGTTTCTCAGATGGCTCGGGTTATAAGGAGTGGGGGCGTGTGCTGTATATTGGAGTATTCGCCACAGAAGCGTAGGAGTTTGTGGAATAGCCTCTTTAGGTTCTATTTTTCGAAGATACTTCCCTTTATAGGGGGGCTTATTTCTGGTAATAGGGCGGCTTATAGTTATCTTCCAAATTCGGTTGAGGGATTTTGTACTGAGGGCGAGTTTCTCGAAATACTCAGTGCGGTGGGTTTTGAGAAGGTTTCGGCTCGTTCGATTATGGGTGGAGTCGTAACTCTCTACACGGGCTACAAAAAGAAGTTATAGAGGGGACTTTAAAAAAATCCCTAGCAAACAAATTTCGTTATAGAGATGAAAAAGATATTTATATTATTTGTATTGGCTCTTTGCGCTATGCCGTCGCTTGCGCAGAATCCAAAACTTAGCGTAAAGCTCGATGCCGCCTCGATGCAGGCAGTTCAGAGACAGAAGACAGTGGATAAGAAGTGGGGTTATACTGTATGTATTTTTGCTGACAACGGGCAAAATGCTCGTTCGCAGGCGAATGTTTACCTTACAAAGATTAGGGGTCTTCTGCCTTATGAGCCTTCGAAATTGGAGTATGAGAACCCTTTCTTTAAGGTCTATGTCGGGGAGTGTTATGAACGTAGCGAGGCTGTGCGCCTTATTGGACTTATAAAGGGCGTGTTCCCTAAGGCGGTCATCGCTGTTAAGGAATTTGATTTACAGTCTTTCGCTGAGGTTCGTGATTCACCGCTATACCTTATGGATAGTGTGAGTACGGAGAACCTCTCGGAGATAGGGCTTGGGGATATTGAATAGAGGTTTTTTTAAGTCCCCTTATGTTGTGAAATAGTTATGAGTCAGAGGATTTATACCAAAAGAGGGAGTCTTGTGAGGGATTGGGCGGAGTCGCTTCTTTCTATCATCTTTCCGCCTCAGTGCGCTTGTTGTGCTAAGGCACTTTTGGACTATGAGGATACGATTTGTACGGTCTGTCGTTATGATATGCCGATAACTGGTTACTTCAATCGTAAGGAGAATTATGTGGTGAGTCTCTTTGCTGGTAGGGCACTCTTTGAAACGGCATCTGCACTTATGTACTTTCAGAGGGGTAGTGACTTTCAGAAGATGATTCATAGGATGAAGTACTCTTCGAGGGATGATATCGCTAGGGTTTTGGGAGAGATTTATGGGGCGTACCTCGCTGAGAGTCCTTTTTACGAGGATGTGGATTTGGTTATAGCAGTTCCTCTTCATTTTTCGAAGAAGATAAAGCGAGGGTATAATCAGTCGGATGAGTTTGCAAAGGCGATAGCTAAGAAACTGGGTGTTGAATTTTGTGCAGATGCACTAAAGCGTGAGCGACGAACTAAAACACAGGCTAGGTTAAAGACAAAGGAAAATAGAGCTGTAAATGTCGAAGGGGCATTTGTAGTAAATAAGGTGGACAGACTCGCTGGGCGTAATATTTTGCTGGTTGACGATGTTATTACTACGGGGGCAACGCTTGAGGAGTGCGCTGTAGCGATAAATAGGGAAGAGCTTTATGGCACGAAACTATATTTGGGAGCAATGGCAGTTGTAGCCCATACTTAAAAATGGGTTGCCTAACAAGAACTCCCCATTAGAAAATAAATAAACGAAAATATAAAATTGGGAGAAATTTAAAACTCCCCTCTTGAATAAAAAAATATGAAAGACAAAAAATTGCCTGCAAAGACAATTGAGCGGATGTCAAGCTATAGGCGTTCACTTCTAGGGCTCGCTAAAGATGGGCTTACCCACATATATTCTCACCAGTTGGCGCAGATGCTTGGTATCACTGCTGTGCAGGTGAGGCGTGACTTGATGCTTATCGGCTTCTCGTCGTCGGCTCGTATGGGTTATGATATTAATGTGTTGCAGAGGCATATCTCGTCGATTATTGATGCCGAGAGTGTGCAGAATATTGCCTTTGTGGGGATGGGTAACCTCGCTCAAGCAATTAATCACTACTTTATGGGAAGGGAATTCTCGAATATAAATATTGCTGCCTATTTTGATAAAGACTCTGAGAAAATCGGGAGCGAATTCTTTGGCGTGACCTGCTTTTCGATAGAGGATTTCGAAAGGGTAGTCAGCGAGCAAAATATTCAGATTATAATTCTTAGCTGCCCTTCGGAGGCTGTGGCGGCTATTAGTGAGCATATCGAAAACTCTAAGATTCGTGGAGTACTGAACTTTACAAGTGCATCGGTGAATTTCGAAAGGGACGTCTTTGTGGAGAATTATGATATTCTTACGCTTTTCGAAAAGGTTGTCTATTTCTCGAAGTAATTTAATACTAGAGGCTTAATTTTAGAAACTGGGGTATGAGAGTTTTTCGAGGATTTACACATAATTTTTCACGGGCGATTGTCGCTATCGGCTCGTTTGATGGGGTTCATAGGGGGCATAGGGAGTTGATTGCGAACCTTGAAAGGGAAGCTGTGGCTCGTGAGGCTGAGCCTGTTGTGGTGACTTTTTCGCAGCATCCTCGTCAGGTGCTTCGTGGCGAGAATAGGCTGCTGTGTTCGCTTGATGAGAAATTGTGCCTTCTGGAGGAGGCTGGGGCTCGTAATGTTGTTGTTGTGGAGTTTACCGTGGAGTTCGCTAAAATTGAGGCTGATGTCTTTGTGAGGGATTTTTTGGTGGGTGCACTCGGTGCTGTTGGCATAATGATGAGTAGTGACCATAATTTCGGCAAGGGAGGCAGCGGTGGTGTCAGAGAGTTGGAGAAATATGGACTGGAGATTCTGAGTCTTGGGCGTTACGATGAAATTAGCTCAACGATGGTGCGTGATGCACTGCAATTGGGCGATATCGAAATGGTGGCTAGGCTACTTGGTGCGCCATATCTTGTTAGAACCCCTATCGAAGATGATACTAAACTTTTCCCCCCTGAGGGAAGGTATCGCTGCGTGGTAGACAGTCAAGAAAAAATAATAACTATTTCTGAGCTTAAAATGATGAGAGAGAGGGCAGATGTGAGGATAATTTCACCCTTTGTGGAGTAGGAATTATGGCGTGAAATTTAGCCGCTCTGAAATAATTTAAAAAAAAGTCAAAATCTAGGTGTTAGATTATGACTTTTTTTTGCTTTATTAACAAAATCGTAACCTTGAAATAAAGCTCTGTTAATTAGGTGTTTGAGATGACTGTAAATTCTGAAAATATTTGTTTGAAAGAAAGTTGAATTATTGTGTTGGTTTTAATAATTTCTTTTACTACATTTGCAGTGTGGGGGGTGTGCTCTAAATTTTAGGTTAGTAAAATTCTGGGTAGTGTAAAGGTTTGTACATAAGATAAATACCAAAAAATAATTATACAAAATCTATGAAAAAAAGTTTACTTTTTAGGCCGCTTTTTGCTGCCCTGGTTGTGTTATCGCTTATAAGCATAACAAGTTGCTCGGAGGATAACCTCGATACAGGTATGCCAACGCTTAATCTTTCGACAAATGAATTGTTGTTTGACAATAGTGGTGCTGCTGCTGACGATAACGGTGGTGTTCTCAAAATTGAGGCTAATCGTGACTGGGTTATTACAGTCGATGAGTCTGCTTCTGAGTGGTTGTCAGTTGAGCCACTTTCGGGTAGCGGTAATGCTGATGTTTATGTTACTATCCCTGCTACTGAAACTGGTCGCTCGGGTAACTTCTCTGTTGAGGTTTACAATGCTTATGGCGTTCTTATCCAGGAGAGAGTATCGGTTAGCCAAGGTGAGGTAACTCAAGGTGATGTAACATTCGATGGTTCGGAACTTCCTACATCTTATGGTACTGACGAGGTTATCACTGTTGACGGTATGGACTTCACTGTTACTTCTGTTGCTAACTTTACTGAGCTTTACCCAGATTCAAGTGGTGCTATTCAGTTTGCTAAAACAGTTTCATACCTATATAACAATACAGCATTCGAAAACCTTGCAGAGGTGACTATTACTCTTGCTCCTGCTGGAACTTCTTACAATAACTTTATTGTTTACGCTGGTACTGAAAAGAACCCTACTGATGGCGAAATTCTTACTCCTACAAAGGACGGTGACGTTTGTTACTACACTATCCCAGAGGGTTGTCAGTATATTAGAATAGCGAACCCTTCTGACTATACAGCTTATGCTTCAGAAATCGCTTTGAAATCTACTGCTGGTTCTACTGGTAACCCTGATACTCCAGACGATCCTGATACTCCAGACGATCCATCTGATGGAGAGAGCATTTCAATGGACGGATCTGAACTTCCAACAGCCTATGGCGAATCTGAGGTAATCGACGTTGACGGTGTTGCTTTTATCGCTTCTTATGTAGCTAACTTCTCGTCTTTGTACGAAACAAATGGTCCTATCCAATTCAAAGGTAGTGTTAATGCTTACCTAGCTAATACTGGTGCTATCACAGATCTTAAAGAAGTTCAAATTACACTTGCTCCTGCTGGTACTTCTTATAACAACTTCGAACTTTATGTAGGTACAGCCTATGGTTCTACTACAACTGCGGTTGAAGGTGTTAAAGTTGATGATGTTGTGACTTATACTATCCCAGAGGGCTGTGAGTTTGTTTCTATTCAAAATAACTCGACTTACACAGCTTACGCTTTCCAAATCGACTTTAATACTACTACTTCTGGTACAGTTGATCCTGATCCAGAACCAGATCCAGACCCTGAGACTCCAGACGATCCTTCAACTGGCGAGAGCCTCTCAATGGACGGTTCGGAACTTCCAACTAATTATGAAGAAGCCGCTGAAATCGACATTGACGGTGTTTCTTTTACTGCGTCTTATGTAGCTAACTTTATGGAACAATATCCAGATTCTAACGGACCTATCCAATTCAAGGGTACTAGTAGTGCTTTCCTAGCGAATAATGGTGCAATCACTGGTCTTAAAGAAATCCAACTTACACTTGCTCCTGCTGGTACTTCATACAATAACTTCGAACTTTATGTAGGTACAGCTCTTGGCTCTACTACTACTGCTGTTGAGGGAGTTAGAGTTGACGATGTTGTGACTTATACTATCCCAGAGGGTAGCGAGTTCGTTTCTATCCAAAATAACTCAGAATATACGGCTTACGCTTTCCAAATCGACTTTAATACTACTACTTCTGGTACAGTTGATCCTGATCCAGAACCAGATCCAGACCCTGAGACTCCAGACGATCCTTCAACTGGCGAGAGCCTCTCAATGGACGGTTCGGAACTTCCAACTAATTATGAAGAAGCCGCTGAAATCGACATCGACGGTGTTTCTTTCACTGCTTCTTATGTAGCTAACTTTATGGAACAATATCCAGATTCTAACGGACCTATCCAATTCAAAGCTAGCTCTAGCGCATACCTTTCAAACAACGGTGCGCTTACTGGTCTTACTGAGATTGTTTTGAACCTTGCTCCAGAGGGTACTTCATACAATAACTTCCAACTTTTTGTAGGGACTACACTTGGTGATACAACTACTGAGGTAGAGGGTGTGAGAGTTGATGACGATGTAACATACACTATACCTGCGGGATATGAGTTTGTTTCAATCCAAAACAATTCTACATATACTGCCTACGCATTCACTATTGATTTCGTTTGTGAATAAGCTATATGTATAAATTTAGTCAAAGAGTAAGAACTTTATTTCCAGTTCTAATCCTATGGATGGTGTCTCTCTCCCTTGTTGCTTGCGACGAGGGAGGAGATTCTTCCACGTCTTACATTGAGATTAAAAACCTCACTGTAAGTAGCAGCGGTGGAAACGGTGAGATTGCTATATATGCTGAGTTAGGAACAAATTGGAGCGCAGAGATTACTTCGGGAGTAGAGTATGCGTCGTTTGATATCAGCACTTCGGTGTTGACGAGTGAGGGTACTGTGATGTCGCCTTATACTAATAGACTATATATTTATTTTGGAGCTAACTCAACAGATGAGAACCTAAAAGCTACTGTAAGCTTTACATTCGAGGGAGAGGATGCAGAGACAATTACATTTGTGCAATTCTCTGCCGAATATGAGGATCTAGACCCTGTTTACGGTTGGGCGGAAATCCCTACTACTGTGGAAAATAGCAACTATCAGTATGTTACACACTATGTGGAATATAACTCGAAGACAATTCGTAACTTCTCGATGTGTTATGATATTAAGAACTACGGTGCTCGATGGGTTGCTTATCCTTTCCATAAGATTTATGACGATGGCGGTGATGTAGGTAGAGTAGAGAACTGGGCGTATGACCCAAAAATCGAAACTCAGTACCAGCCGAACCTTTCGAAGTCATATTCGGGTAGCTATGATAGAGGTCACCAATGTGCCTCTGCCGATAGACAAAGTACAGAGGAGATGAACATTCAAACGTTCTATTACTCAAATATGACACCACAGCTCGGTACACTTAACCAGCAGAAGTGGAGTAGCGTTGAGTCGATAGTTCGTAATCAGGTTTGTTCTGATACACTATATGTAGTGACAGGTGCTGATTATAGCTCTTCGATTGGCTCGACAACTGATGCGTCGGGGAAAAATTGCCCGATACCATCTGCATACTACAAAGTTATGATGCGTACACGTACAGGTGTTACTGGCAAAAGTGTTGAGGAGTGTAGTAGTGACGAACTAAAGGCAATAGGCTATTGGTTCGAACATCAATATTATAGTACTATACCCGAACCTGTGTCGGTGGCTACTATTGAGGAGAGAACAGGTTTTACTTTCTTCCCGACTATACCCGATGAGGTTAAACAAACTTTTAATACTTCGCTATGGAGTCTGTAACTTATATTTAGATACTTAATATATATAGTATAGGCTTTAAAGTAAAAAAAGATAACTAAAAACTAAAAATGAATAAACGTATTGTTATAGTAAGTGCTCTTTTGCTGTTCGTAACGGCAGTTGCACTTGCGCAGAAACCCGTAGTAGTAATGTTCTACAACGTGGAAAACTTCTTCGATACAATTAACGATCCAGATGTTAATGACGAAGAATTTACCCCAGAGGGCAGTAATAACTGGACTGGTGATAAGTATTACAAAAAACTTGCCAATGTCGAAAAAGTGCTTTTCGATATCGCAAAAAATAATAAAACTTTCCCTGCGGTTATAGGTCTTTCGGAGGTTGAGGTTCGTTCGGTTTTGGAAGATATCGCTTCTACACCTAGCCTTAAGGCTGCTAACTATCACATCGCTCATTTCGATTCGAGAGAGCGTCGTGGCGTTGACGTTGCGTTCTTGTATCGCCCAGATGTATTCAAGATTGAGGGTGCATATCCTCACCGTGCTACTATGCCTGGCTATGACGACTACAAAACTCGTGATATCCTAGGTATGTGGGGCACTATCGAAGGAGAACCTTTCTACTTTATGGTTATGCACTGGTCTTCTCGTTGGGGAGGCAAGGAAAATTCTAGTTATAGACGTGAAGCAGCAGCAGCGCAAGTGCGCCAAATCGCTGACTCGGTGTTGGCAGAAAATCCTGCTACTAAAGTCGTGATTATGGGCGATATGAATGATGACCCTGCCGATAAGAGTATCTATGAGATTCTTGGTGCAAAGGGCAAACTGAAAGAAGTGCCAGAGAATGGATACTTTAACCCTTACTGGGCAATGCACAGAGCTGGTTATGGTTCGCTAGGATATCAAGACCAATGGAACATTTTCGATAATATAATTGTTAGTAAAAACCTTGTGGAGGCTAACGAGGGTACACTTACCCTTCAAAAATCGCCTTCGGATAAACGCTTCTACGGAAATATCTTTAAAGCTCCATATATGATTCAGAAATCGGGAAAATACAAAGGTTATCCTCTTCGTAGCTTTAGCGGTGGCGCATTTATCGGTGGATTTAGCGACCACCTTCCAGTATATATTATAATTGATTAAGAAAAATTATCTATACAAATAATATGAAAAACAAATTACTCTTATTTTTGGCACTATGCTTTATACCGATGACTGCGCTTGCTCAGTATGGCGGTATCTCAGGGCGTATCTTGTCACGCGAGGGTCGTACACCTATCCAAGGTGTGACAGTAAAGACAGACCCTTTTACAAAAACAACAACTAGTGACGCTGATGGTCAGTTCCTCCTTGAAGGAATTGATGCAAGTCGCTATATGGTAACATTCACAGCTGCGGAGTTTGAACCTCTTACAATGACAGTGGAGGTTACGGGTGACGTTAAAGACTTGTACACCATTGTAATGATTCCTGTTGCGGAAGTCTCTTACGTGGACGATGCAATCTTTGCGGAATTTGATACCGAAACAGGTAGTGACGGTAGCTATAATGCTGGTTCTTTGTCGGCTTTCAAAGACCTATTCAGCAATATCGCTTCGTACAAGTTCTCGGAGATGAGATTCTCGGCTCGTGGTTATGATTCACAGCAGTCGGAGGTTTTCCTTAATGGTATTGAACTTACCGATGCGATGACTGGCTACTCGCCTTGGTCGCTTTGGAGCGGTCTTAACGACGCTACACGTAACCAAGAAACAACTTCTGGTCTTAATTCATTTGCCTATGGACTTGGTGGTGCTGGCGGTTCTACTAATATCCTAGCTCGTGCTTCGCAAATGCGTAAGGGTCTTTCTGTAAGTTTGGTTAGTGCAAACTCTATGTACCGCTTCCGTGCAATGGCTAGCTATGCTTCGGGTATGATGGACAACGGTTGGGCATTTGCCTTTAGTGCTTCTACTCGTCAGGGTTATAACTCTTATATCGACGGTGTGTACTATAATACTTACGGCTACTTCGCTTCGGTTGAGAAACAAATCGGTTCTAAGCACCTCCTTTCGTTCACAATTCTAGGTGCGCCAACAGAGCGTGGTGTGCAATCGGCTTCAACTCAAGAGGTCTATGACCTTGTGGGAAGTAACTACTACAACCCTAACTGGGGTTATCAGGATGGTGAAATCCGTAACACTAGAGTGAAGGATTATCACGAACCTATCGCAACGTTGAACTATAACTTCCAAATAAACGACCGCAGCGAATTCAATGCGGCTGCTAGCTACCGTTTCGGTGAAAATGGCTACTCGGCTCTAACTTGGTACGGCGGTAGCGACCCTCGTCCAGACTACTATCGTAACTTGCCTAGCTACGACCGTATCTCTAACCCTGCGTGGTTGGCTGAACAGTGGGGTATGAACGTCGACAACATTCAACACGTTGACTTCGAAAGTATGTATCAAACTAACTATAACGGTGCTGTGGATTTGACTTACGGAGATGGAAACCGTTCGAACTATATGATCGAAGAACGTCACACTGACCAAAAAGATGCTAACGTGGCGTTGAACTTTAGCCATATCTTCAAAAATAACTCTACAATTCGTTTGGGTGTGAACGCTCGCTCTAACGAAACTGAATATTATAGCGAAGTGAAGGACCTTTTGGGTGGTGACTACTGGTTGGACGTTAATAAATTTGCAGAACGTGACTTCGGTTCAAGTGCAATTGCTTACCAAAACAACTTGGACTACTACGAACAATATGGTCACGCACAAGCTGTAACAGAAGGCGATAAATATAACTACAACTATTTCGCTAACTTGCAGGATGCTCAATTCTGGTTTAACTATGACTTCCGTTTCGCAGGTGCTCCTGACCTCTCTATGTCACTTGGTGCTGAGGTAGGTTATACTGCTATGTGGAGAGATGGTGTGTGGCGTAATGGTCTATTCCCAGACTCTTCGCAAGGTAAATCAGACGTTGCTGAGTTCTTGACATATAAAGGTAAATTCCACTTGGGATATAGCTTCAACCGCTACTTCACAATGGAAGCTAACGTTGCATATATCCAAGCTGCTCCTACCTTTGCTTCGGCATTTGTTTCGGCTCGTACTCGTAACGATTATACTCCTGGTCTTAGCGAAGATAAAACTTTCTCTACTGACCTTACTGCTAACTTCACTTCTGACTTCTTGAAGTTCCGTGTGAGCGGTTACTATACAACTATCGAAGACCAATCGAAAGTTATCTCGTACTATAACGACCTTGAAGGCTCGTACGATAACTTCGCAATGAGCGGTATCGACCAACGTCACTATGGTGTGGAGGCTGCTATCTCTGTGCCTATCGCTTATGGCATCTCGATTAACTCGGCTGCTAGTATCGGTTCTTATGAATATACTTCGAACCCTGACTACGTGGAAATCGTTGACAACAGTGCTACTGCACTTTCTTCGGGTAAGGTTTATTGGGAAGGTTTCCAAGTGGAAAGTACTCCTCAAACAGCTGTTAACCTAGGTCTTTCGTACCGTAGCTCTGACTACCTATTTGCCTCAATCGACTGTAACTATTACGATAGACTATACATCTCGATGAATCCTCTTTACCGTACAGATAACGTTCTTCTATCTACAATGACCGAGGAGCAAATCGCTGCTATGCGTTACCAAGAGAAATTCGACGATGCTTATACTCTTAATGCTAGCATCGGTAAGAGCTGGTATATCGACCGTAAGTATAACCTTGGTGTGAGTCTTGAGGTTAAGAACATCCTAAACAACACAGGTATCCGTACAGGTGGTTATGAGCAAATGCGTGTCGACGAAATCGAAAGCGACAGCGGCGATACTATCGGTTACGAACGCTTCGATTCTAAGTACTTCTATATGTTTGGTACTACTTATTATCTTAACTTCTACCTACGCTTCTAATCACTCTAAACTATATTACAGACAATGATATCTATTATGAAAAATATGAGAAAATTTATTAATATAGCATTAGTTATGCTAGTGGCTATCTCGACTGTGGGTTGCTATGAGTCTTTCGAAGACCCATCAGCGGCACACGTTTATACAGATGCAGATTTCGCTGATGCTCAGCTAATCTCTATCTATACTCTTAAACAAATGTACTCGTCACTTCCAATGGACGGTAGCTCAGAGGTTACGGAAAACTATGTGATTCGTGGTAAGGTTATCTCTAGCGATGAGCAGGGTAATGTCTATAAATCACTTTATATCCTTGACCACAGTGACCCTGATGGTTCGGCTGCTATCGAACTTAGACTTTATGCTTCGAACTATGTTGAGTTCCCAGTGGGTACTATGGTGTATGTTCGTTTGCAAGGGCTTGTGATGGGTGACTATCGTGGTATGCTTAGCGTTGGTGCTACTTCGGCTGACCCTGATTATGCTAACTCGAACATCGAGGAAAAACTTCTTCGTACTGCACACATCTTCCGTGGTAGCACAGTTCCTATGGACTACCGTGACACTGTGGTTATCACTCGTGAGAACTACACAACCGAACTTACCGATGCAATGCTAGGTCGCCTAGTTCGCTTCGAAGGTGTTGAAAGTACATTTGGTACTGCTCAATGGGGTTATAATAACTATTTCCCTAACTATTTCGCTTCATCTGATGATTCTTTTGACTGGAACTCTACACTAGGCGAGGTGAATGAAGAATTTATCTATCCTCCACTTTCGTTCTACGGACAGAACCCTACGGTAGTTCATACAAATTCTACTCAGACTCGTTTCTACGGTTCGTCGTGGTATTCGTACGATAGAGAGGGTACTGACAACACTTCGGGACAATATGTGATTCGTTGTAGTGCTTATGCTTACTTCCGTACACAAGATATTCCAAGCGATGGTCAGTTTGTTGACCTAACGGCAATCTATACGGTCTTTAAGAGCTCTGGTAACAGTGACACCCTTAAGGCTTATCAGTTGGTTGTAAATACAGGCTCGGATATAGTTGAAGTGAATCAATAATTTTTAAATACTTATTTTTTAGGGGGGCTACCTTAAAACTAGCCTCCTTGAAACCTGCAAAGATGAAGAAATACATTTTAGGACTTAGCGCCTTGGCAGCAGTAGTAGCTTGCCAACAAAATGAGCAAGTCACACCTGAGATAGGTGCTGTCGAAAATCAAATTACATTTACAGTCGGACAAATCGAAACTAAAGTTTCGGGCAGTAACTTCGAAGATGGTGACATAGTTACTGTCTATGCGTACACTACGGATGGTGAGCTTTTCGATAAGGCTAACTACTCGTACAGTACTTCAAATAGCCAGCTAGAGGCTGTCTCTACTCCTCTTGGTTATGAGTCGTTGTCGCAAGAACTTACATTCTATGCAACGTATCCTGCTACGACTTCTACTAGCTTTAGCTATGAGGCAAACGCTGACCAAAGCTCGGCTGCTGCTTATGAGGCTAGCGACCTATTAGTTGCGCAAACTGTGGCAATTGGCGATACTCAAATTGCACTTTCATTTGATCACAAACTCTCTAGTATTGTGGTTAATCTTTCGGGTGAAACTTTCTCGGATTTCTCGTTGAGTCTTAAGAATACTGCTGCGTGTAATATTATAACTGGTAGCTATAATGCTACAAATACAGCTGTGAGCATTACTGCTGCCGAAAATGGAACTAATAGCTACAAGGCTATCATCGCTCCTCAAGTGGTTGCTAGCGGTGCTACATTCGCTTCACTTACTATCGGCGAGGAGACTGTTAGCGGTGTCTTTACTACTTCTGTGTCTTTCGCTTCTGAGAAACAACTTGTTTTTGACTGGGATTTGACAGAGGGCGAAATTACTTGTAACGGTGCAGTTGTAGGTAAAAGCTCTACTAGCGGTGCTACTGTTGACCCAGATGCAAACACTAAGTACTCTTGTCTAGCGGTTCTTCCATCGGAGAGAACTGACAAAGATGGCGACTACTACTATGCTTACCACTCAAGCGAAGGTAAATTTAACTTTGCGGCTTGTTATAGCTCTACTTATACTTGTCCTGTGTGGACTGCTGGTGCATACCATAGCTGGTATGTGGATGGTAGTGGTAGCAGAACTGATGACTATGCTAGCGACCCAGATATCGACTGTTATCAAGTGGAAACTCTAGGTAGCCCTTATAACCGTGGTCACCTTATCGCTTCGAGCGATAGACTTAAGACTGATGCTATGAACCGTCAGGCATTCTACCTTTCTAATATCTCTCCACAGCTTCTAAGCGGCTTTAATGCAGGTGGCGCAATCTGGAATAACTATGAGGACTGGATTCAAGATATCTATCCTAGCCGTAGCGATACACTATATATTGTGAACGGTAGCTATTGGGACAGTTCGGCTACTTGGTTTGACGGTACTCGTGTTCCTTCGCACTACTACAAAGCGTGTCTAAGACTCAAACAAGCAAATAGCACTCAGTCGGTACTAACGGCTAGCCGTGACGAGTTGGAATGTGTGGTATTCTTTATGGAGCACGTTTATGATATGTCGGATGTGAGCAGCAAATATATGATTACTGTTGACGAACTAGAGGAACTTACCGGCGAAAACTTCTTCGCAAATGTGCCGAATGCACCAGAAGATACATTTACAGCTTCGGATTGGGGACTGTAACTAAATATTGGGGAAAGTGGGCTTGTGCCTCTCTTTTCCTAACCTTTTTAAGGGATGAAAATTCAGAACTAAAAACACAAATAAATCAAAACAAAAAAACAAAAAAGCGATGAAAAAACATCTATTTTTGCTTGCAAGTGCTGTGATTGCTCTTAGCTCTTGTAATGACAACAGTATTGTGAATCCTGTTGCCGACAATGAGATTAGTTTCAAGACTTCTATCTCGCAATCTACCAAAGTTGCAGGCTCGAACTTCGAGACTGGCGACGCTATCTCAGTTATGGCTACTGACGAAGCTGGTGCTTCAGAAGTTGCTACTTACACTTACAATGGCGCTAGCTTTACTAGTACTTCTGCTTTCACTAAAGACGAGTCAGAACTTCTATCGTTCAGTGCTACTTACCCTTCTTTCACTTCTTTCGCTACGGCTTTTGACTTTACAATCGCTACTGACCAAAGTGCAAACGACGGTTATGAACTAAGTGACCTTCTTGTTGCAAACACAGATGCTACTATCTCTATGCAACCAACTCTTGACTTCAACCACACAATGGTTAACCTTGTTTTGTCGTTCAAACTTACTGACGGTACTTCTTTCGTACCTGAATCAGTTAAGGTAACTGCGCTTAACAATGCTGCTTGTGATATCGTTGCAGGTACTTACGTTGGTGGTGGTGTTGCAACTCAAATCACTGCTACTGCTAACGGTACAATTGGTTACAAAGCGATTATCGCTCCTCAAACAATTGCTCCTAGCGAAGATTTCATTACTCTTACTTACGACGGTACAACTTACACAGCTGCGTTCACTACTGAAAATGTATTTGTTTCAGGTTCTCAGTACTCGTACGAACTAACTGCTGACCCAGTTGCTTCTACAATCGTTTCTATCGACCTTATCGACGCTACAATCAATGACTGGGGTAACGGTGAAGTTGACGACGACCAAACTGAACCAGAGCCAGGTACTTTCACTGACTTTACTTTGGATTCAGATGCTCTAGGTGTAGTTGCAGATGTTGCAGGTACTGCTACTGTTGGTGGTATCGAATTTGAATACTCAGCAATGGGTCTTGATGCTAGTTATGGTACAATGTATATTGACTATGAAACTGCTGGTTACATTATGAATACAACTGCATTCTCTGGTCTTACAGAGGTTGTTGTTGAAGGTAATGGATATATTAACTCAAACTTGATTGTGACAGTTGGTACATCGGCAAACCCTACAACTGTTCTCGCATCTATTTCAGCAGACGGTTCAGGTTGGGGCGCAACTTATACTTATGAAATTCCAGAAGGAACTACATACATCAAATTTGCTGCAAACTCAGCAGGTACTAACGATGCAGGCGTTTCTAACATTCAGTTTGTTTTTGATGGCGAGGGTGGTACTGTAACTCCAGACCCAGAGCCAGATCCAGATCCAGAAACAGATCCAGACCCTGAAACAGGTGATCTTGCTAACTTTACTCTAGATCTTGCGACTGAAGGAGTTTCTGGTAGCTACCAAACGGGTACTATAACTGTTAGTAGTGTTGAGTTCGAATATAACAACATTAATGTTGATTCGGCTTATGGTACTATTTACTTGAACAATGATGGTGGTTATGTTACAAATGTTACCGCTCTTGACGGTCTTACTCAAATCGTGATTAAGAGTAATGGTTATTTTGAAACAAATGCAACTGTTACGGTAGGTGAAACTGCTAACCCTACAACTGCTATTACAGCATCGTCAACTAGTGGTTCTAGCTGGGATACATACTATACTTATGACATTCCATCTGGTACAAAATACATCAAACTTTATAGCACTGACCAATCAGAAGAAGCTGAATATACGGGAGCTTTCAGCACTATTGATTTCACATTTGACGGTGAAGGTGGTACTACTACTGACCCTGAACCAGATCCAGAATCTGACCCAGACGTGGAAGGTGCGGTTACTTATACTTTGACTGGTGAGTCTTTTGTTACAGCAATGGGTGAAGACTATGATACATTTACAGCAACGACAGGTCAAGCTCTTGAGGTTGCAACAGTAGATTTTGAAGACTTTACATTTGTTGCTGCTAATGGTACTGCGACTACTGCATTTAGAATATGGTCGACTGACGGAACTCTTCGTACTTATGCAGGTAATACAGTTACTATTACACCAGCTAGCGGTAAGGTAGTTACATCGGTTGACTTCTCAAATACGTCTGTAACAGACGCTACTGAAGGGGACTTCTCTGATGGCAACTGGACTGGTAGCTCTTCTTCTGTAACTCTTACACTTGATAAGGCTAACAATACTTCTATCACTGTTGTGATTGAGTAATTTGTCAGTAGGGCTGTTTTAGATAACAGTTCACTATATTTACCCTCGGGCTTTCACAGCTCGGGGGTATTTTTTTGGGGAAAAGTTTGCTGTGGGCTAGCTCCCTTTGACCTTACTTTAGGCGTGCGAGGATGCGTGGGAATACTATTGCGAAGATTATTACGCAGATTATTGCTGCTGTGGCATCTGAGATGCTCTCTGCCCAGTAGACTCCCATACTGCCCAAGGTGCGTGGTAGCAGCAGTACTAGCGGCACTAGAAGGATTAGCTTACGAAGTACAGCTATGAAGATTGAGATACCTGCCTGCTCCATACATAGTAGCATAGTCTGACAGGTGCGTTGCAAGCCGAATAGAGTCATACCGTAGAAGAAGACTGGCATAACTTCTTTGATGAGTTTAACAAGTGACTCGTCGCTCGTAAATACATAGGCAATCGCCTCGGGGAATAATATCACAAAGAGAGTACACAAGAAATTGAATACCGTCATTATTACAAGGATTATCCAAAATGCCTCCTTTATGCGCCCTACATTCCCCTTGCCATAGTTGTAGCTTATAATCGGCATAAAGCCCTGCGAAAAGCCCATAAGAGGCACGCTAATGAGTAGTAGTGCCGCCTGGATTATTGACATCGCACTAATATGCAAATCGCCATACGCCTTTAGTGTGCCGTTTATCACAAAGGTTATCACAGCCTCAGTAGATGACATTATAAAAGGCGATACCCCAAGAACTAAAATAGCCCCGACAATCTTCCAATTAATTCTAAGCGACGATAAATCAAGGCGAAGTGTCGCACTGCGAGAGGACAGAAAATAAAGTACTGCCCCTGCACTAATGCACTGAGAGATAACCGAAGCTATCGCTGCACCCTTAATGCCCATATCAAAAGTGAATATGAACAAAGGGTCAAGCGTAATATTTGCCACAGCACCCGCCACAACTGCCCACATAGCAACCGCTGGGCGACCCTGAGCATTGATAAAGGCATTTAGCCCCGTTGTGCACATCACAAAGAACGTCCCCAAAAGATATATATTCAAATAATCTACTGCGTGTACAACCGTCACCTCAGATGCCCCCGTAGCGAGTAGTATCGGCTCCATCCAAGTGTACATCACTCCCATCGTAAGAACCGAGAAAAAGAGTAGTATAACTGTGCTATTGCCTAGAATCTTCTTCGCCCTCTCTCTATCGCCCTTGCCTAGTGCTATCGAAGCGAGTGGCGCACCTGCCATACTAGCCACCATTGCAAAACCCGTGATGAGGATTATAATTGCACCAGTTACACCTACGCCAGCAAGTGCATCTGTGCCAATTCCCTCGATATGACCTATAAAAACTCTATCGACAATGCCATAGAGTAGGTTAATGAGCTGTGCAGCCACCGCTGGCATTGACATCTTCAAAATTAGGGGAAGCATTCGCTCCGTGCCCATTCTCTCTTCGTATAGGTTCTGTGTCATATAGTTTTTTAGTAGTCTGGTTCTCGTTGTGTTATAATATTGTGGGGGACTCTAGGGTATTATTATCTCGGTAAAAGTACAAATTTTTTGCTCTCCCACGAAATATTGTTGCAAAAAAAAAGAGCAACCAAACTCTTGTCGAGATTTGATTACTCCTTTTGACTTACCAAAATTTAATTTTACTTATACTCTATTTTGTTGCATCTGTATTAGAGTCTGCTTTATCTTGCTCGCCTCCACGAGGGTGTCCGCCACGTTTGCCGCCTTTGCCCTTTGGAGCTTCGCCCTTGTCGTTGTCACCTTGCTTTTCGCCTTTTTTAGCTTCGCCTTCTGGTGCTCCTTCTGGACCTCCTTCTGGACGCATTCCTTGACCTTTGCGACCGCCACGTGGTGCCATTTCACCACGACCTTCACCGTCTTGACCGCCTTGGCGCATACCGTGACCTCCACGAGGACCTTCGCCACGTCTCATACCTTGTCCGCCTTCGCCGTGTCCTTTGCCACGTCCTTCGCCACGATTCATTCCTTCGCCACGACCTTTACCTTTCTCGCCGCCTTTACCCTTTTCGATTTGAAGCTCTAGGTATTGGATGTACTGAGCATCTGTAAGAATCTTCTTGAAGTTTGCTTTGAAATCTTCTTGTTTTTTCGTCGCTTCCTCACGCTTTGCTTTACGAGCCTCTTGTGCTGCCTCACGATTTGCTACCTTTTCGTTTTGCTGATTTACGAAAAGTTCGTTCATCTGCGTTTGTTGCTTTTTAGATAGTGACAAATCAGTTGTCAGTTTATCGGTGCGTTTTTGCGCTTGTTCTTCGACAGTTGGTTTTTGTTTTTGCTCTTTCTTTACTTCTTCAGTTTGTGCGTTTGCACTTGCAATACTCACTACTGCAATAGCCATTGCAGCAAACATTTTTAGACTTTTCATTTCGTTCTTCTCTTTTTTTGGTTAATTAAAAATAATCTTCGCCTCTGTCCCAAAATTCCTTCTCTTTCTATGAAATTTAGAATCTTTGCAAATCTACTATCTTAGAGCACCAAAATTATAAAAGGTTTAATGAAAGGTCTAAAAAAAATTATTTTTTTAGAAGTTCGACAGTAGAGTAGTTCTGCATATTACCCTCAGAGTCGCTATAAATCAAAAAACAATCTATAGCCAAAGAATCCCTCAAACCCTCAATAAAGGACACTGACCAGTCATATCCCCCCACCATACAAGCAGTGGCAAGAGCATCGGCAAAACCTGCACTTTCTGCGATAATTGTAGCAGAGAGAAGATTGTGCTGAGTCGAGAGACCAGTGCGTGGGTCGATAGTATGTGTAATACGCTCGCCCGATGGCTTGTCTATAAATTTGCGGTAGTTCCCAGATGTGGCAAGACCCCTGCCCTCTAGCTCTACGATGTTCGCAAGCTCCGCTCCACTGATAAAGTTACCATTTGTTGGGCTGTCAATGCCGATACGCCATTTACGATTGCTAGGAGATATGCCACGAGAGAATACCTCTCCGCCTATCTCAACCATATAATCGCTGATGCCGTGACTCTCTATTAGGCGGCTAACCAAATCCACAGAATAACCCTGTGCTATACCATTGAAATCGAGCTGAACATCCGTAGGCTCTTTATATACTCTGCCCTCTGAAATGGAAACCTTGTCGAGACCCACTCGCTGGAGAATATCTTCTAGTTCGCCATCCTGAAGCTCGTGACGCTGCTCCTTGCGAGCAAAACCGTATGCGGCAATGAGAGGTGCTACCGTAGGGTCAAATAACCCTCCGCTTAGATTATATACCTCCTGGCTAATCAGAAAACTCTCCTCTATCCACATATCGACAGAGTCACTCTTCTGGCTATTTATTTTGCAAAGTTGCGACTCGCTGTTGTACAATGACAAAGAGTTGTCGAAGGCTGTGAGAAGCTCCTCTATCTCACCCTTAAAGTCAGTTGTGTCACGGTAGGTAATGCAGTAAGTAGTCCCTTGTGCAAAGCCTGTTATAGTGCTATACTCGTTCTGTGTGCCGCTAGGTGCACAACTATACACAACCGCCAAAAGGGGTAGTGTCAAAAGTCTAAAAATTTTCATACTCTAAAATCTATTCGAAATATTTGCCGATTTTTGCAATCGCCTTTGGAAGGGCAAATACTACAACCCTGTCATAAGGCTCAATGAGTGTGTCGCCCCCTGCAATAAAAGCCTCCTCGCCCCTCACAACACCCCCGATGGTCGCCCCACTTGGGAAGTCTATCTCACGCAGACAGTTGCGTGTAATGAGTGAATCGCTCTTGGCTATAAATTCCAATACCTCAGCATCACAGCCATTGAGGCACTTGATTGCCTGAACGTCAGTGTTCATTGTGAAGCGGAAAATCGACGAAGCAGTGGTCAATTTTTTGTTGATTATTGTGTCGACCCCGACACTCTCGGCTAGCCCTATATAATCGAGATTCTCGACCTCGGCTATAACCTTCTTAACGCCCATCCGCTTGGCTAGCATAGCTGCTAGGATGTTCGTCTCGGCTCTACCTGTAAGTGCCAAAAAAGCATCCATATTCTCTAGACCTTCCTCCTCCATAACCTCTATGTTACGTCCATCGTCGTTAATGATTAGGGTCTTATCGAGCATTTCTGCTAGCTTCGTTGCCTTCTCGACGTTGTAGTCCACAAGCTTGATGTTTACGTCGTGTTGTAGGGTCTTGGCTATCTTGCGTGCTACCTTGCTGCCGCCAAGAATCATCATATTGTTTATCTCGACCTTCGTCTTGCCCGTATAGCTCAGAACCTCGTCGATTGCCTCACGTGCCGATATTACATAGATGATGTCCGATAGCTTTATGAAATCCTTACCTGTGGGGATAATAGTCTCGTTACCTCGTGAAATAGCAATAGTGCGGTAGCGTACCTCGCAGTTCTCCTTGCGAAGTGACTGTAATGATACGTTGAGAAGAGGTGAGCCCTCCTCAATGCGGAACGCCACCATTGCAAGCTTACCACCCGAAAAGTCCACAAACTCCGTTGTAGAGGTGTTGCCCAGTAGCTTAATAACCTCTTCGGCTGCCTCCCTCTCGGGGTAAAACATATAGTCGAGCCCCATATTGATGAAAAGCTCTTTAATGCCTGGACGTACATACTCATCATTGTCGATACGTGAAAGTACCTTGCGACAACCTAACTGCTTGGCTAGCATAGCAGAAATGATATTGGAATTCTGATCTTGACTAACGGCCAAAAATAAATCGCTACGGGCGACGTCAGCTTTGCTAAGAACCTCAAAAAGAGTAATATTCCCCTCAATTGTGATAACGTCGGCCGTAGCGGCAAGAGAATCTAATCTTCGTTCACTGTCATCTATCACGGTGATGAAGTGATTCTCCACGCTTAGCATTTTGGCCAGGTGCGAGCCTACTTCGCCCGCACCGGCTATAACTATTCGCACTTTAGTTTATTTGTTAAGTTCGCTGATAAGTTTTTTAGCGTCTGCAACGTTGCCTCCTGCTGTAACTTTGCTAAGAGCTGCCTTAGCTTTGTCGTAGTTCTTAAGGTTTGTTTGTGCAATACCTAGCATATAATAGATGTCTGATGCAAGTGCTAGGTCAGTTTGGATATCCGCTGCTGCCTCTGCGTTTGCTACGATTACATCATATTTTGTAAGGTTGTTCGCTACTTGAATGCTCATAAGTGCTACCTCTGGGCTTGATGGTGCAAGTGCTGCAAGCTCTAGTACTTTGTCAAGGTCTTTCTCTTCAGCAGCAGCCGATGCAGCTACAAGTACATAAGAAGTTACGTCAGCTTGTGCTTCAGCAGCCTCTGCTTCATATTTGCTGTTGCTCTGTCCTGTTGCGATAATCTCTGAATAGATGCCTAGTGCTGTCTCAAGTTGACCTAACTCAGCATAAGTCTTAGCTGTTAGAAGAGCTAGCTTGATGTTTGAGTGGTCAATTTCATAACCCTTGCTGAAGCTCTCAAGTGCAGTAGCGTAGTCTTTCTCGTTAAAAGCTGTTGCACCTTGCATTTGGTAAGCACCAGAAATCATCCGACCTGCCTGACGTGCTGTTGTAACGTCTCCATAAAGGTCTGCTAGTTCGTATGCGCTGTTAAGCTCTTTAAGTGCACTGTCGTAATTCTGTGCTTTAAGAGCGCCAACACCTGCTTGTAGATATACCTTTGGAAGTAGACTCTGGATTTCTTTAACGATATCTAGACCTTCGTCTCCAAGTTCAAATCCAATGTCCATACCCTCTTCTAGAAGGGCAGCAGATGCTGCAAAATCCTTTGCCTTTAGCTTTTCTACACCCTCGGTGTATTTAGCTGCGGCATCGTCGATTGTTTGTGCATAAAGCGTTGTTGTCCCACACAAAAGGACTAGTGAAATAGCAAGAAATTTAAGCGTTTTCATAGGTTGTTTTTAATTAAAATAAATTATATGTAGTAATATGTTTTTTCAATAGGGAACAAAGTTAATAAAAATTTGGATTTATAGTATAGCTTTAGGGCTAGTTTTTTTTATTTTCTTTGTTTTAGGTTAATTTCTCTTCGCTGCAAAGAACTCCCGAATCTTTGTGCTACACTCTTCGTCGAGTATGCCACTGCGTACTTCGGTCTTAGGATGTAGTAGCTGTGGGGATATGGTAGAGTAGCCGCTCTTTGGCTCGCTTGCACCATAGACTACTGTCGATATCTGTGCCCACCGCAGGGCAGCAGCACACATCGGGCACGGCTCTACCGTTACGTATATTGTGCAGTCTGTCAGGTATTTCCCCCCGATTGTAGAGCACGCAGAGGTTATGGCTTGCATCTCGGCGTGGGCAGTCGGGTCGCTGAGAGTCTCTGTGAGATTATGTGCTGAGGCGATAATCCTTCCCCCTGAAACAATTACTGCCCCGATAGGTACTTCATCTCTGTCTGCTGCTCGCTCTGCCTCTTGCAGTGCTAGGCGCATATATTTTTCGTCCATATATTTTCGTTTCTCGTAAAATATGTTGTCTGTTTCTTAAAAGCTTTTTTTATGAGTCTCTACAAATAATGTCTTATATATCTCTCTAATCGTTTAGTTGGAGCAGCGTGGGTAATTGACTATAAATTTTTAAAGGATTATATCAATGAAAATAGGCAAGTGGTCGGACGGGTGGTTCTTTTGTGGGTAACCCTTATATCGCCCTTTACGCTCTATTAACGACGGATGGTGTACAATTATTTGGTCACTGAGTAAATTTCTTTTTAGCTCTGGGGTTATGATAATCTGGTCGGGCATACTCCAGCTCCCTCGGTAGGCATAAGAACCTTTCCCTTGTTTCTGTGCGCTGAGGGCTAAATTATAGAGGATTTTACCCTCCTTCGGGTTGTCGTTCATATCGCCGCAGATTATGGCTCTTAGAGATTCTTCGGCAAGGGCGAGACTGTCGAGCGCACGAAGTGCTTTCTCTCGATTCTCAGTAGCTCTGCTGCCGCCTAGCTTTGAAGGGAGATGGGCTATAAAAAGCGTGAAATTCTCTCCCGATAATTTGCTGCAAAACTCTGCACGTATAAAGTTGCGCCACAGATAGTCCGTAAAAATAGGCTCGCTCGAAATAAGAGTCATTAGAGTAGTGTCATAAACAGCTGCTACGTCTATCCCTCTACTGTCCTTTGAATCGTAGTGGATTATGCCGTAGTTTCTATGAGTAAGCTCACTAAGGGACTCTGTAAGGGCAAGAACAGTGGAGTAGTTCTCTACCTCACAAAGGGCAAGGATGTCGGGGCTGAATAGCGAAATTGCTGCGCTAAGCTCCTGGGTCTTCTCTGTGAAATTATATAACTTTGGGTCGCAATATCTCGCATCGTCACAAGCTGGGTCGTTTATAGTATCGAAGTAATTCTCGGTATTATAAAACCCCACCCTAATGGTCCTAGGCTCTCCAGTTGCTGCCTCTGCTGCAAACACAATGATAAGGCACACTAAAGAGATTGTGAGTGCCCTAGCGATATTTCTTTGAGAAAAGTGCATTGAAGACAAACTTAATGTGATAGAATACTGTGGAGAAAAGACCGAAGTTTTTACGCATTATCTTAAATCGTTCCCTGAGGCTAGCCTTGTGGTGGCGAGTAGTCGCCCCTCCAAGTCGAAAGATAGATAATGGCTCGTGGATATTAATGGAGCTTTTGGCTCGCTTTACACACTTAATCATCCAGTCGTAGTCGGCTGAGTATTTATACTTCGTGTCGTAAAGAGGGGTAATGCTGCGCCTTATTATAAAGGACTGGTGGCATATAACCATTCCGTTTTTTAGTGACTTAACGGTTAGCTTCTCTGGGAGGGGCTTGCCTCTAAGACCTAACTTCTCGCCTTCGGTACTCGTTATGATTGTTTCACCATAATATATATCGGCAAGAAAATTATCAGTTGTGAAGAATTGCTTTAAAATCTCGGTATTGAGTACTGTATCCCCTGCATTGATAAACCAGAGAAATGCGCCCGTGGCTGCCTTTATACCTTTGTTCATTGCGTCATATATTCCGCTGTCGCTCTCGCTTACAAAGTAGGTAATGTCGTGCAAATGATTTTGAATGACCTCTATCGTGCCATCTGTTGAAGCTCCGTCAATAATTATTACCTCTTTATTGGGGTAAGAAAGTGATGTTATGTTTTTTAGAGTAGTGAGCAGACCATCTGCATCATTACGTACTACTGTTATAAAAGTTAATTTTGGGTACATTTGTTGTTGTTATTCTCCTGCAAAAATAGTAATTTTGTCCGATAAATTAAACACAAAAACTCAAAAATTAAGAATATGAATAAGAATTTTAGCACTATAATATCGATTTTGTTCCTTTTGGCTATTGGAGCGGTTCTGGGAATTTACTTCCAAAAACCCCTCACAGAGCTAGTTTCTGTTACTCCGCAGGGATATGGCGAAACTAAATTTGACTATACCCTTAAACTCCTAGAGAATAGATATGTCGATAATATAAAAACCGATACACTTCTAGACAAAATTATCCCTGAGCTTATCTCTCAGCTCGACCCTCACTCTGAATATATACCAGCGAAAGACCTCAGTGCTATAACTGAAAATATCGAAGGAAAATTCGATGGCGTAGGGATTGTCTTTAATATGGCGACCGATACGGTTATTGTGATGAGTGTTGTCACTGGTGGACCTGGCGCAAAGGCAGGTGTGCAGCCAGGTGATAGAATTATGCTCGTTAACGATACTGTCGTTTCGGGGGTGAAGATGGATCAGATGGATGTGGTTTCGAAGCTAAGAGGCACACGTGGTACAGAGGTTAAAATATCAATCGAAAGGGGCGAAAATCCAAATCTTATAGACTTTACACTTGTGAGGGATGTTATTCCAATTAACAGTGTTGAGGCAGATTTTATGACAAAAGACAGTGCCGCCTATGTGAGGATTAATACCTTTGCTGAGCACACATATTACGACGCTATTCTGGCTATTGATAACCTTGTGAAGCAGGGGGCTACCTCTGTGATAATAGACCTTAGGTCGAATGGCGGAGGGCTGCTTGACCAATCGCTGCTCCTAGCAAATGAATTCCTTAGAACAGGGCAAACTATTGTATATGTAGAGGGCGAACACTTCCCTCGTAGGGAACAGAAGGCAGATGGACGTGGGGCGTTCCAAACTATACCTCTATATGTCGTTATTAACGAGTTTAGTGCTAGTGCATCTGAGATTTTTGCTGGCGCTATGCAGGATAATGACCGTGCTACTATTATCGGGCGTAGAAGTTTCGGTAAGGGACTCGTTCAAGAGCAGATACCTTATGGCGATGGCTCGGCTCTGCGTATAACAATTGCTAGATATTATACCCCACTGGGCAGACCTGTGCAAAAACAATATACCTCGGGCGATGAATCTTCTTATGAGGCTGAACTTCTCGAAAGATTCGAAAATGACGAGGTCAAAACAGGGGTGAATGCGCATATCGACTCTACGGTTAAATATGTGACGCAAGGAGGAAGAACCCTCTATGGCGGAGGGGGCATAACTCCAGATATCTTTGTGAGTGTCGATACAACAGAACTTCCACAGTACTTTGTGACCCTCTATCAAAATAATGCTATATTCCCTTATGCTCAAAAATATGCGGACAGATATAGGGCTGAGATAAACTCTATTGAAACGACTGAAAACCTTGACGCATTTTTTGCTAAACGCTCAAATTTATATGCAGAGTTCATTGAGTATGCTGCACTTACTCACGGTGTGCAACGCCCAAATCTTGAAAATAAAAAAGCGGCTGAGAAAATAGTGACAGCGCAGCTCAAAGCCCTTATCGGTAGATATACACCTCTGCAAGAGAGTGCATTCTATTATTACACTGCTCCTCTGGATAATACGATTATAGAACTTACTCGACTGATTCAAGAACGTTAAGGGGAATTGCTCCTCTTATAGAAGTCCCCTTAAATTATAGCGATGGTATAGTTGTTGTTTTACCTTTTAAAGTCTTAAGGTAAACAATAACTATATTATCGCTTTTATGTGTAAACTAACTTTTACGTGCTGCGTTAACTCTTTTGTTTTTTTAGCAGTTTTATTTCTTGGAGCTTCTAGTGCCACAGCGCAGAGTGGCGGTAGTACTAGTAGTGCTAATAGTAGTGCTAATAGTAGTGCTCGCAGTGCTAGTAGCGTTCCTAGTGTTGTCAGGGGGCAGGTTACTTCGTATGCTACTGGGCTGCCTCAGCAATATGTAGAAGTGCGGATTGTGGGCACTTCTATGACAACGCTAACGGATGTTGAGGGATTCTATATCTTTGAGAACGCTCCCTCTGGTTATCGTAAACTGCTGTTTAATGGATTTGGCTTTGCGGAGCTTATATCTGAACCTCTATTTCTCACGAAGGCTAACCCCGTAACGCTCGATGTGGAGCTTAAGCAAGCACTCAAACAGGTCAGTGCTGTGGTGGTAAAGGGCAGGACGATTAGGCGCACAGAAGAACCGCCAGTAGGGGCGAAGAAACTCGATATTCAGCAAATCGAGAAGTCGCCTGGCGGCACTCGTGACATTTCGAAAGTTGTGCAAAATCTGCCAGGCGTTGCCGCTACGTCGATAGATAGAAACGACCTTATCGTCAGAGGGGGCGGAGCAAACGAAAATAGATTCTTTCTTGATAGGATAGAGATTCCTGTGCTTAACCACTTCCAGACCCAGGGGGCTTCGGGTGGCAATGCCTCGATTGTTAATAGCGATTTTCTTAGCTCCGCTACGCTCTATACCTCCGCCTTTCCTGCAAATCGAGGTAATGCTCTGAGTTCGGTGCTAGACCTGAGAATGAAGGAGGGGAACAAGGAGAGATTTAAAACTAAATTTTCGATTGGGGCAAGTGACGTGTCTCTTACTATTGATACGCCGCTGGGCGATAAATCGTCGCTTATAGCCTCGTATAGGATAAGCTATTTGCAGTTTCTGTTCTCTGCCTTAAAGCTCCCTTTTCTGCCAACCTATCAGGATGCGCAGTTCAAATATACATATAGACCAAATGATAGAAGTAGTCTAAAGATTATAGCACTTGGCTCACTCGATAAAAACAGGCTTAACACTACAATGGACGACCTCTCGCCCTCTAGAGAGCAGCTCTTAGATGTACTGCCCGAACTAGACCAGTGGAGCTATGTCTTAGGAGGTGTCTATACCTATATCTTTGATGATGCCTCGCTCGATGTTGTAGTGAGCCACAACAGACTTAATAATAATATAGACAAGTGGCAGGACAACGATTACGATAGTTTGCAGACCTTTAAAATGACCTCTAATGAAACTGAGCTAAAGAGTAGGGTTCAGTATAATAAGAGGCTCTCGGGGGGATTTACACTCAATACAGGTGTGGAGTTCGAGGGCGGATGGTATGACAACAATACCGCTCAGGTTATCTATCTCGACGATGTGCCTTATGAGAATGCCTACTCGACAGACCTTTCACTCTTTAGCTATGCACTGTTTGCGACAGTGAATAAACGCTTCTTTGACGAGACACTACGAGTTATGCTCTCGCTGCGTATGGATGGCAGTGACTATAACGATATTACTAAAAATCCGCTGCGGCAGCTTTCGCCTCGCTTGGCGGTGGGCTGGCAGTTTGCCGAAAAGTTTTCTCTGAGCGCAAATATTGGGCGGTATTATCAAGAGCCTTCCTATACAACGATGGGTTATAGAAATTCCGAGGGGGAGCTTGTCAATAGAGATAGAGTAGAGTATATAGGTTCAAATCAGGTTACCGTTGGCGTGGACTATGTTCCTAGGCAGACAGAGAGACTAGCATTGGAAATCTTCTATAAGGGGTATGACCACTATCCGATGTCGCTGATTGACTCAACGGCTATTGGCAGCTCGTCACTTGATTATTATGCTGTGGGGGCGGAGCCTGTGGCTTCGGTGGGTAAGGCTTATAGCTGTGGTCTGGAGCTCTCTTATCGTAATGATGACCTTTGGGGTTTTGTGCTCTTTACCTCATATACGTATTGTGTGTCGAAGTATGCTAAACTCGATGAGGATTTTCAACCCACTGATACTTACGTCTCTACAAATTGGGATTATCGCCATCTCTTTAATATACTTCTTTCGATAGACTTGGGTAAGGGCTGGGAAATTGGAACTCGGTGGAGGTTTGCAGGGGGTGCGCCATATACGCCTTATGATTTGGATTTGAGCTCTAGCGTAAGCTCGTGGAATACGAACCTTGAACCAGTATTGGACTACTCGCTTTATAATAGCGAGAGGTTAGAGCCTTTCCATCAGTGGGATATACGGGTCGATAAGACGTGGTATTTCGACAGGTGGAGTTTGGGGCTTTATCTCGATGTGCAGAACCTCTATAATTATAGCTATCTGGAACAGGATATCTATCTAGCCGAAACAGATGTTAACGGAAATTATGTGGAAGACCCTAATAATCCTGGGCATTATATCTTAGAGAGCTATGAAAATAGTAGCGGAGGGACGATTATTCCGACTTTCGGCGTGATTATTGAATTCTAGGGTTTTTGTGAGGAAGTGTGGGCGTGACTTTTGAAAAAGTTTTCCCCCGCTCCTTTTTTAGAATAATACAAATTTAAAAATAATCGCTATGGAAAAGACACACAAAGAACAAGTGAGAGAACTTTTGAATTCAATTGAAACGGGTGAAACTGCGCCTGTCGCTTATATTAATGCTGAGAACTATACGCAGCATAACCCTATTGCAGCAGATGGCTTGGAGGGTTTTGGCGAGGTGCTCGCAGGGCTCAAGGATTATCCCGAAGACGCTCGTGTAAATGTTGTTAGGATTTTCGAAGACGGGGATTATGTCTTTTCGCATACGGAGTATAACTTCTTTGGCGAGAAGATAGGTTTTGATATCTTTAGGTTTGAAGACGATAAAATCGTTGAGCATTGGGATAATATGCAGCAAAAGCCCGTTGAGAATAATCCTAGTGGGCACTCTATGACTGATGGTCCTACAACTGCTTTTAACAGCGAGAGAACCGAAGAAAATAAGGTTGTGGCAGAGGAGTTTGTGAGGGATATTCTAATGGGCGAGAACCTATCTCTTATAGAGGAGTATTTCGATAGAGGTAACCTTATACAGCATAACCCTCTGGTGGGCGATGGGCTTGAAGCTATGCAGAGGGCATTTGTGGAGATGCAGGATGCTGAGATGACGATGGAGTATCACCGTATTTGCAAGGTGTTGGGCGAGGGTAATTTTGTGCTTAGCGTTAGCGAGGGGCTTTATGGCGAAGGGGGCGGAGTTCCAACGGTTTTTTATGACCTCTTTAGAGTTGAGAATTATAAGATTGCTGAGCACTGGGATGTAATAGAAGCTGTCCCCTCGAAGGAGGACTCAAAAAATAGTAACGGTAAGGCTCATTTCTAAAACTGAGCGATAGAGAGGGGGCGTGCTCGACAAGATTAGGATTGTTACGAAATGTTTTTGTATATTTGCGAATAAAACAAATACGTATGCGTAAAATTCTCTTTAGTCTCTTTGCATCGCTTGTGGCGGTGGGATGTGCGCCCTCTTTGGATGAGAAGTTGGGGCAGCTTTTGGTTGTCGGCTTTGTGGGTACAACACCTGATAGTGTTGTGACAAGTGCCATTGAGGAGTGTGGTGTCGGGGGTGTTATCTTTTTTGATATGAACCTCTCTGATAATCTAGGGGTGCGTAACGTGGAGTCGCCCTCTCAGCTCTCTGCGCTTTGTTCCTCGCTTCAAGATATTGCTCACAGGAGTGGGCTGCCAGAGCTATTTTTGTGTATCGACCAGGAGGGAGGGCTTGTAAATAGACTTAAACCTATCTATGGATTTCCAGCGACACGCAGTGCGTGGGAGTTGGGGCGTGTGGGTTTTACTGATTCTACTTTTGCGGCATCGGTTGCAACTGCTTGTACGCTTAGGGAGCTGGGCGTTAATGTTAACTTCGCTCCGTGCGTTGACTTGAATATTAATAGGGAGAATCCTATAATTGCAGGTAAAGAGCGAGCCTTTAGCTCTGTTGCCGATAGCGTGTATTTGCACTCAAAGGCGTGGGTTGAGGGGCACGATTCTTTAGGGGTTATAACCTCACTAAAACATTTCCCAGGTCACGGCAGCTCAGTAAAGGATAGCCATTTGGGGCTTGTAGATATCACTGAGACGTGGAGTGATGATGAGCTTACTCCATATCGTCGTATGATAGAGGGTGGCTATAACGATATAGTTATGATAGGTCACCTCTTTAATTCGAACCTTGACGACGAGTATCCTGCTTCGCTCTCGAAAAAGACAATAGATATCCTACGCAAAGATATGGGCTACAACGGAGTGATAGCCACAGATGATATGAATATGGGAGCAATAGTAGAGCACTATTCACTGGAGCACGCCTTGGAGCTAGCCCTAAATGCAGGGGTAGATATGATAATTATGGGAAACAACGCAGCAGAGTTCGAAGCTGACTTCTCGCACCGCACCCTCTCGATACTGCGCTCACTAGTGAAAAGCGGCAAAGTATCAGAAGCCCGCATTGACGAAGCCTATAACAGAATAAGACAGCTAAAATCAAAACTATAACTCCTTTCTCTACGTTTGATAGGAGAGGGAGTGTTAGGAGTCTATTTCTTTGAGTCGGGTTTTGCCTCACGAATTTCTTTTGCCTTTAGACCGTCTGCCCATAACTCTATGCTCTTGTCGTAATCGGCTCTTTGGGGTGTGCCACTCTTGCCAAATGTTTCGTCCATAACCTCGTCGAAGGGTATAAACTCTCTGTCTTTATTATCTTTCATATCAATAGGTCTGTTCGTAAACTTTTTTTTAGGTTATTTCTAATGCTCTCAGGGAGTCAGGGTGCTAGAGCTTTTGGGCGGTTAGGACTGTTGGTGTGCCGTCTATTTCGGTGAAGAATAGGTGGGTGGCGTTGCCCTCTTTTAGCTTTAAGTCTTTTTTTATCTTTTCGGGAGTGTAGGGGAAATTACGGATATGGAGCGTGGCGGTCTTTATGGCTGCGCTTTTTAGGTGCTCTTTTATCGCTTTTGGCTTGTAGGGCATTTGGGCGGTTAGCTTGTAGGTTGTGCCTAGGAACGCCCTTTCTAGGGGGCTTTTTGTGAAGATATAGCCCTCTTGTGTGTAGTTCTCGGGAGTTGTTAGCTGGGCTGCATACCCTGCGGTGCAGCGTGACTTATAGAACGCTACATCTGGTACATAGATATACTCGGCTTTGTGTATATCTAAAGTGCCGTTTGGCTCACGTGTGTTAGAAGAGTAGGGCGTTATTTGGCGTTGAACCTCGCCTGACTTTATTACTATATGCTCTATGGATTCCCCCTCTGAAGTTTCGGTAGGCTCTTGTGTGCTTCTGGTTAATCGAACGAGGACTTCCTTGCATTCGTTATTCGTGGAAAGTACCGCTACACTGCAACTCACTGATGCTATATTGCCAAAGACTCTGAAACACTCCTCTACATCGTAAAGGGGCGATAGCTTGATTATAACCCTCTCTGTTAGCTCCAATAGTTTTGGTAGAAGGGTTATGATATTTGGCGAACTGTCTTCGAGTGAATAGACCTTTTTACCGTCCTTTACCCTCGAAGGGTCGATATATATTAGGTCGATTCGCTGTGCTATCGGGTGGGTCTCTCTATTGGCTAAAAGCTCCTCTATAAATGCCTCTGAATTTGTGTTGTGGACTGTTATGTTCTGTGCTGATAGCCTCTTGAAATTATAACGTGCTATCTCTGCCTTCTCGTTGTCAATCTCTACGGTGTGAACCCTCTCGAAAAGGGTACTCAGGGCGTGAGTGTCGACCCCTAGTCCGCAGGTCAAGTCAATGGCTACACTCCCTCCCTCGCCCTCGAACTTTGCTGTGGCAGATACCTCAGATGAGGACTGCTCGAAGAGTGTGGAGTTTATATAACAACGGCTAGCGTGCCATAGAGGTAGCTTAGATTTTGCCCTCTGTAAATACTTTATAGCTGTGGCTAGCTCAGCGTTGCCGCTCTTGATTGCCACACGGGTTGGCTCAGTGTCGATATACTCCGATACAAGGGCATCCCACTGCTGACTCATAGCCTCTACGTTGGATATGCCTGTCATTACTCTATTGTCATTACTCTATTGTCATTACTCTATTGTCATTACTTTAGTGGCGTTACTCGCTTCTTTAGTCCTCGCTCCTCGGCTAGCTTCTCCATAAGGGCATAAGCCGCTTCGTACTCATTGGGTATCTCTCCCTCCAAAATAGCATCCTTAATAATCGTCTTCATCTCGCCTATTACCGAACAAGGCTCTAGGTCATAGACCTTCATAACAAGAGCACCGTCGATTGGCGGCTGAAAATTACGAACCCTATCCTTTTCCTCAATCTCTACAAGCTTAGAGCGTACAATCTGGAAATTCTTTAGATACTTCTGAACCTTAGCGTCATTTTTGCTAGTGATATCCGCTTCGCAAAGTAGCATTAGGTCATCTACGTCGTCGCCTGCTTCGAATAGTAGCCTTCTGACTGCCGAATCCGTTACGATGTCTTCCGATAGGATTATAGGGCGTAGGTGTAGCGAAATGAGCTTCTGAACATACTTTAGCTCTGCGCCCATAGGTAGCTTGTGCTCACGGAAAATATCGACTGCCATACGTGACCCTATAACCTCGTGGGCGTGGAACGTCCAGCCTAGGCGGCTGTCGTAGCGTTTAGTGCGTGCTTTGCCGATGTCGTGTAGTAGGGCAGCATAGCGTAGGTATAGGTTGTCGGAACGCTTTGCGACATTTTCTAACACTTGTAGTGTGTGTTCGAAATTGTCCTTATGAGCGTGAATGCCGACTCTCTCTACACCCTTAAGAGCGCATAGCTCGGGGAATATCTCCTGCAAAAGTCCACTCTTGTCGAGTAGCTCAATGCCACGTGCAGGGTTGTCTGACTTCATAATTTTAATGAACTCACCCGTAACACGCTCCCTAGATGTAGTCTCCCAGAGTCTATAACAGTTGCGTGAAATTGCCTCAAAGGTCTCCTCCCAAATATTGAAATGAAGCTGTGTGGCGAACCGTACGGCTCTAAGCATACGAAGTGGGTCGTCCGAAAAGGTAGTGTCGGGGTCAAGTGGTGTGCGTATAAGCTGCGCCTCCATATCCTCCATTCCTTCGAATGGGTCGAGTAGCGTGCCGTATGTAGCCGAGTTCAAAGAAAAAGCCATTGCATTAATCGTGAAGTCACGCCTCCTCTGGTCTTCCTCAAGTGTGCCATTCTCCACGATAGGCTTGCGAGAATCTGCACGGTAACTCTCCTTGCGTGCCCCTACAAACTCTATCTCGCCATCCTCCTCTGTACGAACCATTGCAGTACCGAAATTCTCGAAAACCGATACTCTGCGTTTAAGAGTCTTGCCAAGAGCCTTGGCTAACTCAATGCCTGAACCCACAACCACTACGTCGATATCGGTGAGCGAGCGACGAAGATAATAATCTCGTACATACCCCCCCACGACATAAGCGTCGACTCCAAGAGAGTCGGCTAGTGTGCCTATGAGCTTTAGTGTTTTGTTATTTAAGTCTACTTGTATGGGTTCTTGTGTCATAATCGTTTTTCTATAAGAGAATTACTTTGCGAGACAGCGGCGATAGATGCCAATAGTGTTTTCTAGCCCAAGATATAGCGCATCGGCTATCAGTGCGTGACCGATTGATACCTCGCTAAGAGATGGGATATTCTCTGCGAAATATCTAAGGTTCTCTTTCGAAAGGTCGTGACCTGCATTAATGCCAAGAGAGCACTCTGTGGCTACCTTTGCTGCGCTTATAAATGGAGCGATTGCCGCTTCGATTTTAGCTGTGTCGCCCTCTGCTTCCTCAAAGAGGCGTGCATAGCTTTCGGTATAGAGTTCTATTCTGTCGGTAAGGGTCTCCTTTGCGCCTCTTACCATATCGTCGTTAGCCTCCACGAAGATAGATACTCTAATACCACAGGCTTTAAACTTTCCTGCGACTTCTCTTAGGAAATCCTTGTGCTTTATGGTGTCCCAGCCAGCAGAGCTCGTAAGGGCTTCTGGTGGGTCAGGTACTAGTGTCACTTGCTCAGGGCGAACGTCGCAAACCATTGCGATAAAATCGTCTGAGGGATAGCCCTCGATATTAAACTCAGTTGTGACAGCCTTCTTTAAATCGTAGACATCTTGTCTGCGGATATGACGCTCGTCGGGACGAGGGTGAACAGTTATCCCTTCTGCACCGAAACGCTCTGCGTCAAGGGCTACCTTTACGACGTTTGGCACGTCGCCACCTCTTGAGTTTCTGAGAGTTGCGATTTTATTTATATTTACGCTAAGTTTTGTCATAAAATTATTAGTATTTTTGAGTTAATTTTGTATCTTTGCCTTTTGATAAGTGAAGTTAAGATGAGAGTTTTTGAACTTTAGCTTAACCCCCTGCTAATGCTTAGCTGTGATTTTCTTGATTTACCCAAAAGATAAAGAAGCTTTGTGCCTGCAAATATATGAAATTTATATGAAACTAGCTATATATACGAGAAGTGATAATTCTAAAATCGAGGAGTTAATATCTGTGCTGACAGATATGGGTGTAGGTTATATTCTTAACCCAGAGCATATTGATGAGAGCTTCGATTTTGTAGTTTCGCTGGGCGGAGATGGTACTTTGTTGGAGGCGGTTAGGCGTATGAAGGGTTCGGGGAGTTACTCTCCGCTGCTGGGTATAAATAGCGGTAGACTAGGATTCCTTGCAAAGATAAAGATGCAGGAGTGTAGAGAGGCTATAGAAGCGGTTCGAAGTGGAGAGTATGCGGTTGAGAACCGTTTGATGCTAAAGGTGTGTAATTGTAATAGCGGTCAACACTTTTATGCCCTTAACGAGTTTACGCTTCAAAGAGTGGGGGCTTCGATGGTGGAGTTTGATTTGAAGATTGGCGGTGTTAGAGTGGCTAAGTATTGGGCTGACGGGATTATCGTTTCAACACCTACTGGCTCGACTGCCTATTCGATGAGCGTGGGTGGAGCTATACTCGCACCAGATGCCAAATGCTTGATTATATCGCCCGTAGCACCACATAATTTGAGCCTACGTCCACTTGTCGTTTCGGATAGCTCGACAATTGAGATAGTGGCAAGGTCTCGATTTGGCGAGGGTGTCCTCTCGACAATTGATAATACGAGCTATAGGATTGAGGATGGGCAGCGTTTTGAGATTTCGAGTAGCTCTGAGTCGTTGAGGCTGGTGACTTTTGATAGTAGTAATTTTTATGACACACTCAGAGAAAAACTCCACTGGGGTGTCGATGCACGAGGATAGAAACAATTAACCAAAAATATTATAGAGGCTTTTAGAAAGATGATTTATTAGTAAAGCCACACAACAAAAAACACACAAATATACTAATGGGAAATATCATATACAAAGTTCACAGAGGAGGGAAGAAACATCCGTCGTGGACAGATAGCGCAATTATTTATGAGTTTAATACTCGTCAGTTTACAGTCGATGGAACTTTCCGTGCGGCTATGGAACACCTGCCTAGACTTAAGGAACTAGGAGTCGATATCCTTTGGATGATGCCGATTTTCCCTATCGGTAACGAACGAAGAAAGGGTACGCTGGGTTCGTATTACTCTATTGAAGACAATACGGCAGTCAATGATGAATTCGGTACGATGAAGGACTTCTGTAACTTTGTGGCTGAGGCTCATAATTTGGGTATGTATGTTATTCTGGACTGGGTGTCGAACCACACGGCTCGTGATGCTAGATGGATTACCGAACATCCAGAGTGGTTTGAATGGGATGCTGAAAAGAATGAATTTGCTACACCGTTTGACTGGAGTGATACAGCTAAGCTAAACTACCAGAGCGAAGAGATGCGCACAGAGATGATTAAGTCTATGGCATTCTGGCTTAAAAAAGCGAAGATTGACGGATTTAGATGTGATATGGCTATGCTCGTGCCTATGGAATTTTGGCACAGAGCCACAAAGGAACTTACAAAGGTGGCGGAAGGACTGGGTAAAGAACTCTTTATGCTAGCAGAGTCTGAAGGACCTGAATTTCACGATGCCTTTGACGCTACATATAGCTGGGAGGAACACCACTTGATGAATAAGATTGCAAAGGGTGAGGCTAATTGTTATACCCTTGGCGAGAGATTGGCGTATGAGAGCAGTATATATGATGAGTCGGCACTACGTATGCACTTCACGTCGAACCACGATGAGAACTCGTGGAATGGCAGTTCTATAACTCGTATGGGAGATGGAGCGGAAACCTTTGCTGCGCTGACCTTTATTCTTAGCGGTATGCCGCTTATTTATACAGGTCAAGAGGTAGGGCAGGCTCGTCAGTTGGAGTTCTTTGACCGTGATACAATTGACTGGATAAACCTTAGCAGTAATAAGCGTGGTCAGGCTATTGAGCGTTTGTATAAGGGACTCTGTGATTTGAAGCATAGCCACCCTGCACTCCTTGCAGGCGAAAAGGGGGGCGATATTGTGGGAATAGACAACAATGTCTCGTGGCAAATGTTTGCGGTGAAGCGCAGAGTTGGAGCAAAGACTGTTATCGCTTTGTTTAATCTTGGAGATAGTCCAGTTGAGGCACGCTTCGAGGACAAAGATTTCTCTGGCAAATATAAGGAAATGCTCTGGAAAGGGGCTAAGAGCTCGGCAAATGTTGAGCTTAGCTGTGAACAGACCTATAGCTTTAAGGCGTGGGAGTTCCGTATATTATATCGCTAAAGTAAAGTCTCTTGTCGTTTGGATGATTTTTGAGAATCTCCTAATACATAATTTCTAAACAAGGGGAGTCCTATCGAAAGAGGGCTTCCCTTTTTTGTTGTTGTGTTTTGATTTTTGAGTGTTTCCTTGTCTTATATTTACTCAAAATATCTATGTGTAGAACTATATGCAATTCCGAAATAAGGATTATCGGAATTTAGTATAGGGAACTTCTAAAAACTGGACTTTAATGCTTTTTGATTCTAAGACTTCATCTTCGAATTTTTGAAAATGCACCGTAGGAACCCCTACGCTTACATTTTTAAAAATCCAAATCTAAAGCCTTATAATCAAAAATCAAAAAAAGCCAGTTTTTAGAAGTTCCCTATAGTTTTTTTAAAAGAAAAGGACTTAATTCTGGAATGAAATTCTTATATTTGCGATTGGAAAGTATGTGTGGAGGAAGCTAATTTTTTTTATATGTCTTTCTTTTAAGTTCTCACAAAACATTATATTTACTTAAAAACATTTAAAATCTTATGAGAAAATTATTACTGGCATTTCTAGGGCTTATGTTTTCTGTTTTTGTTGTCGGCTGCGATGAGTCAGATATTATTACGGAAATCTCTGTTGAATCTGTTTCGCTTAATAAATCTAGCGTATCGCTCTCTGTCGATGCTACTGTAACTCTTACAGTTACTATTACTCCTGAAGATGCTGATAATCAAAAGGTGAACTGGAAGAGTAGTGATAGCAGTATCGCTACTGTCGATGCGGACGGTTTGGTGACTGCTGTGGCTGAGGGTGAAGCCGTCATTACTGTGAGCAGTGATGAGAACCCAAATTTGAGCGATGAGTGTGCTGTAAAGGTTATGAATATAGCTGTTTCAGTAGAGTCGGTTTCGCTTAATAAAAATAGTCTAACACTTACTGTTGGAGCAAGTGGAACTCTTGTGGCAACGGTTGAGCCTGAGGATGCAGATATTCAAACTGTGGGCTGGGTAAGTAGCGACGAAGATGTGGCTACGGTTGACGAGGATGGTGTTGTTACAGCTATCGCAGAGGGTGAGGCTATTATCACTGTTTCGAGTGATGAGGACTCAGACCTTAAAGACGAGTGTGTTGTAACGGTTAGCTCTACACCAGTTGATCCAGGTGCAGAATTGACGCTCGCTACAATTAGTGCAGAGAATCTTCCTAGTTCGGATGTGTGGGTTATTACCGATGCTGCGGCATATAGCGGTGTGCGTAGCGGACTTAACTATGTGGAAGGTAATGACCGCCCAGTTTCGTATGACGGAAATGGTGACTTCTATAACCTATATATGGCTCTCGAAGCTGCCGAAGAGGCTGGTCGTGAAATCTCACTTCAATTCCCTAACCTTACAACTGTCCCTCAGTTCGCCCTCTATGACGTAGAGAACGTTATTAGCGGAACAGAAGATTATCCTCTTGCACTTGTCTCTGTAGAGATGCCTCTGGCTACAAACTTTGGCGAAGAGGCGTTTGCTTATTGTAGTGGACTTCGTAGCGTTTCTTTAGCTAGTGCTACTGCTACTTCTAGAATTATGTTCTATCATTGTTCTTCGCTTGTGAGTGTTGAACTTCCTAAACTAGTGACTCTCGAAGACTATACGTTCTATGGATGTAGTACTCTTGCGGAAGTTTCGTTGCCATCTGTTTCTATGATTGGAAATGGTGCATTCTACGAAGCCTATGGTCTGCAAAAGGTAGATGCTCCTGGCGTTACTACGCTTGGATATATGGCATTCCAAAAATGTACATCTCTAGAGTCAGTCGATTTTCCACTCCTTCAGAGCTTGCCTCTATATGCCTTTACTGGTTGTAGCGGTTTGAAGAGTGTCGAGTTTGAGAAGGTTACGACCGTTGCGGGATATACATTCCAGAACTGTACTTCGTTAGAGTCTGTTTCTATGCCTAAACTTGAAACCCTTGCGGCTTATACTTTCTCTAGCTGTACATCGCTTCAGACGGTTAATCTGCCTCTTGTTTCGTATGTGGAAACTGGTGCCTTTGCGCACTGTAACACTATTAAAGAAGTGTCGCTTCCAAATGCGGAAACATTAGAAATGATGATATTCTGGGCGTGCTGGGAACTTGAAAGTGTATCTCTTCCTAAAGCTAAATTTATGGCAAGTAACTCCTTCTATCAAAACTACGTTCTTACAGACCTGTTGATGGCTACTGAATCTACATCGCTTTATCTGGACGAAGATACATTTAACTCTACAACCGATTTGTCGAAAGTGTCGCTTGTAACAGGTGATGCGAATGGCTCGGTTATCGCCTATACTTATTGGACAGTTGGTAGCTATGTCTTTGGTCCTTTCTACTCGGCTGAATATTATGTTGAGCCAGAGCCTGCTACATACTCGCTCAGTACTGTTCCTACTTCTGGTGCGTCTATTGGCGAGGATGTGTGGACTATTACAGATGCTAGTGCTTCTTCTAGTAGCGATTTTGCTAATCTAAGAGAGGCTATCGCTTCGGCTGGTAGAGATGTTACAGTTAAATTCCCTAGCCTTAAGAGTTTCCCTGCTGAGGCGTTCTATATGAGTGGAGGCGATGCTCTCGAAAACCTTGTGGCTATCGAAGCTCCTCAGGCAACTGCGGTTGGAGAGTATGCCTTCTATTATGCAACTGACCTTCAGTCGGTGTCACTGTCTGCTCTTACGACTCTTTCTTCGAGCGCATTTTATGGGTGTCAATCGCTGATGTCAGTGTCGCTCGCTAGCCTTAAAACTTTAGGCTCGCAGGCATTCTCTGGCTGCTCGTCGCTTACCACACTTTGGATGCCAGTGGTAACTGAAATTGAAGGCTCTGTGTTCTTTGGTGCTGACGACCTTGAAAACCTCTATATCGCTACGGAGTCTACTTCGCTTAGTGTCGATTCGCAAATTTTCGAAGGGGCTTCTATGGCAAATATTAACCTTTATACAGGTGGTGAAAATGGCTCGTCTGTAAGCGGTAATATGTGGACTGTTGGGAGTACTCAGTATGGTCCTTTTAAATCTGCGAACTACTTCTCGGGTACTGAAAAACCTACCTATACACTCGCTACTATTCCAACTGATGGCTCGTCTATCATTGGAGATACGTGGGTTATTACAGATGCTTCGGCTTCGACTTCGAGCAAATTCTCGAACCTTAAAGCGGCAGTGCGTAGCGCAGGTCGTGACATATCGCTAGAATTTACAGAACTTACTTCTTTGCCTTCGGGTGCCCTCTACGATGAAAGTTCTTGGACAGGTACTGATAACCTAGCTTCTATTTCTGCCCCTAAGGTTACTTCGGTTGGAGGTGATGCTCTTGCGTATTGCGATGACCTTACTACTATTTATCTGCCTGCGGCTACAACCCTTGCTGCTTATGCTATATGGAACAATACAGCTCTAACGAGCCTAACGGTTTGTACTAGCTCGGCAGCAGTATCTATTCCTGTGAACTTCATTACTCAGTGCGATATGGCGACTGACGTTGTTCTTATGACAGGTAGCGAAGATGTGACAGGTGTCGCTATTGCAAATAATATTTGGTATGTTACCGCTGCTGGAGTACAATTCAAGGAAATTATAACTGTGGAGTAAACATAGACTTTCCTTAACATTATAGACGAGGAGAGCTAGGGGTTTTGTTGCCTCTGTCTCTCCTTGTTTTGCTTTTAAAGAGAGGGGGCTTTAGAAAAATCCCTAAAATCCCTAAAATACCTTTTCGAAATCTCTCACCCCCCTTTGAACTTTTAAAAATTAAAATCTGGGAACTTCTAGAAGTCCCTATAACAAATAACCAAACAAAATTATGAAAAAATTATTTCCTATGCTTTTAGGCTTTTTCCTCGTTGCAGCCTTTGTGGGCTGCGAAGAATCAGAGGTTGACTCTACTGTCTATGTCGAGTCGGTGGAGCTAAATAAAAGTAAACTCACGCTGGCAATAGGTGAAGATGTAACACTTAGCGCTACTGTCTCGCCCGAAGATGCTGACAACAAAAATGTCTACTGGAGCTCTAGTGACCAGAGTGTCGCAACGGTTGACGATGGCGGCTATGTTCTGGCAATTGCAGAAGGTGTTGTAACCATTAAGGTGACAAGTGAAGAAAACTCTAACCTCTATGACGAGTGTGTTGTAACAGTCAATGCAGAGAGTGTTAGCGTTCCTGTCGAATCGGTGAGTGTAAATAAATCGACTCTTGCGCTAGTGATAGGAGACTCTGAGACTCTTACCGTAACGGTTGAGCCTGAGGATGCAGATAACCAAAACGTGTCGTGGAAGAGTAGTGATACAAGTGTGGCTACTGTCGATGAGGAAGGTTGTGTTGTGGCTATCGCTGTCGGTGAGGCTACAATTACGGTTAGTAGCGATGAGGACTCAGACCTGAGCGATGAGTGTGTAGTGACCGTTACGGATGAAAATGTTGACCCAGAACCAGAGAGTGAACTTACCCTTGCTTCGATTGATGCTGAGAACCTGCCTGAAACTGACAGATGGGTTATAACAGATGCTTCGGCTTCGTCGGGTGTGCGCACTGGTCTTAGCTATGCTGCGGACGGTACGGTTAGTGCCTATACAGGAGATGGCGATTTCTATAACCTATACGCTGCACTTGAGGCAGCTGAGGAGGCGAGTCGTGAAATTACGGTGGTTCTTTCGAATATGACTGTGACTCCTAAGTTTGCTTTCTTTGACGCTGCAAATGACGTGAATGGCACTGCAAATTATCCGTTAGCACTCGTTGCTGTTGAACTGCCTAGCGCAACCAAAATTGGGGAACTGTCGTTCTCACACGCTAAGGGACTTCGTAGCGTTTCGATGCCAAAGGCTACATCTACTTCGAATATCTCGTTCTATAACTGTACTGCCCTTGTGGAGGTTGAAGCTCCGCTATTGGAAACTGTCGAAGACTACACATTCTATGGATGTACGGCTCTAGCTTCTATCTCACTTCCTGAGGCTACTACTATCGAAATGGCGGCATTCTATTTGGCTACGGGACTTAAAACAGTATCGCTGCCTAAGGTTAATACGATTGGCGTGCAGGCGTTCCAAAACTGTTCAAGCCTACTGTCTGTATCGCTTCCTGAACTTATAACTGTGCCTCAAGAGGCATTTAGCCTTTGCTCGTCGCTTACAACATTTGAGGGCGAGAGTCTGCTGTATATTGACCAGTACGCATTTAGCAACTGTACCTCTCTTAAAACGATTAACACGCCACTGATGAAGAGCCTCGGTGAGTGTGCGCTTTGGCACTGTGAAGCACTCGAAACTGTCGAGCTGCCAAGTCTTCAAGCTGTTGCAATGGCTGCATTCTCGGACTGCTATGCCCTTAAGACTGTTTCTCTGCCTATGGCATTTAGATTTAGCGACCAAACTTTCTGGAAGTGTTCGTCGCTTGAAACTGTCTCGTTGCCAGCTCTTCAAACAATAGGAGCTATGTCATTCTTTGAGGCTTCAAACTTGAAGACCCTTACTCTTGGTACTGAGTCAGAAACGCTTTATGTCGACTGGGATGCTTTCTATACTGCTCCTGTGTCGCAAATTGATATTATTACAGGCGAAGGTAATGGCTCTACAATCAGCGGTAACTATTGGACAGTGGGCGAAACTACTTTTGGTCCATTTAATTCGGTGAGCTACTACGTGGCACCTGAGACTCAATCTTTCACACTTGACGATATACCTACCGATGGCTCGACTATTGTTGCAGATACGTGGATTATTACAGACCTAGACCCTGATAAAAGCTCAAATGGCTTCGCTCGTGTGAAGGCTGCTCTAGCTTCGGCTGGTAGAGTTGTGTCGTTGGAGTTTCCAGACCTCAACTGCTTTACGTCGTATGCCTTCTCTGGTGCTACAAACTTAGGGTCTATCAGTGCGCCTAAGGCAGTGTCGGTTGAGTATCAATCTTTCGCTGACTGTACGTCGCTTAGCTCTATCTCATTCCCTGAGGTTCTGACAATCGAAGAGGAATGTTTCTCGGATTGTACGGCTCTGGGAGCTGTGGTCTTTGAAAAGGCTTTGACCGTTGGTAATAGTGCTTTCTGGAAGTGCTCGTCGCTAGCTGTTTTTGAAGCTCCTGCTGTTACTTATGTAGATAAATATGCTTTCTACTACTGTAAGGCACTGCTAATTGTAAACCTTCCAAAGGTTAAAACAATTAAAGATATGGCATTCTTATACTGCGAAAAACTTGTCGGAATAGATATGCCAGAAGTAGAACTTATCGACGGTTGCGCATTTCAAAAATGCTACTCGCTCAAAAATATCTCTTCTCTAGAAAAACTTACAACCATACAAGAGATGGCGTTTATCGACTGTACGTCTATCGTGTCGCTTGACCTCCCAGAGGTTACATATATCGGAGGGGGCGCATTTACTACTTGTGCGGCTTTGCAGTCTATCTCTATTCCAAAGGTTACGGAAATTACGGCTGCTACATTTGCGCACTGTAGCTCGCTTGTAACATTTGAGGCTGATGGAGTTGTTGCGACTTATGACAACGCTTTCCAAAATTGTAGCAAACTTACTACTGTGTCATTCGCTTCGCTTGAAACACTTGGTTATGGCACGTTTATTAATTGCTATGTCCTTTCTGAGATTAACTTGCCTAAGACGACTTCGTTTGGGCAGTACGCTTTCTATGCTTGTAACTCGATAACGTCGATTGAAGCTCCTATTGTGACTTCGGTGGGCGAGGGTGCTTTCGAAGGATGCACAAAACTAGATAATCTACTGTTAGCAACTGAGAGTAGCTCGCTTAGTGTCGATGTTATCGCCTTTAAAAATATGGAATCGCTAGAGGCTATTAACCTTACGACAAGTACTGGTAATGGCTCGACAGTGGACGGTAATATGTGGAGCGTGGGCTCAAATTCATTTGGTCCTTTTAAAAGTATTACGCTAGACTAATGGCTAAGGGGGAGTGCTTATAGCTCCCCTTGTTTTTTAAAAAAAAGAAAACTAAAGGGAATTTTTAGAAGTTCTCTAAAGGAAATTATTAGAAATCCCATAAAACCAATTTTTAAAACCTATGAGAAAAATTTTTAGTGCGCTTCTGACTGCTGCCCTAGTGTTAGGGTTCTACTCGTGTGAGGAGGCGGAAGTTTTGATTGAAACGTCTGTTGAGACGGTTTCGCTAAATAAATCGTCGCTTACTCTAAGTGTCGATTCAACATATACACTCACAGCTACTGTAACACCAGAGGAGGCTACTGATAAGAGCCTCGTGTGGGAGAGTAGCGATGAGGAGGTGGCAACTGTTAGCCAGGCGGGTGTTGTTCTCGCTATAGCAGAAGGTGAGGCTACAATTACGGCTTCGAGTGTCGATAAGCCTAGCGTCTATGCCGAGTGTCTTGTAAGTGTTACAAAGGAGATTGTTACACCAGATGATCCAGATAATCCAGACGATCCAGATAATCCAGATGACCCAGATGCTACGGGGGATTTGACCCTAGCAAATATTGATGCTGAGAACTTGCCTGAAAGCGATACTTGGGTAATTGTAGATACAGTCGCAGATAGCGGTGTGAGAGAGATTTCGTTAGACGGCACTGGTAATCCTAGCGTTGGCAGTGATGGAACATATTCGATTCTGGGAGATGGCGAGTTTAAACCTCTATGGGATGCCCTTATGGCAGCTAGCGATGAGGGTCGTAAGATTAGCGTTGAGTTCCCTAATCTTCTGACTATTCCTCACTATGCTTTCTTTGATATTGAGCTATACAATCAAAATACAAGCGCAGATAACTTCGTTGGCGATGTTCCTACTTCACTTGTTTCGGTAAAGGCTCCTGTGGCTGTGGAAATTGGTAGAGGCGCATTTAGAGAAACCTATTCGCTCGAAGAGATTGAACTTCCAGAGGTAGAAGAAATCAGTGAACTAGCCTTCCGTATGGCTACATCGCTAAAGAGTATTAGCTTTGATAAGGTAACTGTGATAGATGACGGTGCGTTTGGTTTCTGTACAGGAATTCAAACAGCTAGCCTGCCAAAGGTTCAGACTATCGGAGAGAATGCCTTCTATTTCTGTGACGGTATTCAATCTTTGGAACTCCCAGAACTTGTGGAAGCTAAACTCCAAGCCTTTAGAGGTTGTGATGCAATGGTTAAATTCTCTGCCCCTAAACTCGAAACTATCGGAGAGGGCGCATTTGCTTATTGTCAAACCCTTTCGGAGGTCGACTTTTCGAGCGTTCAGAGTGTAGGCGTTTTCTCGTTCTACAACAACACTAGACTCACTATGTTGGAGATGCCAGAGGTTCAAACTATTGGTAGGCTAGCATTCTACTACTGCTATACAATGAATACTGTGAAATTCCCTAAGGCTACGAGTGTTGGCGAGGAGGCGTTCGGATGGTGTTCTTCACTAGAATTTATCACACTTGCGACTGAGTCGTCGAGCCTTACGCTAGACGCTAATGTCTTTAATAATTTTAGTGTGGGAAATGTTAACCTCAAAACAGGCACTTCAAATGGTACGACTGTCAGTGAACTGATGTGGACTGTCGGAGGTTATACCTTTGGACCTTTTAAATCTATTAATGACGAAAGTATCCCAGATGAACCTTATGGTGAAAACTATACGCTTGCAGATATTCCTACAAATGGCGCATCTATCGAAAATGATATATGGATTATCGACGACGAAACAGCTGCTTCTTCTGATGACTTTGCGAGACTTAGAACTGCGGTATTGTCGGCAGGACGTAATATCTCACTTGAATTCCCTAACCTTACGGCTCTGCCAGATGATGCTCTGTTAGATGCAGACAATGGGCTTAAATACCTTTCGTCTATCTCTATGCCAGTTGTTAAGTCTATCGGGGATAGAGCACTTTACGGTTGTAGCGTCCTTAAAACAGTCTCTATACCTGAGGCTACTTCGCTTGGTATCTACACATTTGGTACGTGTGCTGCTCTGACTGCTCTAGATTTGCCACAAGTTTCTGAAATAGGAGCAGGGGCATTCTATAAGTGTTCAAACCTCTCGTCAATTGTGGTTAATCCAGACTACTACTACTTCGAAGATAAGGTTCTTTACAGTGGCGATAAGAGTCTTTTGCATACATTCCTAGCTTCGAATACAAGCACGTCGTTTACAGCTGATGCTTCGGTTAAGGAGGTCAAAGGACAAGCCTTTATGGAGTGTACAACAATCAAAACGGTTGACCTTCCTGGTGTTGTGACAATAGGCGAATATGCCTTCTTGAACTGTTCGGCTCTTACCACTTTCTCAGGGGCAAGTGCTGAGAACTTCGATCAGTATGTTTTCCAAAAGTGTAAACTCCTTTCGACTATTGACCTGCCTGAAGCTAAGACTTTTGGTAAAGGTGTCTTTACGGAATGCTACGCGCTTAAATCTGTTACACTTCCTAAGGCTGAGACTATTGGCGAATATACATTCTTTGTGTGTGGAGGGCTGACCTCTATATCGTTGCCTGTGGCTACGACTCTGGAATATGGAGCTTTCTATTCTTGTTATAGCCTTGTGACTGTTGACGCTCCTAATGTGGTGACTGTCGGCGCTAAGGCATTTGAACAATGTTCGGCTATGAAGACGATTTCGCTTCCTAAGGCTGAGTCGTTTGGTGTGGAGTGCTTCTCGTTCTGCTATCTAGAGACTGTGGAAATTCCAATGGCTAAGGTCTTTGGCGAGAGAGTCTTTGTTTATTGTACAGCACTCACTAGCCTTACGGTTGCTACTGAGTCTGTTGTTGAAAGTCTCGACGAAACAATGTTTAATGCCGTTACGCTCTCTAATCTAGATTTGATTACGGGAACTCGTAATAACACGACGATAGATGAGTTCGAGAGAACTTGGACTTGCGGTTCTGTGACCTTTGGTCCATTTAAGAGCGTTGCGACTCTCTAGTTCCTCTCCTCTGAGAGGTGGAAAGTCTCTCTAGGGAATATAATACCTAAAGCCCTGTATCTTCTTTTGGCTAATGCTAAAAAAGGTGCGGGGCTTTCTCTGTGCCTTTCTCTGTGATTCGTAGAATGCTCCAGTGGTTTGTATTGAAGAAAATACTCTTTATGTAGATTTTGCTTGTAGAATGTGTGTGGCTCTTTGTAACTTTGTGAGAAGTTGTTAAGAAAAGGAGTGTTGTCCTTTTGAGGGTGTTAATTTTTAGAATTAAAGAGAGGTATGAGAAAAGTTGCTTTGAATTATGGGCTGAATTGTTGGATGAATTGTGGAATGAATTATGCGGCTGCTGTCGTATTTTTGTTGGGGGTTGTGGGGTGTGATACAGAACCGAATTATAGATATTCGGGCGGCTCTAGTAGTACGACAACTCTGGATGTGGAGGTCGATTTGAGTGACCCAAATGATGGCGACTATTCGGATTGGAACGACCTTACGCATAGTAAGAATGTTGACCCAGATTATGACGTTGTCTTTGCGCAGGGAACTGTGCTGCGTATCGACCTTACGATAAGTGCCGCTAACTGGACGGCTATGTGGAATGATCTTAGCAATAACCTGTCGTCGAGTTCTGGTATGTCATTTGGCGGTGGGCTTGTCGATCTTGACTTTACTCCTGTGTGGGTGCCTTGTACTTTGTCTTATGACGGCATTACCTGGTATCAGGTGGGTGTGCGCTATAAAGGTAATTCGAGCCTTAGTACAACCTATTCGTCAGGTAATAAGAAACTCTCGATGAAGCTAGATTTTGATGAGTTCGAGGACGATTTTCCTGAACTTAAGAACCAGCGTTTCTATGGCTTTAAACAGCTAAATCTGAATAATAACTATAACGACAAGTCATTTGTGAGAGAGAAGGTGGCAAGTGATGTCTTTCGCAACTTTGGGATTGCTGCTCCCGAAACTTCTTTCTGCGAGGTCTATATAGATTATGGCTCAGGCTCAAAATATTTTGGGCTCTTTACTATTGTCGAAGAGGTGGATGATACTGTGCTGGATACTCAATTTGGAGGTGACTCAGGTAATCTCTATAAGCCAGAGGATGATGCAGCTAGCTTTGCTAAAGGGACTTATAATACCGATGAGTTCTATCTGAAAAATAACGAAGAAACTTGTGATTATAGCGATGTGAAGGCTCTTTATGATATTTTGCACGATAGCTCTCGTACAAGCGATGAAGAGGCGTGGAAAGAATCTCTCGAAGATATTCTCGATGTCGAAAGGTTTATGCAGTGGCTTGCCGTCAATACCGTTATTCAGAATTGGGATACCTATGGAAATATGGCGCATAACTATTTCTTGTACAATAATCATAATACTGGGCTCTTGACGTGGATTCCGTGGGATAATAACGAGTCTTTGCAGTCGGGTGATGGCGCACTTTCTTTGAATATGAGTAGTGTGAGTAGCTCGTGGCCGCTTATTAGCTATCTCATTGCCGTGGACGAGTATAAGGCAATTTATGATACCTCGGTGCAGAGATGTGTCGATGAGGTATTTGTTACCTCTGAAATGGTGGCTCTCTATGAGTACTATTATAATTTGCTTAAAGAGTATGCTTATGCAGAGGAGACTGGGCGTTCGTTCCTTACGAGTGATTCGCAGTTTGATAGTGCTATCTCTACACTCAAAACACACGTTGCGAGCCGTGCTTCGTCAGCGGCTAGCTATCTAAACTAAGAGTGTAATACATATACTGAAATTTAGGGCATATAATGCTCTCGAAAATGCAACAAGAGAAAAGGGGATTTTCCAGAATAATATGGAAAGTCCCCTTGATTTATTTCTTAAGCCCGCTTCTCTTTTGGTGCAACAGAAAATGAGAACTATATGTTTATTTCTTTGCTATTGAGTCGGCTGCTAGGCGTGCTGTGCTCAGTGCTAGCTGGATGTTATAGCCGCCTGTGTCTGCGTCTATGTCGAGTAGCTCGCCTGCGAAATATAAACCCGAAATCTTCTTTGATTCCATTGTTTCGGGATTTACCTCGTCGAGCGATACACCCCCTGCTGTTACGATTGCCTCATCGAATGGACGGTAATCCTTGATGCCGAATTGTAGGTGTTTAAGAACCTTTACAAAACCTTCCTTAAGCTCGTCGTTTAGCTCGCCTATGGGTGTGCGTAGCTTTAAATCGGGTGAAATTTGATTCACAATCTTGCGGTGAAGTGGGCGAGGTGTGAACTTGTCGAGTAGTGCTCGCATAGGGGCACTCTCTGGTAGAGTCTCCAAATCTCTTTCTAGGCGGAAGGCTAGCTTCTTGTCAGTGAGGGCTGGCTTTAGGTCTATCTCTACAACTACTCGCTTTTCGTCGATAATCGCTTCGACTGCGGTGCGGCTAATTTGTAGAATGATAGCTCCGCCCATTGCCTTGTCGCTAAACTCCATCTCGCCAAATCGCTCCTCGGTAGGGATGCCGTCGACTAGAAGTTTTACACCTACGTTCTTGAGGTCTAGCCCACGGTATGGCTCTAAATCTTCGTCAATCTCTAGTGGGATAAGGGCAGGGGTAATAGGCTCGATTGTGTGACCCACGGCATAAGCCATAGTGTAACCGTCACCGCTGCTGCCTGTGCGAGGATAGCTCGCTCCACCAGTTGTGAGAAGTACATTTCTGCCCTCTACGAGTGCTTCTTTGCCTTTGATACGTACACCCTTGACCTTGCCGTCCTCTACCTCTACGCTCTCAACTTCGCTGTCGCAGCGAACCTCTACGCCTAGGTCACGTGCCCAGTATTCTATAGTATTGGCTACGTCCCAAGCCTTGCCTGAGCTAGGGAATACACGTCCGCCACGCTCAACGGTGATATCTAGCCCCTGAGAGGATAGGAATAGCATTGTCGCTCTATTATCGAAATTTAGCCACGCACTCTCTATGAACTCCTTGCCGCTGCGTACCTTTTCGAGAAACTCCTCTCTAGGGCGTGTGTTCGTTATGTTACAACGACCCTTGCCTGTGATACGGATTTTACGTGCTGGCTTCTCCATTTTTTCGAGTAGAAGTACGTCGCATCCTAGTTCTGCTGCACGTCCTGCTGCCATTAGTCCTGCTGCTCCTGCTCCTACAATAATTAAATCATACATAATTTTCTTGAAATATATTTTTTTGTGTTTTGTTTTTCTTCTGTTCGTTATTTTGTGGCTTTGAATTTGCCGCTTTGCTGTGTTACGCCCCCTGTGTAGTCCTCGACTGTGAGGGTGAATTCGTGCTCTAAGTTATCTGTGGTCTCTACTGTGTGGAACATAGTTGTAGACTTTGGATCCCAATGGCATATAACCCACTGACCGTCTATGCGGAGGTCGTATTTGTTAATGCCGCTTAGGTTGTCTGAGACCTTAAATGTGAGTTTATTGCCTTTAAAGCCCTGATATGTTACCTTTGGAGGTATGGTGTCGTAAACGACGGTATATTTGCCCAGAGAGCTGATTTTGCCGCTTAGCCAGCCGTTCTGGTGTGTGACTTGACTTACGGCTTTTGTCTTTGTGTTTTGGAGTAGGGCACGGTGTAGTAGCTGCTTGTCGGTTGTTGTGGCTTTGACGCTCACTAGAATAGACTTTGCTATTGGTGTTGTGCTCTCTCCAATTGTGAAAGTGTTGTTTTGCGTATCGCTGTAAATCTTTAGCGGTGCATCGTCGAAGAGTGTGCCGCTTGTGAGTGTTACGAGGATTGTGGAGTCTGTATAGCTGAAATTTCTGTCCCAGCGTACCGCCTTGATATGGGCTAGCTCCTCGTCTGTGGGCTTTGCTAGTTTATCTTCGGTTGTGTGCTTTACTGTGAAAGACACTCTCGTTGTATTCTTATTGTCGTCTTCGAAGGTTGTCTCAATTGTTAGGGAGTCGCTCTTGACAGGTGGGTTTATAAGACCTCGGTTTACTACACTGTTGTAGTGGCTTAGCTTATTATTCTTTGAGATATAAGCCCTTGGGACGTGGTATTTAGATGAACTTTGCAGAGAGTATTCGATAAAAGTCTTGACGTACTGAGAAGTTGTGTAGCTGACCCACGGAAGATAGAAGGCGAAGTTTGTCTTGCCATTTACATTCTGCACTAGGCTATACAGCCCCATAGTGTTATTGAAACCGTTCTTTCTGTCTATAACTTCGTAGGTGAGATAAAAAGGGCGTGCAGTTGTCAGGTGCGGTTTGTCGAAGGTATATGAGCCATCTTTCTGAAGTGTGGCTATGAGTTTGTCGGTGGGTGTATAGCGTGTTACTCCTGCTACGGTGTCTTGTTCGAAGAGTGTGACGGTATATAGCGTTGGGGCTATATCGTCTTTGACGTGAAGGATTTTGTAGTAGTTCAGATTTACAGGAGAGTTGTCTTTGTTTCGAATTTCGAAATGGAGGTGTGGACCTCCCGAACTGCCAGTGTTTCCTAGATAGGCTATCGTGTCGCCCCCAGTGACTTTGAACTGATTCTTTTGTGGGTATAGATCGACTTTGAAGGATTTTGCAGCCTTTTGTCTTTGGGTTACCCACTTTGCGATATCGTCTCTAAAGTTGTTCAAATGTCCATAGACAGAGGTTTCGCCATTTGGGTGAGATATGTATATGACGTGACCGTAGCCAGTAGGGCTTACTCCCACACGGCTTATATAGCCATCGGCTGCCGCATAGATTGGGCTGCCAACGCCCTGGCTAGCTTTGATGTCTAGTCCGCAGTGGAAGTGGCTCGAACGTATCTCGCCTACATTCCCTGCGAGGTACACATCGAAACCTACGGGCGAGCTGTAGTAACCCTCCTTTGTGGTTTGTGCCTGTGACTCTATGGTAAGATAGAGTAGTGCGAGAATTGTAAAAAATATAGTTTTAATCTGCATTTATAATCTTTGAAATAATACTGTTAATCTCCTCAATGTCGAAGCCCTGTGAGGCGGCTCTGCGAAAGAGCTTTGCTCGTAGGTTATAGAGGTTCTCTTCCCGTGGGGCTTCTTTGAGGTAATGCTTTCGTATGTTGTTCTCTAGTTTGTGGTTTAGTGTCTCTTTGTTTATGTTCTCTTCGAGGGCTTGCTCTATAATGTCAGTGGCGATACTCTTTGCCTTTAGGGCTGCTCTTATCTTTGCCTCTCCCCATTTGCCTCCTAGCATCTTGTCACGGACGTATGCCCCTGCATAGCGGCTGTCGCTTATAAAGCCGTCGCTTGTGAGCTTTGCTATTATACGGTCTTGTGTTTCTCTTTCTGTTATGCCCCAGCGGTAGAGTGAACGCCGTGTATCGCTTGTGCATCGCTCCATCTTTGCTGATAGCCATTCTAGAGTCTTGAGGGCTTGCTCTGGAGTCTTTACTTTTTTCTCTTGGCTGTGCATATTCGGTCTCTGGAGTGTATGTCTTTGATTATTTGAATGTCTTCAAAGCCCTCTTGAAGTAGCATCTCTGTTATTTGCGCTCCTAAGTGTTCGTTTATTTCGAAATAGAGAGTCTTCTTTGTGAGTCTAGCGATAGTCCTGTAAAATATCAGAGGGTCTTCGTCGCTCACAAATAGAGCGGTGTGCGGCTCCCATTTTAGAACGTTTGGGTGCATTAGCTTTTTTTCGCTCTCTGTTACGTATGGGGGATTGCTCACGACTATATCGAAGTCTAGTTCTTTGCAGTCGAAGATATCTTGAACGCAGTACTCTACATTTGCGGCAAATTCTAGGCTGTTAGCCCTTGCTGTTTCGATGGCTTCTTCGGAGATGTCTAGAGCTGAGACCTTTGCCTTTGGGAGTTCGAGGGCGAGGGTTGTGGCTATGATTCCGCTGCCTGTGCCTATGTCTACGATAGAGCCTGAGAACTCCTTTGTGAGGTTCTTTATGATTAGTTGAACTAGTTCTTCTGTCTCGCCACGAGGGATTAGAGTCGAAGGGTTAACGGCAAATTCTCGTCCCCAGAAGTGGGCACGACCTATGATGTATTGTAGGGGTTCGCAGTTGAGCAGCCTTTGTGCATCAGAGGCTGTTATCTCTCCCTTCTCTTCGTTGTAGAGCTTAATAATAGAGTGAGCCTCACGCTCGCCATAGAGCGATATGAGTTCTTGGATGAAGTCTTGTTCGGTGTCGTGTTTCATAATGCGAGTGCAAAGGTACGATTTTACATTGGATTTCTATATATGCGGGTCGTAAAAAACTATTTTTTAAGTTTTTAAACAGTGGTATGTGGTTCTATCGCATAGGGGGATTGCGTATTAAAATAATTCATTATATCTTTGTTGTTCTTAAACTAGAGGTGTTTGAGAAGTTTAAAATGAATAGTTATGATGCAAAGAGTTGACAGAGAATATATGCTGCGGGCGTTAAGCCTTGCAGAGAAGGGCAGGGGAAGTGTTTCGCCTAATCCGATGGTTGGGTGTGTAATTGTCGCCAGCAGTGGCGAAGTTATTGGCGAGGGCTATCACAGAGTTTATGGTGAGGGTCACGCTGAGGTTAATGCACTGAGTTCGGTTGAGGAGGGGCATAGGGCTGAGATAGTTGGCTCTACGGTGTATGTTACTTTGGAGCCGTGTTCGCACTTTGGTAAGACTCCGCCGTGTGCTGATAGGCTTGTTAGCGAGAGAGTGGCAAGGGTTGTCGTAGGATGTACAGATCCGAATCCAAAGGTTGCAGGCAGGGGCATTCAGAAGCTTAGGGATGCAGGTATTGAGGTTGTAGTGGGTGTAGAGGAGGAGAAGTGTGTGGAGCTGAATAAGAGGTTCTTTACGGCTCAGAGGTTTGGTAGACCTTATGTGATTCTTAAATGGGCAGAGACCGCTGATGGGTATTTAGATGCTGCACGTCCTGAGGGTGTGGCGGCTGCGTGGTTTACTAGTAGTGAAGCAAAGTGTTTAGTGCATAGCTGGAGGGCTGTCGAAGATGCTATTCTGGTGGGGCGTAAAACAGCTGAAAAGGATAACCCTTCGCTTACGGTGAGGGAGTGTAGCGGACGTAATCCTAAGAGGGTTGTTCTCTCTGGTTCTTCTGTTTTGGATAGGGGGTTGAGTCTTTTTGACAGCGAAGCCTCTACGATTGTCTATTCGAGTAATGCTTTAGCCTATGCAGATAGCTCGGCAACTGTTGTTGAGGCTGTAGATTCTTCGCTGCATTTTGTCCTTGAGGATATGCTCAGTCGGGGGATACAGTCTGTGATTGTTGAGGGGGGAGCGGTTGTGCTTACTCAATTTTTGTCAGAGGGGCTGTGGGATGAGATACGTCTATTTAAGATAAAAGAGCCGCTTAGTGCCTTTTATCCTTCGCTAGAGGAGTCTTGCTTGTCGGGAGGTGTTAAAGCTCCTAGAATGGAAGCTTATCTGCATCTAGTGGGGCAGGTGGAATCTCGCTCTGAAATTGAGATTGGAGACTCGACTCTTTACACTCTGTGTCGGGTGTGTGATTTTCGTTAGGTTTCACTAGTGCGTCATTTGTCATTAGCTGCACCTTTGTGGCTATAATTTCGTATGGGGTCTGTTTGTTAAGGGGGAGTTCTGGGTTTATTTCTTTGGAACGAAGCCTGCCTTCGATGCGTACCAGAGAACCAGTGCGGAAGTTCCACTGTGCATACTCTGCTTCTTTGCGCCAGCAGACGATGCTGTGCCACTGGGTGTGGGTTTGTCGTGTGCCTTGTTTGTCGATATAACTTTCGGATGTGGCGAGGCTAAAGCGAGCCATTGTTGTACCCGTTTCTAAAACCCTTATTTCTGGGTCTGCTCCTAGGTTTCCTAGAAGAACGACATAGTTTATACACTCCATAATTTTTGCGCTTGAGGGGATATCTAAATATTTCCTTAATTTTTTGTTAGTGCAAATGTAGTGAATTTAGCGAGAAATTCCCCAGTTTTTATGAGTTTTGTAGCGAAATTTTCTCTTGAAATTACATTTTATCCAGTCGATTTTAGGGTGAAATTTTCACTTTTTAGCGTTATTATATAAAATAATTTAGGGAAAAGTGTAAAAAATTTAATTTATTTTAGCGTCACTGAAATTTAAAATTTATGTAATGTTTGTTGACGTTTTTAAACAATTTTCGTCGTTAAAGGGTTGATTTGTCGGTGTTGCGAGGCGGGTTTGTATTTGCGAATTTAAAATAAAAAACTTAACTTTGTTTAGAATCGTTGCAGATAAATACCTTTAAACTAACACTGCATTTATTTACAATTAATCCATATAACTCATTACAACGATGAACAAAAATCAACTTATTGACGGGGACTTCTAAAAATTAAAGTTTTGATATTCAATAAATTATCACTATCTTTGTAGTGTAATATAAAGTACAACCACTATGATTTTTAAGAGTACAGGTAAACGAGGATTGTTCGATGAG